>CAYVRS010000018.1:5455-11787 GCA_964454075.1 uncultured Chitinophagales bacterium
ATCGGTGTGCCTGATTTCGACGCCCGCGTGCTCACCGAAGACAAAGCCAAAGGCGATTATTTCGATACGGTGGTGTCGGGTCAGCCCGTCACCATGCAAAACCTGGCCGGCTACGAACCGACCTTGAGTGATGTGAAGATGGCCTCGAACCTGATCACGAACGTCATCAGCACCTTCCTGAACGAGCGCAAATGGGAGATTTCCGAATTCCCCATCACGCCAGAGGCGCTGCGCGGCGCACTCAAGCTGCGTATCGACGGACTCATCAGCTCCAACGGACTCACCGATCTCATCACCGCCATGCTGGAGGATGCCCGCGATGCCCAAACCATCGCCAAGGAGAAAGGGCTGATCCAAGTCTCCGACACCTCCTTCCTCGAACCGCTGGTCGATGAGGTGATCGCCGCCAACATGGACAAAGTGAACGCCTACAACAGCGGGAAAGACGGCTTGCTCGGGTTTTTCGTCGGCAATGTGATGCGCGCGTCGCAAGGCAAAGCCAACCCCCAGATGGTGTCC
This sequence comes from uncultured Chitinophagales bacterium, assembly GCA_964454075.1. GTDB lineage: Bacteria > Bacteroidota > Rhodothermia > Balneolales > HLUCCA01 > CAMTWZ01. The sequence continues at coordinate 5,975 of CAYVRS010000018.1, forward strand.
GAGATAGTCATCCGCAAATTGAAATCACACGCATGAAAGTTCTCGCATGGATGGCCGCAGCCTTGCTGCTGAGCACCGCCTGTTCCCCTGAACACACCGAAGCGCCGAAAACCGCCATCCTCTCCGGAGTGATCACGGTGGACGGCAGCAACGACCTCGCCGGGATCGTCGTCGACATCACCTTCCTGGGAGACACCCTTTTCAAGGCCCAATCGGACATCGACGGCTACTTCGGCGGCGTGGTCCGTGTGCCTCAGAAAGGGGCGTACTCGATGACCATTTCGCGCAACAACCGCGTGCTGCACATCGGAGACCTCATTTTGGCGCCGGGTGACACCTTGCGCGTGACCGGAGCCATTCCCCGATTGGCGGAGACCTTCACCGTGCAGTCGCTCGAGAACAACGCCTGGGCCACGCTCACGAGGATGAACCGCCAGTTCGACCGCCTCATCCGCATCTCCACCTCCGGCGTGGTGCCGCCCGATTCCGTCGTGAGCATCGTCAAGCAGTGGAGCGACCTGTACTGGTCCTTCCGCGACACCTATCCAGGCACCTTCGCCGCCGACCAGGCGTCCCGCAACAGCATCGAAATGCTTGTGGGTGTGGACGAACCCTTGCTCATGAACCGCCTTTCGGAATTGGGCGACAGTCGGATGGATTTCGCGACCAAAATGAGTTTCGGTTCCGACCTCTTGCTCAGCCGGATGGGGTTGGATGCCGCCCTGGGCTATGTCGATTCGCTGCACGGCACCACGCGTGACAAAGAGCTCCAGGTATCGGCGGACATGCGTCGCGTCGAGCTCATGCTGCTCGCCGGAGATGCGGAGCGCTCGCTCGCCGAGCTGGCCACCTTCCGAAAGAAACAGGCCGGCACCGATTACGACGGCTGGGCTGAGGCGCTCCAATATGAGCTGATCCACCTGGTTCCGGGCAAGCCGCTTCCCGAGTTCAGTATCGCCACGTCGACCGACTCCGTGAGCAACACAACCTTGAGAGGAAAGCCGTATGTGCTGGAATTCGTCGCGTTCGGCGATGCGGCTTACGACGCCGCGTTCGCCGACCTGCAGCGGCTTCAGCGCCGTGCGGCCGGCAAAGGCATCCGTTTCGTGACCGTTCCCTTGGATACGCGTCCCGAACCCGTCGCCGCGTTCATCGCGCGCCGCAAACCCGACTGGGCCGTGGCGCCGAGCGGCGCCTTCGCCGCATCCACCCTGGCGGAGACCTTGCGCATCGATCGGGTGCCTGTGCGCTACCTCGTCGGATCCGACGGCCTGATCATCGGCCGCTATTTCACCTACGACATCACGGCGCTCCAAGCCGACCTCAATCCACTTCTGACCATTCCCAATCTCTGATGAAACGCTCTTTTCTGATCGCCGGCAACTGGAAGATGAACAACGGTCCGGCAGAGACCGAAGCCTTTTTCGCCGCGTTCAACTCGCCTCGACACCCTGAGGTCGAGACCTTGGTCTGCGTGCCCTTCGTGTCGCTCGCTTCGGCGCTGGTCCGTGCCGGAAACGCCTCCATCGGCGCGCAAAACCTGCATTTCGAGAATGATGGCGCCTACACCGGCGAGATTTCGGGTAGCATGCTGGCCAAGATGGGCGTCGGCTATGTGATCGTGGGTCACTCCGAGCGTCGCCAGTATTTCGGGGAGACCGACGCCATCGTGGCCAAGAAAGTGCGCAAAGCCCTGGAATCCGGCCTCACACCGGTGCTTTGCGTCGGCGAAGTGCTGGAGGAGCGCAAGAAAGGGATTCATTTCGATGTCGTGAAAACGCAGACTCTCGCCGCGCTCGACGGACTCTCCGCCGCGGACGTCGCCAAGGTTGTGATCGCCTACGAGCCCGTATGGGCCATCGGAACCGGCGAGACCGCATCGCCCGAGCAAGCCCAGGAGATGCACGCCTTCATCCGTTCCCTGCTTATCGCCGACACCAAGATCCTGTATGGCGGCAGCATGAAACCCGACAATGCCGGCGAGCTGCTCAGCCAGCCCGATGTCGACGGCGGCCTCATCGGAGGCGCCAGCCTCAAAGCCGACAGCCTGATGTCTGTCGTGCAAACCGCAATCAACCTGCGCTAGTATGGAAACCCATAAGGTACTCCTGATCGGAAGCGGCGGCCGTGAACACGCGCTCGCCTGGGGCTTGGCCAAATCACCCTTGCTCGACGCCCTGTACATCGCTCCCGGCAATCCGGGTACCGCCCAGTTCGGAACCAATGTGGATCTGGACACCGACGACCATGAGGCCGTCCTCGAATTCATCGAACAGACCGGCATCACCTTCGTGGTGATCGGTCCGGAAAAACCGCTGGTCGACGGACTCACCGACTACCTCGAAGACTATGGCGTGAAGGTCTTCGGTCCCTCGAAGGCCGCCGCCCGATTGGAGGGGAGCAAGAGCTTCTCCAAATCCATCATGCAGAAATACGGCATTCCGACCGCCGGGTACCATGTTTTCGAACGCCACGAAGTGTCGCAAATCCGCGAGTATCTGTCGAATGTGGATGTGTTTCCGGTCGTGCTCAAAGCCGACGGACTGGCCGCCGGAAAAGGAGTCTTCATCTGCGACAGCGCCGAGCATGCGGGTGAGGTGATCGACCTCATCCTGAACGACGTCTCCCTGAGCGCCGCGGCCGACGTCTTCGTGCTCGAGGAATTCATGCAGGGCGAGGAAGTGTCGGTCTTCGCGGTCTCCGACGGAAAAACCGCCAAACTCATCGGCTACGCGCAAGATCACAAGCGCATCGGCGATGGCGACACTGGTCTGAACACCGGCGGGATGGGAGCCTATTCGCCCGCACCCTTGCTGGATGAGGCCATGCTGCAGACTATTTTCGACACCATCGTGCAGCCCACCATCGATGCCATGGCTTCCGAAGAGACCCCGTACAAAGGCATTCTATACACCGGTTTGATGATGACGGCAGACGGACCCAAAGTCGTCGAATACAATTGCCGGTTCGGCGATCCGGAGTGCCAGGTCATCGTGCCGTCCATGGAGCAGGATCTGCTCGAAATGATGCTGATGACCGTCAGCGAGCGCCTCGAGTACGCCTCGTTCAGCTCCAAGCCCGGCTATTTCTGCTCCGTCGTGATGGCCTCGAAAGGCTATCCGGGCAGCTATCCGAAAGGGTTCCCGATCCATGGCCTCGGCTTGGTCGAGCCTGACGTCCAGGTCTTCCACAGCGGAACCGCCGAGGTCGACGGACAGATCGTCACCAACGGCGGCCGTGTGCTCAACGTGGTGGGCCATGGTGACACCCTGCAAGCCGCGATCGACGCGGCCTACGCCTCGGTGCGACGCATCCAGTTCGAAGGCGCGACCTATCGCACCGACATCGGCCAGAAGGGATTGCGACGTGTGGCCGCTTCTCGCGCTTAGCCTGTTGCTGAGTCCGCCCTCGGCATACATCGAGGGGGTCTCGATATCCGTTTCCGCAACCGGAACGATCGTTGTGGCGGATGCGGGCGACAAGGCCGTGGTTTCCGACGGCCGGCGCGCCGGACTCGGCGCCTTCGGCCGCCCGGCGGATGTCGACGTCTCCAACGAGTTCACCGTGAGCTCTTCGCGCTCGACATGGCCGGCCGCGCCCTGCGCAAATTCCGCCCGAACGGCGAAGCCGACGCCGCGTTCACTCCGCCATCGATCCGCAACGCCGACGCGTCGGACGTCGCCGTCTCGGGCGATGCCGTGCTGCTCTCCCAAGGCGACGTGGTGTACATCCTGAACCGGTTCGGTCTGGAAACCGGGTTCCGCCGCTTTCAGGCGCCGGTCCGACGCGTGGCCGGAACCCCAGACGGCGCTTTGGTCCTCGCCGGTGAGGCCGTTTTCGTGCTCGACGCCACCTGGAAGACCGTCGCCGAGATTCCCATCCCGCCAGGGTGCGTCGACCTCGCCCTTCACGACGGCCGGCTGCTCCTGCTTTTCCCTCGCACGACGCTCGAAAAGGCACTACATTAGGGGATGCGAAGTCCGCTCCACCTCGAGATCCTTCCCTTGGTGTGCCGAGAATTGAGTGGACATCAGGTTATTTGGTGGATGCCCCACTTAAAGAGAAACCAGGAACAGATTCAACCCTCCCGGAAAAAATTACGGTAAAGCAAGCCTACCCGAATCCCTTCAATCCCTCAACTCAACTTGGTGTTGAACTGCCAGAATCGTCGCATGTGCGCATAGAGATCTTTGATGTCATGGGTCGGCGTGTGACTACTGTCCATGATCAGGTACTTTCCAGCGGTTCCCACTCGTTACAATGGAATGTGGGATCTGGGTTAGCTTCAGGTGTGTATATTGCCCAATATCGGATTACCGGACTCGCAAGCGGATACCCGATTGTGTTTCATCAAAAACTGAACTTGCTCAAGTAAATGAAAAGGACAAGAGTTATGAACTATGTAACGATCTGTCTATTCACCCTGATCCTCGCAGGATGCAACGTCTCAGGACCGAATTTCCCTGCTGATGCAGACGAGACCCTGGATTGGGGAATCCGCTATGCTCGCTTTGGAGATGAATGGTGGTCAATAAAGAATGGGGAGAAATGGAATAAAGTGAGTATTCCAACATCTGGTGGTGTGCGTGTGATTGTTAAGAAGGGAAAATCAGTTGATCTAGCTGATTTTGGTGAATACGAGAATGTTGTGCAAAGATTGGTGAATGACATTCCATATGCATCACCAGATTATTGGGGTGTTTATTTTCACACGGATAATCCGCAGATTTGGATTAACGCACTTCGAGAAGCATGGGGTAACAAGAAATACAAGGAAATTCGATTACCATGCCATGATGGTTGCTATTATTCCGCAGATTAACCGGATCAAAAACCCCGCTTGAATACAGGAACGATGTTCCGATAAGTGCCGGTTAAGCGCTATATTCCGATAGTCAAAACCATCCACCTAAGGTCATCCCGCCCGCATGCTTACCCTATTGACCGCGTTCCAAAATTCGGTGGGACGCAAACTCCTTACGGGGGTCACCGGCATCGCCCTCGTGCTCTTCCTCATCGGTCACCTGTCGGCCAACCTGACCCTGTTCGTGGTCGATCCGAGCCAGCCCGACAACGCCTTCAACCGCTACGCCCTCTTCCTGCACGACCTCGGGTTCCTGCTGTATGTGATCGAGTTCGGATTGGCCGCCATCTTCCTGATCCATGCCTATATCGGCGTGTCGATCTGGCTGGGCAAACGGAAAGCGCGTCCTGACGCGTATGCCGTCACCGCCAGCAAAGGCGACCCCAGCAAGCAGAGCTTCAGCTCCCGCACGATGATCATCAGCGGCAGCATCCTCTTCTTGTTCATGTTCATGCACTTGAAGACCATGAAATTCGGTCCGGGTTGGGATACCGCCGACGTCGCCTATTACACCACCATCGAAGGTGGGAAGCAGATGCGCGACTTGTCGAAGCTGGTGATCGAGATCTTCGCCGACAACCTGCTCAAAGTGCTCGTGTACAGCGGCGTGATGCTCATGCTCGGCTTCCATCTGCGCCACGGCATCTGGAGCGCGCTGCAGTCGCTCGGCGCGATGAACAAGAAACTGGCTCCGGTGATCTACACCGTGGCCGGCATCCTCGGCATCGCGATCGCGCTCGGTTTCTTCGTCCTCCCCATCTGGATCTACATCGTCTATTGAGGCAACATGGCATCTTCCAAATCCAACTCCAAGATCGAAACGTCCCCCAAGCTCGACAGCAAGATCCCACCGGGACCCGTGCAACAGAAGTGGGCGTACCATAAAGACCACATCAAGCTGGTGAACCCCAACAACAAGCGCAAATTCACGGTGATCATCGTGGGTACG
>CAYVRS010000018.1:11797-16859 GCA_964454075.1 uncultured Chitinophagales bacterium
GGCTTGGCCGGGGCATCGGCCGCCGCCTCGCTGGCCGAACTCGGCTACAACGTGAAGGCGATGTGCATCCAGGATTCGGCCCGCCGCGCCCACTCGATCGCCGCGCAAGGGGGCATCAACGCCGCCAAGAACTACAAGAACGACGGCGACAGCGTGTACCGCCTGTTCTACGACACCGTGAAAGGCGGCGATTACCGCGCCCGTGAGGCGAACGTGTATCGCTTGGCGGAAGTCAGCAACCTGATCATCGACCAGTGCGTGGCCCAGGGCGTTCCGTTCGCCCGCGAATACGGCGGCCTGCTCGACAACCGCTCCTTCGGCGGCGCGCAGCTCTCGCGCACCTTCTACGCCCGCGGACAGACCGGTCAGCAGCTCCTCCTCGGCGCCTATTCCGCCATGATGAAGATGGTGGATGCCGGCAAGATCGACATGCTCGCACGCCACGAAATGCTGGATCTGGTGGTGGTGGATGGCGTCGCCCGCGGCGTGATCGCCCGCAACCTGGTGACCGGCGAAATCGAGCGCCATGCCGCCGACGCCGTGCTTCTGGCCAGCGGCGGGTACGGCAACGTGTTTTACCTCTCCACCAACGCCAAGAACTCGAACGTGACCGCCGCCTGGCGCGCGCACAAACGTGGCGCGTTCTTCGCCAACCCTTGCTTCACGCAGATCCATCCGACCTGCATCCCCGTGTCGGGCGACTACCAGTCGAAACTGACGCTGATGTCGGAATCGCTGCGAAACGACGGACGCGTGTGGGTCCCCCGCGCCAAAGGCGACAAACGCGCCGCCAACGACATCCCCGACGCCGAACGGTATTACTTCTTGGAAGAGCGCTATCCGAGCTTCGGCAACCTGGTGCCTCGGGACGTGGCTTCCCGCAACGCCAAGCAGGTGTGCGATGCCGGGCAGGGCGTGGGTCCGACCGGACTCGCCGTCTACCTCGACTTCCGTGACGCCATCAAGCGCGACGGCGAAGACAAGATCCGCGAGCGCTACGGCAACCTCTTCGACATGTACGAGAAGATCACAGCCGACAACCCGTATCAGACTCCGATGATGATCTATCCCGCGGTGCACTACACCATGGGCGGTCTGTGGGTCGACTACAACCTGATGAGCACTGTTCCCGGCCTGTTTGTCTTGGGCGAAGCCAACTTCTCCGACCACGGTGCCAACCGCTTGGGCGCGAGCGCGCTGATGCAAGGGCTGGCCGACGGCTATTTCATCATCCCGTATACCCTCGGCGATTATCTGGCGAACAATCCGCCGGCCAAAGTCGACACGAACCACGACGCGTTCAAAGCCGCCGAGCACGAAGCGGTGAGCCGCATCAACAAGCTGCTGTCGGTGAAAGGGAACAAAACCGTTCTCGACTACCACCGCCAGCTCGGCAAGATCATGTGGGACGAAGTGGGCATGGCCCGCAACGAGAAAGGGCTGAAGAAAGCCATCGCCGACATCCGCGCCTTGAAAGAAGACTTCTGGAACAACGTGTATGTGCCGGGCGAACCGTCCACCTATAACAAGTATCTGGAGTACGCGGGTCGCATCGCCGACTTCTTCGAACTCGGCGAGCTGATGGCGCAAGACGCCCTCGACCGTGAAGAATCGTGCGGCGGACACTTCCGCGAAGAATACCAGACTCCCGAAGGCGAAGCCCTTCGCAACGACGACGAGTACGCCTACGTCGCGGCCTGGGAGTTCAACGGCGACGACAAACCCGAAACCCTGCACAAAGAAGCCCTCGATTTCGCTGAAGTCGGCCTCACCCAACGGAGTTACAAGTAATCGTGTCTATGGAAAACATGACCATCCATCTGAAAGTCTGGCGTCAGAAGAACGCCTCCACGCCCGGAGCCATCGTCGATTACACGGTGGACGGGGTGAGCGACCATATGTCGTTCCTGGAGATGTTCGACCACCTCAACGAGAAGCTGATGCGCAAGGGCGAAGAGCCCATCGAGTTCGACCACGACTGCCGTGAAGGCATCTGCGGCTCGTGCAACATGGTGATCAACGGCATGGCGCACGGTCCGGAGAAGGGCACCGCCACCTGCCAGCTGCACATGCGTAAATTCAAGGACGGCGACACGATCGTGGTCGAGCCTTGGCGCGCCACGGCGTTCCCGATCATCAAAGACCTGGTGGTGGACCGCAGCGCCTTCGACCGCATCCAAGCCGCCGGCGGATACATCTCGGTGAACACGAATTCCGCGCCCGACGCGAACGCCATCCCCATCCAGAAGGAGCATGCCGACATGGCCTTCGACTACGCGGCCTGCATCGGATGCGGCGCCTGCGTGGCCGCCTGCCCCAACGCCTCCGCCTCGCTGTTCACCGCGGCCAAGATCGCGCAGTTCGCGCATCTGCCCCAGGGTGCGCCCGAGCGTGAGCGCCGCGTGGTGCGCATGGTCGAACAGATGGAGAAGGAAGGATTCGGCGACTGCTCCAACCATGGCGAATGCGAAGCCGTGTGCCCGAAAGAGATTTCCATCCAAGCGATCGCTGAAATGCGTCGCGAGTACATGAAAGCCGTCCTCTGACGGACGCATGTCCGCCGTCGACCTGACCCCCGCCCTGGCGTCGCTGAAGCGGCACTGGGGCTACGACGCCTTCCGGCCGGGTCAGGACGATGTCGTGCGGGCCGTGCTGGAAGGGAAGGAGGTCTTGGTCCTCTTCCCGACGGGAGGAGGGAAGTCGCTTTGCTTTCAAGTACCGGCCACGGTGCTTCCCGGCCTCACGCTGGTGATTTCGCCCTTGGTGGCGCTGATGCAGGACCAGGTCGACGCACTGGTCCGCCAAGGCGTTCCCGCCACGTTCATCAATTCCACGATCTCGCAGCGCGAGGTGGAGCAGCGTCTGATCAACGCCCGCAACGGCATGTACAAACTGCTGTATTGCGCGCCCGAGCGGCTGGAGACCCCGCTCTTCATCCGCAACGCCCCGGACCTCAACATCTCCCTGGTGGCCATCGACGAAGCGCATTGCATTTCGGAATGGGGGCACGAGTTCCGCCCGCCCTACCGACGCATCCGTCCCAACCTCCAACCCCTTCTTCCCGACGCCCGGTGGATGGCGCTCACGGCCACCGCCACGCCTCTGGTCAAAGACGACATCCTGAAGGTGCTGGGCTTCACCGATCCCGTGGTCGTGGCCAAAGGCTTCGGCCGCCCGAACTTGAAATGGTGGGTCGACGAGACCGAACAGAAACTCGACCGCCTCAAACGCCTCGTCAAGAACGCCACCGGCTCCGGACTGGTCTACGCCGGCACCCGGCGTGGCTGCGTCGAACTCGCCGCCGAGATCCGAACCTTGGGCATCGCCTGCGAACCCTATCATGCCGGGCTCCCCTCCGACGAACGCAAACGCATCCAAACCGCGTGGGTGAAGGGCACCTTGCCCGTCGTCGTGGCCACCAACGCCTTCGGCATGGGCATCGACAAGCCCGACTGCCGCTGGGTGATCCACTACGACATGCCTGGCAGCTTGGAAGCCTATTACCAGGAGGCGGGTCGTGCCGGACGCGATGGCGCCATCAGCTACCCGACGCTCTTGGTCAAGAAATCCGACGCCAGCCAGGCGCGCACCCGCATCAAGCAGGGATATCCCTCCAAGCAGGAGCTTCAGACCGTCTACGACGTCACCGCCGACATCCTGAACCTGGCCATCGGCTCGGAGCAGGAAGACGCCGGGTATGTGGCCTTGGAGGCCGTCACGAAACGCGGATCTCTCTCGTCGCGCAACGTGGCCCTTTGCTGGAACTCATTGAAGCAATTCGGACTCATCGAAGCCGAACAGCCGGATCAGCCACGCATCGGCCTCCGGTTCCTCCTCTCACTCGATGCGCTTCGAGAGTGGCTCGACACGCAAGCCAATGCCCGGAAAAAGGACTTCGTGGATACGCTGTTCCGGACGTTCGGTCCCGAAAGTCTGACCGACGTGCATTGGTTGGATGAGGACTTCGTCCTGCAGAAATGCGGCGTGAACCACAACGCCATGATCAAAGCCTTGCGAGTGCTTGAACTCGACCGGATCCTCACGTTCGAACGCAGCGAGGGGATGTGGAGCATCCGTCTGGTACATCCACGGATGCGTCAACTTCCGCTCACGCCCGACGATGTGGAACGCCATCGCGACCGCTTGCTCGAGAAACTACGATTCATGGAAGGGTACGTCACCACCCGGTCGTGCCGTACGGCGTACATCCGCCGGTATTTCGGGGAGACGTCGGTTCCGGAACGCTGCGGTTTCTGCGACCGATGCCTTGCCGCATCGGAAGTGGACGGCGTGGATGCCAAGCGTGTCGCGGAGGTCCTGAACGGGTTGGACCACGCATCGACCATCGCCGGACTCGAGCAGCATCTCGGTCTGAGCCGGAAGGTCGTGAAGCAGGTGCTGGCGCTGCTTCAGCGTGAAGGGCGCGTCAGATCCGACAGTTCAGGGTTCCATAAGACGGCGTGACTGGGCCGTCAGGCTGTCCAACGCCTGCTTCCATCGGCGTTCCTGGCCTTCCAGATCGCGCTGATAGATTTGGTGGCTCTCCAGGAAGACCCATTTGTCCACGTCGTACTCCTTCAGCACGTCTTCGAACAGGGAAGACGTCACCACCGTGTCGTAGGCCGCATTGTAGACCGATTGGATGAGCGCCGCTTCCGTGAGCAACGCCACATAGGTGGCTTCATCCACCTTCGGTTTGTCCGATTCGCAGCTGGATACGGCCCAGACCACCATCAATGCCAGGAGCATCGGTTTCATGCGCCGGGTGGTTTCGGGTTCAATGGACGCATCACGATCTCGTCGATCAGGAAATTGTCCGGCATCTCGAGCAGATGGATCAATACCGTGGCCACATCCGGTGCCTGCATCATGTTCGGATGGCTGGTGGCGGAGAACTCGGTGTCGATCGATCCCGGGTACATGCAGCTCACCTTGATCCCGAAACCGCGCAGTTCCTTCATCAGCGCGTCGGAAAAGCCGCGCAATCCGAATTTCGTGGCGTTGTAGCCGGAGAGGTTGGGGTTTCCGATGAGTCCGGCCACGGAAGCGATGTTCACGATGT
>CAYVRS010000018.1:16869-23679 GCA_964454075.1 uncultured Chitinophagales bacterium
ATTTTACCAGAAGATTCAAATAAAGAAGTAGAGGAAGAAACAGAAAAAGAGGTTGAGACAGAAGAAATAGTTCCAGAAGAAGAAGCCGAAAAAGAAGTTCAGCGGAAATCCCGTTTCCGACGCCTGCTTGCCGAGGCCGAACATCAAGATGACGAAGAAGCCGAAGAGCGCACCCGCGAGTCCGACTTCCTGCGTCGCGGTGGTCGACGCTCCGCTAGTCGGTGCGGTTTCGGCGAATTCGTACGACCCACCCGAGAGTTCCGTCGTCAGCGCGTCGACGCCCGCGAAATGCCCCAATCCGGCATTGTTGACGAGGATGTCCGGGCGGTGGGCGTCGTTGAAGGTGGCTTGCACCCACGCGAAGAGCGCGGCGCGGTCGGTGACGTCCATCACCACGGGAACGAACCGCTCGCCGAGTTCGGTGTGGAGGTCGTGGAGGCGGTCGGCGCGGCGTGCGAGTCCGTACACGGTGGCGCCTTTGGCCGCGAGCGCGCGGCTGAATGCGGTGCCGAGTCCGGCGCTGGCTCCGGTCACGATGGCGACTTTGTTGGATAGGGTCATGAATGCGCTGTATTTTGCCTAAAAGTACCCATTTCGTCCCAACGATGTTGTATCTGGATGCCGGAAATACGACGGTGAAACTGGCCCGACCGACGTCATCGGGCTGGGAGCGGCTCGGCAGCTTCCGGCACGATGCGCTCGATGAGCTGGCTCAAGCGCTGGGGACCGAGTCCGCCTTCGGCTGTACTGTGGTCGAATCGGTGAGGCAGGCCTTGCCGGGTGTCGCCTGGCTCCAGCGATCCGACATTCCGGCCGCGCGCATCTCTTATGCCACACCCGAGACCTTGGGCCTCGACCGTTTCGTGGCTTGCCATGGCGCCTGGGAGCTCGTAGGCGGCGCGGCGATCGTGATCGACGCGGGCACTGCGGCCACCATCGACCTCATCGACGCCTCGGGCGTCTTCCTTGGCGGCGTCATCACCCCCGGCTTGGGCATCCTGGAATCGTCGCTGCGGACGCACGCTCCGGCCTTGCCGGCGGTTCCGCGGGAGTTGTCCGACACGTATCCGCCCCAACGCACCACCGATGCGCTGAAAGCCGGTCTGCTCGAAACCTGGACCGCGGGCATCATCCACCATGTGCGTCAGCTGCATGCCTTCGCCCCGGAGGCGCAGGTCGTGCTGACCGGAGCGGATGCGGAACTGCTCTCACGTCTTGGAACGGTGCGGCCGGACTTGCTTTTCGACGGACTGAAATCCCTCAGCCGCTCACTTTTTTCGTGATCAGGGCGTCGAGCATGTCCAGCGCGGCGACATTCTCGCCACCGTGCGGAATGATGATGTCGGCGTAGCGCTTGGTCGGCTCCACGAACTCGAGGTGCATCGGGCGCACGAAGTTCTCATATTGACTCAGCACGCTGTCGATGCTGCGTCCGCGTTCCACCAGGTCGCGCTTCAGGCGGCGCAAGAGACGCACATCGGCGTCGGTGTCCACGAAGATGCGCAGGTCCATCAGGTCGCGCAACTCCTTCTCGAACAGGATCAGGATCCCATCCACCAGGATCACCGGTCGGGGAGAGGCTTTGAGCGTCTGCTCAGCGCGGATGTGCGCGGCAAAATCATAGACGGGGATTTCGACGGACCGTCCGGCGAGCAGCGACGTCACGTGAGACACCATCAGTTCCGTCTCGAGAGAGGCGGGATGGTCGAAGTTCTGCGTCACCCGTTCCTCGAAGGGGAGGTGTTTGAGATCCCGGTAGTAGGAATCGTGCTGGATCAAGGTCAGGTTCACCGGACCCACGCGTTCGATGATGTGGCGCACGACCGTGGTTTTGCCCGAGCCGCTTCCGCCCGCCACACCGATCACAAAGGGCTTACTCATCGCTCCACCTTGGTTCTGTAGTTTTTGATGCCGTTGAAAATGGATTCGGCGAGCTGGCGCTGGCCGCTGTCGCTGCGCAGAAACTGCTCTTCGGTGGGGTTGGAGATGAATCCGAGCTCGATGAGCACCGCCGGCATCGAGGCATGGTACAGCACGAGGAAGCCGGCCTGCTTCACGCCTCGCGAGCGGCGCTGGGCGTGGTCTTTGAACTGCTCGTCGAGCAAGGCGGAGAAATATTGGCTGTTGGCGATGTAGGCCGTATTGGTGAGCTCATAAAGGATGATCTCCTCGTCGGTGAGCTCGCGGGTGCGCGTGGCGGGATCTTCGAGCGCGATCACCGAGTTCTCTTTCTTCATCACTTCGAAGGCGTCGTCGGAGCGGTGCAGACCCAGGAAATAGACTTCCGCGCCATTGGGTTGGGAGCTTCGGTACCAATTGGCGTGGATAGAGACGAACAGGTCGCCCTTGGCCCGGTTGGCCATGCGTCCGCGCTCGTAGAGGTTGATGAACGGGTGCCGCGGGGACCGATCGCACCGGGGTCGTGGCCGCCGTGTCCGGCATCGATGACAATCGTATGCAGCTTGCGGTCGTAGGAATTGGCGGGAAGCGGAACGCGCTTGACGGTGTCGACCGGCGCCGGCTTCGGTTCCACAGGCGCCGGTTCGTCGCGTGGCGGTGTCTGAACGGGAGCCTGTGCGGGACGTGCGGTCGCCGCGACCCAATCGATCGGCGACATGCCTTGGCTCAGGATGCCCAGTTCGCGGGCGTTCGATCGCGTGAGGGCCACCAGCAGATGCCGGCCATTGGCATCGGGATAGGCTTTGGCGATGTAGTATTGGTCGGCGGCCAGTCGGATGTCGAGCCCGACGCCCCGCGGAATGCCGTGCATCTTCATGCCGGTGAACGGCGCCCGCGATTGGGGCATTCGCACCGAATTGGCGACGATCCCGTTCTTGTAGACGGCCACTTGGATGAGGTCGGCGCTGGGTTGGATCAGCTTGAACGAATCCGCAGGGGAGGCCAGATGCAGACGGACCACGAAACCCAAGCCGTCGGAACGGGTGGCCACGCTGATGTTCGGAAGCGTCGACGGCTGAGCCCGGCTCGTGGAGACCACTCCGGCCATGAACAGACAAAACAGGATGAACAGTCGGGTTTTCAAGAAAAAGAGCCGCTAAACGTGGTGCTTCCGTAACGCAATCCAAGATACGAAAAGTGCGGGCACATCGGTTATATTGCGACATGAAACCGAGCCTGAGCGATTCCCTCCACCAGGTCTTTGAGGCCTTCATCTCCGTGGACGCCGACATCGATCGGATCCGAGCCTGCAGAGAGTCCTTTACCCGCAAGACCCATCCCAGCCGCGCCATCTCTTTGGCCCATGAGATGGAGATGGCTTGCGTGAACGCCTGCATCGAGAGTCTGGCGGCTCCTGAGACCGCCCACGCGCGACTGGAAGACGCTGTCAGGTCCGTCTGGGCGGAACGCGAGGCCACGAATTGGGTCTTCCGAGCCGCCCACGCTCGGCAGAAGGCGTATCTGCGATACGAATGGGCGGCGTTGCAATGGAAAGCCGAGCGGGCGTACGACGTGGAGACCCAAGCCGCGCACGAGGAGGTTCGGCGCTATATCGACGCCCGCCGTGTGGATGTCCAAGCCATGTCGACCGCATGGAAAACCGCAGAACAGCAGTTCCGCAAACCCGTGCTGGAGATCTACAAGCACCTGCTTGAGTTGGCGGATTCTCCGGTGCCGACCCGCATCCCCGATGTGGCGTCGGCGCTCCGGGAACGGTTGACGGTCCATGTGGTGGATGCCCTATCCCACCGGAAAGCGGTCTTTCTGGAACAGCAAGGCGTTCAATCGCTGATTTCATCGTTCTCCGAGGGCATCCTCCTGATCCCGGAGCAGGTCTGGCATCGACGCGAGTCGACCTCGAGACCGCCGTTCCATAGGGAAGCCTTCGCGCTGCGTGACCGGCTCGAATCCCTGTTCACTTTCCGTCTCTTCGTGACGCTCCGTCAGCTCTCCGAAGACATGAATGTCCATTTCCTATTCCTGCTTCGTCGGGCGAATGAGCTGAGGGACATGGTGGACGTGAATCTCGCCCTGGCCGAGGCATCCGAAGCCGGCGACAGACAGACCTTGTACAAAGACGGCCTCGCGCGAGCGGCTCAGCGGTTGCAGGAGCTCACTGAAGACTACCGAACCCGCCTGGAAGCCGTCCTGGATCATGCCGAAGCCGCGATCGCAACCGAGTTCGACCTTCTGGAACCTTGTTTCTCCACCCAGAATTTCACGCCCTTGGCGGCGGAAGAGCAGCGGCTCCACCGCAAAGACCAAGCCGTGGGCATTTGGAACCGTGCCGTGTCACTCTGGTCGAAAGGGCTGGACGAGACCATGGTGCGCTGGCGTCATCTCCGATCGGTCGTGTCGGAGCGGACCCTGATTCCTCGGCGCTGGCTGGGCTTCGCCTCGGAACCCGAGGAAGCGCCTGTGGCCCGGAGCCGAGCCTCCGAGTACCTCAGCGAGACCGAACGACGGCTGTCCTCACTTCCTCTGATCTATCGGTCGCTATTCCATTTCAACCCGGTGTCGGATCCTCGATACCTGAAAGGAAGGGATGGGGTCTTGCGGCGTCTCGAAAACACGCATCGGCGCTGGCACGACGGGGTGTTCGCCTCCGTCGCGATCGTCGGAGAAGCCGGCAGCGGAAAGACCTCCCTGCTCGACCGGTTCCTGTCCGATTCCTTGGCGGAGGCCTCCATCCTCCGGATCGTCATTCCTCAGACCATGCATAGCGGGAACGACTTGCTGGAGGTGCTCAAGACCCACTTCGAGGTGGAGGATGCCGACGATTTCGATGCCTTGTCGACCCGCATCCGATCCGGCAGTCCACGTCGCGTGGTTGTGGAAGGCATGCAGAACCTGTATCTGAGGCATATGAACGGATTCGATGCCATGGAGAGGTTTTTGCTGTTCATCACGGAGACCGCATCCAGCGTGTTCTGGATGGTGACCTGCACCCGCTATGCCTGGAATTATCTGGATGACGTGATCCAATGTTCAGCCACGTTCACCGACGTGGTGGAGACGGATGCGATGAGCGCGGACGACATCCGCGACGCCATCCTGTCCAGGCACCGAGTCAGCGGCTATCGGGCGGTGTTCATCCCATCCGACAGTGTGAAACGAAGCCGGGCCTACAAGAAACGGTTGAATGACGAAGACTCCCGGCAGGACTATCTGGAAGCGAGGTATTTCGACGACTTGGCCACATGGAGCCGTGGCAACATCAAGATCGCCATGCTGTTCTGGTTGCGCACCATCCGCGGCATCACCTCCGACACCTTCACCATCGAACCCTTGACCGCCGATCTGATTGAAGTCGGGGATGCGTTCGGCCTGGACGAGCTTTTCGCCATCGCGGCGATCTTGCAGCATCAGGACCTGAGTGTCGACGAATTGGCCATGACGCAGAACCGCCCCGCTTCCGATTGCCGGATGCCGCTCACCCGTCTGCATGCCCGCCGCATCCTGACGGTACGAAACGGGCGCTATTCGTTGAATGCGGTGCTGTTGCGTCCGCTGACAAGGTACCTGCAATCCAAAAACATCTTGCACTGACATGGATCTACCCCAACTCCTCAGCGGCTCGAACCTGTTCCTTGCATCGGTCACCCTGGTGGCGATCTGGCTCGGCATCCGGTTCGTCACCGGAGTGCTCAACAGCTTGGCAGAGCGCTTCAACCATCGCCGGTTGCTCATCAAGCGGCTGATTCCGGTCGTCAAAGTGCTTGGTTGGGCCGTGGGTCTGTATGCGATCATCGCCTGGATCTTCAATCCGCCGATTGAAACCATCCTGACGGTCTCGGCGTCGATCGGCATCGCTGTCGGGTTCGCTTCGCAGGACATCCTTAAGAACATCTTCGGCGGCATCCTGATTATCTTGGACAAGCCGTTCCAGGTGGGAGACAAGATCCGGGTCGACAACACCTATGGAGAAGTGCTCGAAATCGGTCTGCGTTCCACCCGGGTGGTCACCGACGATGATTCGGTGGTGACCATCCCGAACGGGGAACTGATGAGCCGCGCGGTCTCGAATTCCAATTCCAGCGCCCTCGACTGCCAGGTGGTGGCCGAGTTGCTGCTTCCGCTGAACATCGACCAGGACGAGGTGATCGCCATCGGCAAGCGGGCCGCCCGCACCTCACGGTACGTGTATCTGAAGAAACCCGTCGCGGTGCATGTGAGCAGCCAGCCCGTGGGCTCGCAGAACCTGCTCAAGTTCCGGGTGAAAGCCTATGTGCTGGACATCCGGCTCGAAGAGCAGTTCCGCAGCGACATGACCGAGCGCGTGCTTCAGGAATTGCGCGCCCGAAACATTCTTCCGGCGGCGTAAATCGGTTTGAGACTTTCAATCGTCTTAAACGCATGACGATGACCGATCCACAACTCATCCATGCGTTCCTGAACGGACACGAGCCCTCCTTCGAGCTGCTCATGCGCCGCCGCAGAGATCTGGTCTACTCCATCGCCGTGCGGCTCATCGGCGATCCCGACGATGCGCAGGATGTGACGCAGAACGTGTTCATCAAGGCGTATCAGAAGATGCATACCCTCAAATCGGCCGATGGCTTCCAAGCCTGGCTGGTCCGCATCACTCGGAACGCCTGCATGGACCTGCTCAAATCCAAACACCGGCAGATCATGCGTCCGGTGGACCTGGACGAGGTCGATGTGCCAGCCGCCGCCGAACCGGATGCCGCCCAGATGCAAAGCCTGTCGAAAGTGTTGGATGCCGCCTTGCAGCGCATCCCCATCGAACAACGTGAAGTCGTGGTAATGCGCGAACTGCATCAGCTCAGCTTCACCGAAATCGCCGAGGTGCTCGGCGAGCCCGTGAACACCGTCAAATCGCGGATGTAT
>CAYVRS010000019.1:0-10668 GCA_964454075.1 uncultured Chitinophagales bacterium
CTCAACCTGGTCGACCGCTCCTCGGTGCTGAGCTACTACGACACGGAGATCACGCCGCTGCGTGTGCATCGCGGTCTGCTGCGGATGACGCTCGACCCCGGCCGCTACGAGCTGCGCCTGCAGGCCGCCGGCTCCACGACTTACGCCTTCACCGTGGCGGACACGCTGGTCTACGGCGATGTCTTCCTCCGCCAGTGCCTGAGCTACTGAGGCCTACTTCAGCACCGTCATCTTCCGCGTGAGGGTGCGTCCGCCCGCGGTCAGGGCGTACAGGTACACGCCGCTGGCCAGGTCCGTGGCGTCGAAGCTGACGCGATGCTCCCCGGCCGGCATCACCCCATCCGCCAGAACAGCGATCTCCCGACCCATGAGATCATAGAGGATGAGTCGTACAGGCGCATCCACCGACAACCGAAAACCGATCACCGAAAACGGATTGAAAGGATTCGGGAAATTCTGCGCCAGCTCGATCTCCATCGGCTGTTCGCCACGGGGGAGGTCCGTGGTGATGGGCTCGCGCACCAGGTCGAGCGTGTCGAAGGGCTTGCCGAAGACGGCGGCCACGGCCTCGGGCGCGATGCCGAACCAGTCGGTCATCATGGTGGCATAGACTTGGCGGTAGTCGGTGTCGAAGCGCAGGTTGCCGCTGGCGTCGAGCGCGGACAGGCTCGGCGCGGCGCCTTTGAGTCCGCCCTGGATGCCGCCTCCGAACAGGAACATGGGTGCGGAGCTGCCGTGGTCGGTGCCGGCGCTGCCGTTCTCGTTCACACGGCGTCCGAATTCGGAGAAGGTCATGGCGGCCACATGGTCGGCCAAGCCGCCCGCGGCGAGGTCGGCGTAGAAGGCTGTGACCGCGCCGGAAAGCCGCGCCATCAGCGTGGCGTGCGTGGTGGACTGGTTCGCGTGAGTGTCGAATCCGTTCAGAGACACCATGTACACGCGGGCGCCCAAGCCGCCTTTGATGAGCTTCGCGACAATGGCCAGATTTGTGGCAAGACTGTTTCCCGAAGGGTAGCTGGCCTGGTTCACGCCCTTCTGGCTGGCCTGCTGAACCACGCCGGCATACGCATACGATTGGTTGGTGAGCGAGCGCAGGTAGCGCAGCTCTTCTCCGTACAGGGTGTCAGGCACATCCTCGGTGTCGTAGGCTTTACCGCTGCTGGCCAGCCGCTCGAACAATGCCACGCTGTTGATGTTCATGGCCATGCCCGCGGTCGGACCGCTGAACATGAGCGAAGCGTTCGTGCCGATCTGCACGGCCAAGGGCCGCTTGAACTCGGGCGAGGGGTACGTCGGATACTGCCCGTGGAGGGTGCGTCCCATCCATCCTGTGTTCTCGATCACATCGCTGTCGCTGCCGGTCACCAGGATGTCGGTGGCCCGGAAATGCGACAGGTTCGGCCCAGGATACCCCACGTTGCGAACGATCGACATCTGTCCGTCGCCCCACATCGCTTCCAGCCCGCGCAATTGCGGATGCAGCCCCGTGTCGGCGTTCAGCGAAAAGGCGTCGGCCGCGCGGATGCCCAGGGTCGGACGGCGTTGGTAATAGAGGTCGTTCCGGATGGGGATGACGGTGTTGAGTCCGTCATTCCCGCCGTTCAGCTGGATGAGCACCAGCACGCGGTCGGTCTCCATCCCTGCCAGCATGGACATCATCGGATGGGTGGCGAAGGCCTTCACCGGCGTGCTCCCGAGCAGGAAACCGAAGCCGGCGGCGGAGAGGGCCGTGCTCAGGAAGTCGCGGCGGCTCCATTGGGCATGCGCCTTCTCATGGTCGTGGCCATGCTCCAGGGCGGAACCGTGGGGTAGCGTGTCACACATGGGTCAGTGGAGCTGGGATTCGGGAAGGGTGTACAGATGGGCGAGCAGCCCCGTGAGGCGGGCGAAGCCGCCGAAGGCGCCGAGGTCCCATTCGTAGGCCGGCATGCCGGACAGCAGGATGTCGCCGAGGCCGATCGTGTGCTGTGTGTCCAAAGGCACCGGAAGCACGCGTTCGGCCAGGGCGGCGGCCAGGGCATACGGGTCTCGATGCTCAGGCATGGCGATCACGGCGTCGTATAGCGGCTTGGCGAATGTGGTGAACAGGGTCTGCAGGCTGTTCCACCGCGAGGGCAGCAACGAGGTGTCGAGCCAGGCGCGATGCCCGGGCCACCCGGCCACGTTGGGCGGTTGGAGGAGGTCCTGTCCCAGGGTCTTGGCGTGGGTCACGACCTGGGCCGCGACACTGGGCGTCACCGGGATGCCCAGGTTGTTCGCGAACGAGCCGAGCAGCACGAAGGGGGACTGGATCATGGCGCCGATCCGCGGATCCTCGAAGAAATGCTCGCTTTTGAAGAGGTCGCGGAGCACAGGCTCGACGTTCCACCGGGCTTCGATCAGGCGCACGGCCATGGCGTCGACCACCTCGGGATCAGGCACCGCATGCACGAAATGGCTGTACAGGCGGCCGCTGATGTGGCGGGCCACGAGGTCGCGCCGGGCGGTGAACACGTGGTCGTGGGCCATGCTGTAGTTGAAGTTCTCCCACAGCCCGAAGACGGTTTTGTACCAGTTGTCGAACTTGGAGTTCACATAGACGACCTTCAGGTTGGGGATGTCGACCGTGTACCCGGTGAAGGCGCGGGCCAGCTCCTCGATGTCTTTCTGCGTGTAGCCGTTGCCTTCGCCGAGCGTGTGCAGTTCAAGCAGCTCGCGGGCATAGTTCTCGTTCGGAGCGGTGCGTGTGTTCTGGCTGCCGTTCAAGTAGAGGAGCATGGCCGGATTGAGGCCCATGTCGTGCGTCAGCTTCTTGACATCGCCGATCGCGAAGCGCTGGATCAGGTCGATGTAGCGGTACGCGAACTGCGGACGCAGGAAATAGTCGGAGTACTCCGTCGTGAAATGGCTGTGCCAGAACAGGGTGAGGCGGCCATGGAGCCCGGTCGTGAGCAGCTGCTGCGTGAGGGACGTGCGGAATTCCGTGGCCCAGACGCCGCGCTGGGCGAGATACTCGGAGACCTGGGCGGCGGTCCAGCCGGAATAAGGGCCTCCGATTTCGGCCCAGGAGGGTTTGGGGATGGGCGCCTGGGCGACGCACGCGTCGATGATGGCGTCGACGGTGGGGGCGGGGCCTTTGGCCAGGGCGTCTTCGATCGCGGCTACCGGGGCGCCGAACCCGGTTCGACGCAGCAGATGGGCGGCACGTCGCCGGTTCCACGGACGTTCAGGCGAGGGGATGTACGGAGCGAGGGGAGATGACATTCCTCACAACGTAAGAAATTTCGAGGGAGTGTTTCGCAGGGAGGAAGATTTTTACAGGAGAAGCTGTCAGCTTCCTGTGGCAAACGCCTTTAAATCGAGTCCGTCCGCCAAACCCGCATCCAGCATCATGCACCCGGTCACCGCGATCATCGCTCCGTTGTCGGTGCAATGCACGGGGCGAGGGATGTGTAGCGAGGTCCTTCGCTCGCTGCGCTCGCTCAGGA
This sequence comes from uncultured Chitinophagales bacterium, assembly GCA_964454075.1. Lineage (GTDB taxonomy): Bacteria > Bacteroidota > Rhodothermia > Balneolales > HLUCCA01 > CAMTWZ01. Next base: position 3,468 of record CAYVRS010000019.1, read on the forward strand.
TGACAGCCTTGATTTTTTCGCGCAGCATCGAGTTGGCGCTCACGCCGCCGGCCAGCACCACGGTGCGTACGCCGGTTTCGACCACCGCGCGCATCGTCTTGGTGACGAGCACGCTCGTGATCGCGTCCGAGATCGACGCGCAGAGATCGCCCAGGTTCGCGGCGATGTAGGCGGCGCGGTCCGCTTCCGGCACGGCCTTCAGGTGGTACAGCACGGCGGTTTTCAAGCCGGAGAAGCTGAACTCGTAGCCTTCGTTGAGGAAGGATTTCGGGAAGTCCACGAAGCGCGGGTTCTTCCCTTGCGAGAGCTTGTCCATCACCGGACCCGCGGGATACGGCAAGCCGAGCAGCTTTCCGGTCTTGTCGAAGGCTTCGCCGGCGGCGTCGTCGCGGGTTTCGCCCAGGATCTCGTGATCCATGAAGCCGCGCACGAGGGTGATGCGGGTGTGTCCGCCGCTCACGATGAGGGCGATGAACGGATACTCGGGCGTCGATTCCAGGAAATTGGCGTAGATGTGCGCGTCGATGTGGTTCACGCCGACCAGCGGGATGCCGAGCCGCATGTGCAGCCCTTTGGCGAAGCTCATGCCCACGAGCAGGGCGCCCATCAGTCCGGGACCGTTCGCCACCGCGATGCCCGTGAGGTCCTGCGTGCCGATGCCGGCTTCATCCAAGGCTTGCGCCACCACGTGCGAGATGTGCGCATGGTGGGCGCGGGAGGCAAGCTCGGGCACCACGCCGCCGAAGCGCTCGTGCACCGACTGCGAGCTGATCACGTTGCTCAGCAGGCCGCGCTGGCGGTCGTAGACCGCGGCCGACGTTTCGTCGCAGGAAGATTCGATGCCGAGGATCATGGGTCGCGATGTGGGTCTGGATTCATCCCTCAAGGTAAAAAAAAAGCCCCGGATCGTTCCGGGGCTTCATGCGTCTAGCGTCTAGCGTCAGGCGTTATTTCTTCTCATCCACCACTTCGAAGTCGGCATCCACCGCGCCGTCGCCTTTTTTCGGCTCGTCGGCCGGACCGGCGTCGGCGGCGTCTTGCGGAGCCGCGTCCTGCGCCGCGGCGTACATCTCTTGCGAGAAGGCGTTCATGGCGGCGTTCACGGCGGCGCTGGCTTCTTCGAGGCCTTCGGTGACACCCGATTTATGGATGCTTTCGAGGTTCGCAAGGGCGTCTTCGACCGACTGGCGGGTGCTGTCGGCCACTTTCGAGCCGTGCTCATCCAGCTGCTTGCGCGTGGTGAAGATGAGGTTGTCGGCCGCGTTGAGCTTGTCGATGGTCTCTTTCAGCTTGCGGTCTTCTTCGGCATGCTCTTCAGCGGCGCGGCGCATTTTTTCGATCTCGGCGTCGCTCAATCCGGAGCTGGCTTCGATGCGGATGGTCTGTTCCTTGTTGCTCACTTTCTCTTTGGCTTTCACGCTGAGCACACCGTTGGCGTCGATGTCGAAGGTCACTTCGATCTGAGGCACGCCACGAGGCGCGGCGGGAACACCGTCGAGGTGGAAGCGGCCCAGGGTCCGGTTGTCGGCCGCGCGGGTGCGCTCGCCTTGCAGGATGTGGATTTCCACGCTGGTCTGGTTGTCGGCCGCGGTGGAGAAGACTTCGGTCTTGCTGGTCGGGATGGTGGTGTTCGCGTCGATCAGTTTGGTCATCACGCTTCCGAGGGTTTCGATGCCCAGCGACAGCGGAATCACATCGAGCAGAACCACATCCTTCACGTCGCCGGTCAAGACGCCCCCTTGGATGGCGGCGCCCACGGCCACCACTTCATCCGGGTTCACGCCTTTGTGCGGCTCTTTGCCGAAGAAGGCTTTCACGACTTCCTGGATTTTCGGGATGCGGGTCGAGCCGCCCACCAGGATCACCTGGTCGATCTGGCTCACGTTGAGTCCGGAATCTTTCAGGGCTTGCTCGGTCGGACGCAGGCTCCGCTGCACGAGGTCATCCACCAGCTGCTCGAATTTGGAGCGGCTCAGGTCGATGTTCAAGTGCTTCGGACCGGATTGGTCGGCCGTGATGAACGGCAGGTTGATGTTCGTCTTCTGCGAACCGGAGAGCTCGATCTTGGCTTTCTCGGCGGCGTCTTTCAGACGCTGCATGGCCATGGGGTCTTTGCTCAGGTCCACACCATCCGATTTCTTGAACTCGTCGATGAGGAACTGGATGATGCGTCCGTCGAAGTCGTCACCACCCAAGTGGGTGTCGCCGTTGGTCGATTTCACTTCGAACACGCCATCGCCCAGCTCGAGGATCGAGATGTCGAAGGTTCCGCCGCCGAGGTCGTACACGGCGACGGTCTGCAGCTTGTCTTTCTTGTCCAAGCCGTAGGCCAGGGCGGCGGCGGTCGGCTCGTTGATGATGCGTTTCACATCCAGGCCGGCGATCTTGCCCGCTTCCTGGGTGGCTTTGCGCTGCGCGTCGTTGAAATAGGCCGGAACGGTGATCACCGCTTCGGTCACTTTCTCGCCGAGGTATTCTTCGGCGGTCTGCTTCATTTTCATGAGCACCATGGCCGAGATTTCCTGCGGCGCATACTGGCGGTCGTCGATCTGCACGCGGGCGGTGCCGTCTTCGCCTTTCACCACCGCATAGCTGATGTGTTTGGTTTCGGAGGTCACTTCGTTCGACATCCGGCCCATGAAGCGCTTGATCGAAGCGACGGTTTTGGCCGGGTTGGTGATGGCCTGGCGCTTGGCCGCGGCGCCTACGAGGCGCTCGCCGTCTTTGGTGAATGCGACGACCGACGGCGTGGTGCGGCCCCCTTCGGAGTTCGCGATCACGACCGGCTCGTTGCCTTCCATCACGGATACGCACGAGTTGGTGGTTCCGAGGTCAATTCCGATGATTTTTCCCATAATGGTGTCTGTTCGTGTTTAGTCTTGGATATCGATGTGGGTGGCGTCCGCATCAACCACGGTTTTCTTCACCGTCAGGGTGAGAACACCGTCTTTGAAACGGGCGGTAATGTCTTTTTTCCCGACCGGTTCGGGAAGGGTGAACGCCCTCAGGAACACGCCATGGCGGCGTTCACGCTTGAGGTAGGTGCCGCTTTCGTCGGCATCGCGCTCGCCTCTGACGGTGAGTGTGCCATCGGCGACATCCACCTTGAGGCGGTCTTTCGAAATTCCGGGTACATCCAGTCTGATCAGATACTCGGTTCCCGCATCCACCAGATCGGCGGAGGGCAGGAAACTGTCGAGCATGTCTTCCGGCAACAGCTTGGCTGCGAACGATTCGAGCTCTTTGGCGAGCTTGTTGAGGGATGTTGTGAATTCAGACATGCCACGACTCCGACAATGAACGTGCCATGCGGGATTCCCTCGCCGATTTCTGACGAACTGTCAGAGTCGGGGTGTCAGTCGGACACAGCGGTGAAGTCGTCCCAGAACCTCGGGTATGAGATGGCGGTGCATTCGGCGTGGCGGATGGTGCTCAGGCCGGGGGCGCGACCGGCCAGGATGCCGGCCGACATCGCGATGCGGTGGTCGTGCCAGGTCTCGAAGGTGCCGGCGGTCGGCACGAAGTCGGGCCGCCCGTGGATGCGCAAGCCATCCGGCAGTTCCTCGACCCGCACGCCCGCGGTCTTGAGCATGGTGGCGACCGCGGCGAGGCGGTCGGTCTCTTTGTGGCGGAGCTCTTCGGCGCCTCGGAATTCGGACACGCCGTCGGCGAAGGCCATCGCCACGCTGAGGATCGGCAGTTCGTCGATGGCGTTCGGGATTTCGGCCGGCTCGATCACGGTGGGCTGGAGCACGGCATGACGCACCGTGAAGGTTCCGGTGGGCTCGAGCAGGCTCTGGTCGTCCACATCGATCTCGATGTCCGCCCCCATCCGCCGAAGGATCTTCATGGCGGCGGTGCGCGTCGGGTTGAGTCCGGTGTTCGGAAGCACGATCTCGCTGCCCGGATAGATGCTTCCCGCGACGAGCCAGAACGCGGCGGCCGAGAAGTCGCCCGGCACGCGCAGGTTCATCTTGGGGATGTACATGCCGCGATGCGAACGCAAAATCAGGCTTCCGTCCGCCAAGGTCTCCGAAGGAAGCTGGAGCAGGCGCTCGGTATGGTCGCGGCTCGGGGTGAATTCGATGACTTCGGTGGGCTCGTCGATGAAGAGCCCGGCCAGCAGGATGCAGCTTTTGACCTGGGCCGAAGCGATGGGCAAGGGATAGCGGATGGCGCGCAGGCGGGTGCCGCCTTCGAGCGTGAGCGGCGCCAGGAATCCGGAGCGCGAGCCGACCACCGCACCCATGGTGCTCAGCGGATCCAGAATGCGCTTCATGGTGCGGGAACTGAGTGACGCGTCGCCCACGAGCTCGGCGCGGATGCCCGCTCCGGCCAGGATGCCGGTGAGCAACCGCATGGTGGTGCCGGAATTGCCGCAATCGATCTCTCCGTCGGAGGCGCGGAGTCCGTCACGACCCACACCCTGCACCGTCACGGTATGGCCGTGCTGCTGGATGTCGACTCCCAACTGGCGGAAACAGGACAAGGTGGTCTGCGGGTCGGCCGCCATCGAATAGTTTTGGATGACCGATTCCCCCTCGGCCAAGGCGGCGAACATGGCGACGCGATGGGCGATGGATTTGTCGGGAGGCAGGGTCAGCGCCCCCCGCACCGTGCGGAGGTCGGAGCGTGTGAGATCCATTCAGATGTTATTGTAAAAGACGGCGAGCCTCTTCGGCGGCCGGTGTTCCGGGGAATCGTTCGATGAGGGCCTGCAAGGTGCGTTGCGCGTCCGTGGTGCTGCCGACGGCGTTCAGGCATTCGGCGGAGCGGAGAATAGCCAGCGACACCCATCCCGAATACGCCTCATACAGCACCCTGACGCGCGAGTAGGCGTCTTGGGCCGCGGCATAGTCGCGCCGCTGCTGAAGAAGGGTTCCGATCAGGTATTGCGCTTCGGCGCCTTGCTCCAAGGTGTTGGTGTTGGCGATGGCGCGCAGCGTGGGTTCGGCTTCGGCGCCGCGGTCGGTGGCGAGCTGGGTCTTGGCCAACCCGAGACGCGCCTGGTCGTTCATGGCGCTCACGGCGAGCACCGCCTTGAAGGAGGCTTCCGCATCGGCATGGCGGCCGAGGAGGGCGTAAGCCTGACCCAGCCCGATGTTCGCCTCATTCCGCAGACGGCGGGTCGTTTTCAGGAGGTTCTGGAAGTAGCCGATGGCTTTCTGTCCGTCGCGGCCCTCCAGATACAGCGTTCCGAGGTTCAGCATGGCCGATTCGGCACGCGACGATGTCGGGAAGTCCTTGATGAGCGTCTCATAGGCGGCGATGGCGTCGGCGGACTGGTCCATCTGACGGTACGCGTCGGCGATGTTGTACCAGGCCTCGGGCACATATTGCGCGGTGTTCGTGGTGCGGATGTACTGGCGGAAGGCCTCGATCGCGGCCGCGTAATCGCCGCTTCGGAGCAGGTTCTCGGCCTGGCGGAAACGCAGGCGGTCGGCGGTGCCGGACTGCGGATTCTTTTCGATGAAGCTTTCCAGCACGGCGGAGCTGCGGTCCGACTGACCTGCCGCCAGTTGCGCGTATTGGATGCCGTTCACGGCTTCGATGATGAACGCGCTGTTCGGATACGCGTCGAGCACGTTCTGGTACGCCGCGACGGCCTTCCTGTGCTCACCCGCGTTGTAGTACGCGTCGCCGATGTTGTACTGCGCACGGGCGGCCCAATTCGAGCCACGGTACTGTTTGGTGACCAGCTCGAACTCTTCGATCGCCTGCGCGAAGTTGCCCGCAAGGAAATACAGATAGCCGATGTTGTACATGGCCTGCTCGCGCAGACGGCTTTGAGGATACATGCGCAAGAGTCTCCGGAAGGTCTGAACGGCCTCGTAGGTCTGCTCGCTGCGGTAATAGGAGTTGGCGATCTGATACAAGGCGTAGTCGCCCCCGCGGTCGCTCGCCGAGGCCAGCTCGTAATAGCGGATGGCGTCGGGGTATTTTTTCAGGGCGTAGAAGGCGTCGCCCAGACGCAGCTGCGTGTCGATGTCGTACGGGAACAGGGCGATGGGCGGTGGGCGGTACGCATCCAGGAAGCTTTTCAGCGGCGTGATCGCGCGTTCATAATCGCCCATGGCGAAGAAACTCCATCCCAAGGAATAGCGGGCCGCGCCGGCGAACTCGCTGCGGGGGAACTCATCGAGGAATTTCTGGAACATCTGCGCCGAACGAGAATAGTCTCCGAGCATGTACCAGGCATCGGCGCTCCAGAAGAGCGATTCGGCCGCCAGCACGCCTTTCGGATCCTGGGCGTAGACCTCTTGGAAGAGCGCCTGCGCGTCGCGGTACGCGCCGTTCTGAAACAGCACCCATCCGCGCTGGAAGCGCGCTTGCCATTTGATGAAGGGATCGATCTGGGTCAGCTTCTCGGCATAGGTGAACGCGTCGGTGCTCAATCCGAACTCGTTGTTCGCGAAATAGGCTTCGCCGAGCAGAGCATAGACTTGGCCGGGCTTCTCAAGCCGTCGTCCGGAACGGATGAGGTCGAGAAGGATGCGGATGGTGGACACGTTGTCGCCCACTTCGAAGGTGGTGACCGCCCACTCGTAGAGGCCGGTTTCGGACCATAGTCCGCCGTCGTTGAATCGTTCTCCGAAACGCGCGAAGGTCTTGAGCGACAAATCATAGCGACCGGCCAGCTTCTCGTTCACCGCCTGGTAGTACAGCGATTTGCGGGCCAGCTCGTCGGTCCCGTCGGTCACTTTCGCGAACGACTGCGCCGCCCAGTGGTAGATGTTCTGCTTGTGATACACCCAAGCCAGGCCGTAGTGGGCGTTCCGCTGAAGCTCAAGGCCTTCGGTTTCGTTGGCCAGGCGGAGGTACCAGGTCGACGCGTCGTTGAGTTCGTTCAAGGCGTTGTAGCTCTCCGCGATCAGGTAGATGGCCTTGTGTTCGGATGGCGCGTCGTCGAGGGTGGTCAGCGCGTTCTGAAGGGCGGTGATGGCGTCGCGGTAGCGGGCCTGCTGGAAATAGGACTCGCCGAGGGCGGTGCCCACGCGGCGGGTCATCGAATCAAACGGATAGCGTTGGCTGAGCAGTTCGAAGGCTTGCGTGGTTTCGGCGAAGCGGGCTTCCTTCAAGTACATCCGTGCACGGGTATACAATGCCCGAGGGGCGAGCGGCGAACTGGGGTAGCGGTCGGCCAGCTCGAGGAAGGTGACCGTTCGGGGCGAGGCCTAGAAAGGAACCCCGCACCGAGCCT
>CAYVRS010000019.1:10678-11538 GCA_964454075.1 uncultured Chitinophagales bacterium
CTCCATCGCGATGTAGGCTTCGGCACGCCACCAGATCAGCTGGGCGGCCTGCAACTCGTCGATCGGAATCATGAGCGCGCGCTCGAAATGCTCGGCGGCCATCATGTGCTGACCGGAGCGCGAGTAACGGTGACCCGCTTCGATCAGCAGTTCCGCCGAGCGCAGGTTCGTGGCATAGCGCGTCACATACTCCTCGTAATAGGCCGTGATGTTCAGCGAATCGTTCGCGGCGCGCGATTTCACAAGGTAATACCAGGCCGATTCGCGCAGCGGCTCGGCCGTCTCATCGCGCAGATATCGTTCGAACGCCGCTTCCGCCTGCAGATACAGGCCTTCCTGGTACAGCCGGAACCCGTCGAGATAGGCTTGGTCGGACGATGGCAGCGGCGCCGGCGGTTGTGCGGCGAACGCGTTCAGAGCCCAGAAAAGAAGAAATGTTCGCATCGGTTGGAATATACCTACATATCGAGATAGCGCAGAAACGCATCGGCGCGGTCGGCCCATTCCGCGTCCTGTTCCTCGTTGCGCGATTCGGTGGAGATATGGAAGCCGTGGCGGCGCAAGGTGGCGGCCACTCGGCTCACATCCACCAGATTCAGTTTGAAGGAGATGCGGTAGCGCGGATTCTGCGCATCGGGCGATTCCACAGACACGGTCAGGATTCGCGCGCCTTCCTGCTCGATCAATCGGACCAGCACCGATAGTTCGTACTGGGCCACTTCCAGCTCCACCGTGAGCACCGACCCCGATTCGTCGAGATGCAGCACTGTGGTGAGGGCGGACATCACCCGGCTTTTGATCAATGTGCCCACGTATTGGCCCTCAGTATCGACCACCGGAAGGGTTTCGCGCTTGAGAAG
>CAYVRS010000019.1:11548-12328 GCA_964454075.1 uncultured Chitinophagales bacterium
TGCGACCCGCATCGAACAAGTGCATGTCGGGCGATACGCTCAAGGTCTCGCGCTCCATCAGGTCTTCGATCCGCTTCGAATCGTCGGACAGCGCCAGCAAGGCTTCGATGGCGATGCCGATGGGTTCCGACGCGCTGTTCACCACCGGCCACTCGCTCATGCCGAGTTCATGGAGGGCATGCAGCGCCGAACCGGCCGGCATATCGGCGGTCAACGGGGGATCGAAACGGATGAGTTCGGCGACAAGCATACTCAGTGGATTCCGGGTAGGGCCTTCACGCGGTCAAGATAACGACGCGGAACGACGACATGTAAACGGACTTTGTCGTCCACGTAGTCTACATCCGACACCTCGCACCATTCATGGAGCCGGGCGATGGTTCGGCCTTCAGAGCCAGCGATCTCCAGATCCAAGTGCGTGAACTCATCGAACACCTGCGTGAGCAGTCGGTTCCTGAGCTCGTCGAGGCCGATGCCCCGCTGCGCGGAGATGAACACGCATCCGGGATGCTCCTTGCGCAGGGCGACGAGCGTTTCCGGCTGGTCGATGAGGTCGACCTTGTTGAACACGAGGATCTCGGGCGTCTGCTCGGCACCGATCTCACGCAAGGTGTCGCGCACCACGCGGATGTGCTCGAAAGCATGCGCGCTGCTCACATCCACCACGTGGAACAGCAGGTTCGATTCACGGATCTCATCCAGCGTCGATTTGAAGCTCTCGACGAGTCCATGCGGCAGTTTGCGGATGAAGCCGACCGTGTCGGACACCAGGAAGGTCTT
>CAYVRS010000019.1:12370-23084 GCA_964454075.1 uncultured Chitinophagales bacterium
GCGAGCACCTCGGCATCCACCATCGCATTCATGAGGGATGATTTTCCGGCATTGGTATAGCCCACGAGCGAAACCCGCGGAAAATCGCCCCGGCCTTTGCGCTGGGTCTCGCGTTGTAGCGCGAGCTTCTCCAATTTCTCTTTGAGGATGGCGATGCGCTTGCCCACGAGCCGGCGGTCGGTCTCGATCTGCGTCTCACCCGGTCCTTTCGTGCCCACGCCGCCTTTCTGCCGCGACAAGTGCGTCCACAACCGGGTGAGGCGCGGAAGCACGTACTCGAGCTGCGCCAGTTCGACCTGGGTTTTGGATGCGGCCGATTGAGCGCGCGAGGCGAAAATATCGAGGATGAGTCCGGACCGGTCGAGCACCTTCGTCTCCGTGACGCGTTGGATGTTCCGGGCCTGGGTAGGCGACAGATCATCGTCCACGATCACCAGGTCGGCTTGCTCGGATTTCACCAGCTCCTTGAGCTCCTCGAGCTTGCCCTTTCCGAAATAGGTGGACACATGCGGCCGGTCGCGCTGCTGAAGGATGGATCGGATCACCTTCGCCCCGGCCGTATCGGTGAGCAGAGCCAGTTCCGCGAGGTATTCTTCGGCTTTCCCGCGTTGGTTGCCCGAGGCGTACACGCCGATGAGGATGGCGGACTCAGGGCGTTTCGTTTGAAGTTCGATCAAGGATGGTGTTCCGGTTCGGTAGGGCTGAACATGGGTTCAGAGAAGCGTCGATGAAATTTACGCAGAAGTATCTTGCGAAACGCGTCGACGCGGGCGTGCGGAACCACAAGCTCAAGCGGTCGATGGTATCAATGCCAGAAGAAGGGTGAAGAGGTCGGTCATGCAGTGAAGAAACGGGTGACGAGCGATTCGGCGACCAAGAGCAGGAACCCGATGAACAGGAACCACAGGCTGATCTCGCGCCCGAACACCGCATCCATCGTATCGACCACCGACACTCCGGTGCGTTGCGCGAGGGCTTGCTCGGATAACGCACGAAGATCATTGTCCGGTATGGACGGCTGCACCGAGATATCGGTGCGCTGCGTGCCGGAACGGAGGGTGTACACCCCGGGGGTCCAATCCTCCGCGGGGTAACGGACCCGGACTTCACCCGACGGCAGACGCGTGGCCTCGGGGCTGAACCGGGCGCCGTCCCGTTCGATGCTCACATCCAGGGAGGGTAGCCTCAATCGGAGATCCAGCCCTTGGCCTACCTGCAGCTGGCGCGGAATCACACTGCCCACCGACGCCGCGTGCATCACCAGACGCGTCATCAACGGTGCGAAAAAGGGATTGGCCGGGAACGTGCTCCACCGCGCATCGGTGCCGATCGACGCCACCAGCACCACGCCTTGACCGAACCGATGCTCGGTGAACAGCGGCTCGGATGTCGTCGTGCCCAAGATCAGCGACCCCGGCGTGGCGCCGCGCGGGTCGTAGCGCCAGACCGAGCGAAGGTCGGGCATCGGCGCGCGGATGGCGCGGGCGTCCGGATTGTCGAAGAGTCCGTCGATCACCGGATGGCCCTCGACGATCCGGTCGATCGATGTGGCGCCGCGCCGCGCGCCGAACGTGCCGGCGCCGAGCACCGACAGCAGTCGGTTGGTCGATTCGATGTCCGCCGTCATGGTCGGAAACAGGAGCACGCCGGCGCCGGCTTGAACCCGGGCGGCGATCCGCTCGCGCAGCACCGCGGGGATGGCGTCGACCTCGTGCAGCACGATGGCGTCGACGCCGTCGAGCGAGGCGGCCGCCGCGTCGGCCACGCTGAGGCGGCGCAGAGTGAGCGCCGAAGTGAGTTCCTTCGCCGATTCCAACGCGCCGAGCAGGTACCGCATGGGCGCCGCCTCACCGATCAGAAGCACCGAACGCCGCGTCGGAATGCGGTACGTCAACGGAATGTCGTTGTCCGGCGCATAGCCGTCGCCTTCCAGCAGGATGCGGCCGGAGAACACCTCTGACGTCGGAATGGCTTCGAACAACATGGTTTCGGTGGCGGACGTGTCCAGCGCGAGCGGAAACTGGGCGCGGAGGCGTCCGTCCTGCTCCAAGGAGATGAACCCGGCCGCGACCGGTTCCTGACCGCTGTTGCGAACGTCCACTTCGATGAACAGCGGCTTTCCGGGTCCGCCGAGCTGGTTGCGGATTCGGAGGTCGGTCACCTGGAGGTTCGAGACGGCCTGCGTGCCGATGCGCAGCACGGTGAGTCCTTCACGTGGCGGGGCATCGAGCGGCGCAGATTGGACGGCCCGCGCGTCGGTGATCCAGTAATAGGCCCGGTTGCCGCCGGCTTCGGCATCGGCCGCGGCGGACAGCGCCGCCCAGCGTTCGGCCGCCCGGTTCGCGGCGGTGGACACCGACATCTCGTTCAACATCTGAACGGCGACGTCCGGCGTCATGGGGGATGTCGGCGTGTAAGGGCCGAACGTAGGCAGGAGGAGGAAGCGGTCGTCCGGCGAGGCTTCGGCGATAAGCGCCGCCACCGCGGCCTTCGCTTGGTCGATATACGGACCGTTCTCATCAATCCGGCTCATTGAAGGGCCGTTTTCAAGCAGGATGGCGTACAGCACAGGTCCGCCGTCCCAGAACACGGCCTCGGGTTTCACGAAGGGCCGCATCAGCGCCAGCGCCAACATCGCGATCGCCGCGATTCTCAACGCAAGCAGCAGCCAACGCTTGATGGCCAGCCGTCGCATCGTCTTCTTCTGCAGATTGGAAAAGAACGCCAAGGTCGAAAACGCCAAGGTCTTGGGTTTGTGGACCTGGAGCAGATGGATGACGATAGGCAAGGCGATCGCGGCCATCGCCAGCAGAAAGAAGGGGGCTAGAAAGGCCATGTGATGAAACTGTCGTAAATTTGAGTCAGATGATACCAATTCGTTTCCAATTCTTCGTGTGGATCCTTGTGGCGGGTGTCTTCGCCTGCGGACGGACCACCACTCCGGGTTGGATGAAGGCCCTGCCCGCATCCGCACCGATCGTCATCATTCCGGCCGAGCATCCGGACATCGCCAGCCTGCTTCGGCGCGATTACATCCAATGGCTCGACCAGCTCACACCTGCGCGGGGGAGCGACATCCAGGCGGTTGATTTCGAGCGGATGGGGATCAAGAAAGCCGAAGCGATCGTGCTGCTTCCGATCGGGGCCACCGATTGGGCACCCCTGTGGGTGATGGGAGCGCCGATCGGCACCCTGGAGACGATGGGACTGCTGTTTGAAACGCCGGCGCCGGTCACCCGTTACCAATACGAGCGCGAAACCGTGTTCACCTACACCGTGGGCAACCTGAAGATCGTGGCCGCGCAGATGGGCACCACCTTGGTGTTGTCGGTGAACAGCGCCTCGGTCGAAGCGGCGCTTCGCGCCTACAAGAACAAGGACACGGCGTATCCGGCCCGGAACAAGCCCGAACCCGGATCCATCCTGGTGCAGTCGGAAATGCTGCACACCTTGCTCGGACTCGAGACCTTGGCCGACTACCAGGCCGCGATGGCGCCCGTCTTCACCGGCCTCGCGCCGCTCGAACTCCATATCGACGACATCGACCAGGCGACGGGAGAGTTGAGCTTCACCCCGGCGCGGCGTTCCGCGGCCTTGCGCGCGCTCACCTCCATCTCCGCCACTCCCGAGATCGACGCGTACATCCCGGGCGACGCCATCCTGTATGCGCAGTTGAACGGCCTGTCCGCGCTTTCTCCCTCCGAGGCGTCGCTCCGATCCCTTAGCCGATCCCTCGACCCCCGCTTCGGATTCACACACATCCCGACCACCACCGGCGCCGTTGGCGATGAAGGCGTGTATGTGCGCCTGCTCACCGACGCGTTCAGCGCCGAAGCGGCGATCACCGCCTTGGCCAACCGCGGACAGCTCGAGCCTGTGCGCGACATGTACCGCATCCGCAACGACGACATCACCCGGCTGATCTCCGGCGACATCGCCACATCCGGCGACTACCATCTGAAACAGGTGGGAAACGTGGTGTATCTGTCACAGCGCCCTGGCGTGATATCGCGCGTGGCGGCCGACCATGCCCGCGGACGCACCTTGTCGCAAGACGAGGCCTACCAGTCGGTGCGAGTCGAATTCGCGACCAGCGTCACCGGCTTCCTTTTCGTCCGCAGCGAGGGGCTTACCCGCCAGCTGCAGCCTTGGCTGCATCCGGAGAATCGCGTCGACCGCTACATCAACCGGTTCGACATCCTCGCCTCCGCGTTCACTGCGGTCCATGACTCATCGGTGACCGCCCTGGTCCGTTTCTTCACCTTGGAAGAATCGACCAAACCTGTGGTGGACGGCTGGTCGACGAATCTGGACGGTTACGGGATTTCGGGTCCGGCCACCCTGGCCGACATCACCGGCGATGGGCAAGACGACGTGGTGGTGACCACTACCGGAGGCCGCTTGTACGGATTCGGAACCGACGGCATCGAACTGTTCAGCATCGGCATCGGGTCAGACGGGGTGCAAGGCTCACCCATCGTGGCTGATTGGTTTTCGAACGGCGACCTTGCGATCCTCGTCGGAGCGGCCGATTCCATCCACGCATGGAACACCTCCGGCGCGCGGCTCCCGAACTTCCCGATCGCGTTGCGCCGCCCCTTGAGTGCGTCGCCTCTGGTGGCCGACCTTCGCGGCCGAGGCACCTTGGAACTTGTGGTGAGCACCGACGACCAGACCATCGCGATCCTGGACCGTTTAGGCCGTCCTCTGTCCGGCTGGCCGCAACGCATGCTCGACATCGCCACCACGACGCCGGTTTCGGCGCGGATCTTCGGCACGCGCGCCATCCTGACCTATGCCGACGACGTGGTTCATGCCTGGGATCTGGCTGGCAAGCCCTTGCCCGGATTTCCGGTTTCTTTGCCATCGCCCGCAACGGGGGATCTCCTGATCGATGGAAACCATGTGCTGGTGGGCACGATCGACGGGGAATTGGTCGCCATCGGCCCCACCGGGTATTTCGGTTCGGCGCATACTCGAGACATCGGCGGCGGCTTGCGCATGCAGAGCCTTCGATCCGCGAGCTCCTCGCTGCGCATCACAGGCGTGGTGGGAGACCGCGTCGCTGGCATCGGTCAGCAAGGGGAAGTCCGCGTGTTCGACCGAAGCGGCAAACTGGTCTATTCCCACGAGATGTACGTGACGATGAGTCCGGCCCGACCCATGATGGTGGACTTGAATCGCGACGGATCCGCCGATCTGGTGGCAGGAAGCACCTATGGCCGGGTGTATGCCTGGGATGTGGTGAACGGCGCGCTCTTGGATGTGCTTCCGGCGTACACTTGCTACGAGCCGGCGTTCAGCACGCGGTTCGGTCGCGATTCGATTCCGTACATGGTGAGCGATTCGCCCGACGGCATCCGGGTGTGGCGCTTGCAAGGCGAGGCGCCTTCGGTGACGGTCAGCCCAGCACTTCCTTAAGCGCGGGACCGACCTCCGGATAGTCGAACGAGAAGCCGAGGCTCAAGGCGCGGCTTGGAACCGCCCGCTGGCTGGCCAACACGGCGGCCGACGCCTCGCCGGCCACGAGATTCACCAAGGCGCCAGGCACCGGGAACCAGGACGGCCGGCCCAAGGCTTTTCCCATGGCGGCGGCGAACTCCGTCATTGTGACCGGATTCGGCGCGGTGGCATTCAGGGCCCCGGCCACGGTCGGCGTTTCCGCCGCCCAGATGAGCATGCGGCAGAGATCGTCGGCGTGGATCCACGGCATGTATTGGCGGCCCGAGCCCAAGGGGCCGCCGCCGAAGAGCAGAAACGGAAGCTTCATCTTGGGCACGGCGCCGCCGTCGGCGTCGAGAACGACGCCGATGCGCGGCGCCACCACGCGCACGCCCAACGCCGAGGCCGGCTTGGCGGCGGCCTCCCAATCGACACAAAGGCTTGCGAGGAAATCGTCGGCGGGGGTGGAGTCTTCGGTCAGCTCGGCCGGGCCACGGTCGCCATAGAAGCCGACGGCCGAGGCGGAGATCAGGACCGCAGGACGCGTCTCCACCTGGCGGATCGCCTCGACGATGCGCGCGGTGCTGTCCACCCGGCTGCTTACGAGCCGGGCTTTGACCTCGGTCGTCCATCGCGACCCGAACAGATTTTCCCCGGCGAGGTTCACGATGACGTCGCTTTGGGCGACCCACTCGGCGAGGGTGTCCCAACGGGCTTCGGCCTTGGGATTTCGGCTGAGGATGGTGACCGTGTCGCCACGGCGTTTCAGATGCGATGCGAGACGCTGTCCGATGAGTCCGGACCCGCCCGCGATGAGCCAATGTTTCATAAGAATCGGGTTATGCAGGGATAACGCCCAAACCCGGCAAATCGTTGAGCACCACGCTTTGGGCGCTGTCGAAGGTGAGGCCTTTGAAGGGATCGTCGCGGATGAGGACGTGGCCGTCGAGGTCGGCGGCGTCTGCCCAGAGGCTGATGAGGGCCGATGCGGTGTCTGCCAGGGACGATTCGATCATGCATCCGACCATGACGCCGAGTCCGGCGCGTCGGGAACGGTGCGCCCATTGGAGGGAGCGGCGCAGGGATCCGGTCTTCATGATCTTGATGTTCACGCCATGGAAGCAGGCCGCGAGTTGATCGACGGATTCCTTGCCCGTGAAGCTCTCGTCGGCGTACATCGGCAAGGGCGACACGGCTTTGAGCCGGGCGAGTTCCTTGACCATCGCGGCAGGCATCGGTTGCTCGATCATCTCGACACCGTGGTCGGCCAGGAAACGGATCCGCGCCACAGCGGTGTCCACATCCTTCCAGCCCTCGTTCGCATCCACCCAGATGGGCTTGTCTGTGAGCGTGCGCAGGTGCCTCATCACCACTTCATCCTGATCGGTTCCCATCTTCACTTTGAGGATGGGAAAATCACCGGCCTCGGCCACACGGGCGCCGAGATTCTCGAGGGAATCGATGCCGATGGTGTAGGTGGAGACCGGTCCGGTCGACGATGGCGCGTTCCATAACTGGTGAAGCGGCACGTTCAAGGATTTTCCGATCCAATCGCACAAGGCCATTTCGAGCGCCACTTTGGCGGAGTACTCGCCAGGGCCCGTCGCATCCAGAATCGCGAGGAAAGCCTCCACATCGTACGGGTTCCGAATCTGGGACAGATCCACCCGGCGGATGAAGGCGATGGCGGAGTCTTGGGATTCGTCGTAGCGTTTGTTCGGGGCCGCCTCCCCGATGCCCTCGACGCCGTCGGCCTGCAGACGGACGAGCACGTTAGGGGCCACATCCCTCGACCATCGCGAAATCGTGAACGTGCGGCGGAGCGTCAGGTCCAGAGGTTCGGCGATGGCGCGGAAGCGGCTCATGTCAGAACAGGGGCAGCAGCAGGATGTACAGATACAGCGCGGGAGCGACCAGGAGCATCGAATCGAAGCGGTCCCAGAAACCGCCATGACCCGGAAGCAGGGTCGCGGAGTCTTTGGCTCCGGCGGCGCGTTTCACTTTGCTTTCGGCGAGGTCGCCGATGGGTCCGAACACGCTCGCAAGAAGGATCATCGGCCAGGCCTGCTGCCAGGTGAAGGGCGCGGCGAGGCTCGGATGGAGGTCGGAGAGGGCGAAGGCCAGGACGAAAGCCAGACCTGCGCCGAGGAAGCCGGCGGCGAAGCCTTCCCAGGTTTTCTTGGGACTCATGTGCGGTGCCATGAGGTGTTTGCCAAACATCCGACCACCGTAATACGCGAGAGAATCGTTGCCCCAGATCATGAGGCACATCAGCAGAAAGAGGAAAAAGCCGGCATACTCAGACTGTCCGTGGCGCATGGCGATCATGGTGAGCGTGGCCACCGGAGCGTACATGCTGCAGTAGAGCGTGCTCATCATGCGGTAGAGATTGCGATGCTCCTTGTTCAGCGTTTCGGCCGAGACGAAGGCGAGCAACATCACCAGAAGGGCCGGAACGGCGTAATCCCAGATGGCGAAAGAGACGATGGTGAGACCGAACGCATACGTGAGCCAGGGATTCGGGCGGAAGCCTTGCATGGTCATCAAGGCGATCATTTCGCGCTGGATGAGCAGCATGATGGCGACCATCATCACGCCGAAGGGCCAGCCTCCGGCCCAAGTGATGGCGAGGAAGGCGGGCGCCGCGACGATCGCGAACGCAAAACGTTTCATGGATTCAGTCATGCCGGTTCACTCCTGTGGATCGATGGAAGCCATGGCCTCGCGGGCCTCCTGCTCGTGCGTCTGCGGCACATAGACATAGAGCTGGGAGAGATGCCCGATGTTGGTGGTGTAGGTGCTGTCTTTCTTGGACAGGATATGCGCGGGGATGTCCGCATCCGCAAGGAAGGAACGGACGAGCTCGGCTTCGAACTCGACCGCGGTTTCGAACACGCAGACCCAATCACGGATGTTATCCGGCTTGGGATCGTTCAGTAGAGGCATTCAGGTGCTGGATTAGAAGGGTGAAGACCGCTGGGGCGACAATCAGGCCCGCGACCACAAGATAAACCGGTGGCGCCGATTCCGTAAAGGTCGGATCGAACGCGATCTCAGGGAAAAACGACGCGAAGACCACCGATCCCGCATTGTTCACGAAATGCACGGCCACCACCACCCAAAGGCTTCCTGTGCGCCAGACGAGCCAGGTGATGAGGATGCCAAGCAAGACGAGGGGCAAGGCCTGGGTGAACCGGAGGTGGTACAGGCCGAACAGCGTGCCGGTGAGCACGATGGCGACCCAGGGCGGCAGCTCACGCTCGAAATTGCGCAAGATCACGCCGCGGAACATGAGTTCTTCGCAGACCGCCGGGACCACGGCCACGTGGAAGAGCATGATCCACAAGGGCATGTCGCCGCTGAGCAGTTTCTCGATCATGGACATCTGCATCTTGTCCAACTCGATCCAGCTCTCCGGTAGCGGCAACTGAAGGTTGAGCCATCCCAGATACAGGATGATCGGTTGAACGGCGATGGTGAGGGCCACGGCCAAGGCGATGGTCTTGCCAAGGCCCGGCACAGGGGTGAGACGGAAGTACGCCTTGCGGCCTTCTTTCGAGACCGCGATGCGGCTGAGCCACCACGACCCGAGACCGAGCACGAGAATCTGCCCCGCCGAATTGCCCGTGAACAAGGCATGCGGGTAATTCACCAGGTTCGCCATGTTGGCAACGATCTCCTGCATCGACATCTCGCTGGCCAAGATGCCCAGAGCCACCAAGGCGGCCAGAATCTGGAATCCGAAAAAGGCGGTGACCAACCAGAAGATGGCCACCAGCCAACCGGGAAACCCGTTGCGGGTCATCCAATCGCTCACAGCACCTCTTCTTTCTTCGCGAAGACCGACACGCCGATGATGCCCGTGATCAGGTTCACGATGCCCAAGGCGACGAACGACATCAGGCTCGCTTTCACAATGCCCATGAACGATTTCTGATCCTGGAACTGCTGATAGGCCGCGTCGACCATGGCGGTGCGCTGCTCATCCGGAATATTCGGAATGGCTTCGAAATTGGCGATGGTGGCATCCGCGAAGCGCTCCATCATGGTGGGATCGATGAGCTGGGTCCACACTTGACCCAGGACCACCATGAAGACGGTGATGAGTGCGCCTGTCACCAGGCCGATCACGGCGCCTTGTCCCGCTTTCATGGGCATCTGGGTCTCTTTGGCGAAATTCCGGACGACGAGGAGTCCCCCGAAACCGGCGATGAGGCAGGTGATCAAGGGGACGATCTGAGCCGAGCTGAACAAGGATCCGGAAGGCGGCTGGCCGATGAACCGGTACATCGACACATAGGTGAGCGCGGTGCTGAAGACCGCCATGATGGCCGCGATCTGGATCGCATAGGCGAGATAAGAGGGTTTTTCTTGGGGTTCCATGCGCGTGGGGTTAAGGTGTGGAAGCAGGTCGTCCCCGCCAAGATACGAGAAGCAACCCACCAATCCATCCCAGGCATAGACCAGTTCCGACACGGAAAACCGGCAATTCGCCCCAGATCACATCCGCCAGGAGCGCCACGGAGGCCAGGGTTCCGACGATGCGCAAGACACGGATCGGCACGCGAAGGAAGAAGCCCGCGGCCACGCCCAGCCACAAGCCGGAATACAGGCCGAAACAGCGCTCGCAGACCGCCATCGGCGCGCCGTTGAGCCACAGGCTGCGTCCAGGCGCTTGGTGGCAGAGCGGCGCGAAGACCGCTTTCTGCCAGCTGAGAACCCAGTCGGCCAGGGTGGATGGGGCCCATAGCCCGGTTCCGAAGGCGGCCAAAAGAATGACCGAGACCAAGCCGAACAGGGCCATGTGCCCTTTCATCGGAAGAGCATCGACAGGTCCAAGGCCTGAACCGAATGGGTGAGAGAGCCGATGGAGATCAGATCCACGCCCGTTTCGGCGATGCCGGCGATGGTGGCTTCGTTCACATTCCCCGACGCTTCGACCAGAATCCTTCCCGCCACCCGTGCCACCGCTTGGCGCATGAGGTCGTTGCCCATGTTGTCCAACATCACCACGGCGACGTCCGGAAACCTCAGCACTTCGTCCAATTGCTCGAGCGTTCCCACTTCGATCTCGATGCGGGCGTCGCGCCCCGTGTTGTCCCGATGCGCCGCGCAAACCTGTATCGCTTGGGAGATTCCCCCCGCCACGGAAATGTGATTTTCCTTGATCAGGTACATGTCGTACAGGCCCACGCGGTGGTTCTGTCCGCCGCCCAGGCGCACAGCCCATTTGTCGAGCGTGCGGTGACCCGGAAGCGTCTTCCGCGTGTCG
>CAYVRS010000020.1:0-778 GCA_964454075.1 uncultured Chitinophagales bacterium
CTTCCTACTTCCTACTTCCTACTTCCTACTACTTAACCAAGGTCATACGACGCGTCAAAACCTCACTACCCACTTGCAATCGGTAGATAAACACGCCGCTCGATAAACCATTGGCATCAAAGCGTACTTGATGTTCGCCTGATGGCAACACATCATCCACCAGCACAGCCACCTCGCGACCTAGAAGATCATAGACACTCAGGCGTGCATTACCGGCAACCGACAACTGAAAACCGATAACCGTACTCGGATTGAACGGGTTCGGGAAGTTCTGCGCCAAGGCCGTGGCGAACGGCGCGTCGCGCTCTTCGTTGGAGGTGTCGACGCTGAACACGGCTTGGACGTCCGTGTCCGCCGTCAGCGCCAAGGTCAGGGTCGCGGTTTCATACCGCTGCTCGTTGCCACCGATCCGCACCAGCCAATGGGAGAACACACGGCCATGCACCGGCGTGGCGGTGAGGGTGATGGGGATGTTCTTGAAATACGACCCCGTGGCGATGTCCGGGCGCAAGCGTTTATGCAGCAGCCGGATGGATCCGTCGCTCCAATCGGTGGTGCTCACCGCGAGCTGAGCCATGCCAGACAGCCCGAATCTGGCGGTAAGATGCTCGGCGGCGACCGCGGGTCGGCGCGTTGCGAAATCAAGGATGCCGTTGATGTTCGCGCGCCACTCTTCCATGCTCGCGAAGTTGGCCGGCACCCACTGGTTGGACGAGTTCAGATCCGGAACCCGCTGACCACCCCATTTCGTGATGTGGCGCGGCATTTCCACTTCGAT
>CAYVRS010000020.1:907-10360 GCA_964454075.1 uncultured Chitinophagales bacterium
AGGCATACAGTTGGATGAACCGGTTCTTGAAGTCGGTGTTGTTGAGCAAACCACGTAGGATCACCGTCGACCAAGGCGGATTCGGCCATCCTGGACCATTCGTTGCCAGCGCCATCTCCAGATTGTTCACATTGACTTGCGTCGGCTTGAACGAATGGTCGCGGTCGTATTGGATCCAACGCCATCTCTCATGGCCCGGCTCAGAAGACCGCCAGAAGGCGATGTTGTTGGCCGGCCAGTCCTCTTCAGCGGTGTAGATGTTCGCGAGATGGTATTCGGAAAACTGGTCCACATCCATCTGCGTTTTCACATACGCGTATTTGGCGGGATCCGACAAGTTGTTGTTCGTGATATAGGTCCGCAAGGCCAGGAATGCGGTGTTGCTGCCTTGGTTCACATACGCATTGGTTTCAAGCAGATCCACCGATTCAGCTGCCACAACATTGTTGCCCGCCAGATAGTGCTCGTTCTGACGCTCTCGCAGGTTGTGGATGCCCCAATACACCCCGTTGATGTAGACGACGGTCGGACGATATGCGCCCCGGTCCACATCCATGAATTCTTTCTGAAGATCCTGGGTGAACGCGTCCCTGAAGAACGTGCTCACTTGGTCGTCGGCCGCACTGCGCAGGTTGAAGGTCTCGTACCGATCCATCGGTCGATCCGGAAAGAGCGGATACTTGAACGAGCCTTCACCGTAGACACTGCGGGCATGCAGGGAGAACGATTTCTGCGGAAAGCGAGTACGCGAGCAGCCGCCCATGATTTTCAGTCCGGCGACCTGATTCAACCCATTGGTGCCGTCGGTCTCGTACAATTCGATGTTGGCCGCACGTTCCCAGTCGCGGTTCACGTTTCGGGGCGTCGGGTCGCAGGCTCCAGGGATGCCATTCGTTCCGGTCACATAAATGCCGTTCTGGTTGCTGAAAAGACCGTCAGGGTCTGTCACAATCGAGAACACCGGCAAATTCACCGGCTCGTTGATGAAGTACGTCTGCGTAACCACGTCGCTGGGGACCTTGCCCGGACTGAACGCCGCCACCCGAAGCACCGTTGTCTGTGTCAGCGAGATGGGACTGAGATATCGGTTTGATGTGGCCGTCGGAAGCGTACCGTCGATGGTGTACCGGAGTTCATCCCCGAATCCATCCGGAAGGATTTCCAAAACCTGGGTGCCTGTGTAGAATCCGCCGAACAGACTCAGGCGCGGTTTGTTGGAAAACCCGGAAAACGCCTGGCCGTTGCGCGAACCTGGAGTCGGTGTCCCGAAAAACACCCATGCGGAGTAATTCTCTGGATTCCGGCCATAGGAAATGTCGTTCTCTTGCGCGCCGAAGGT
The DNA here is from genome assembly GCA_964454075.1 of uncultured Chitinophagales bacterium. Lineage (GTDB taxonomy): Bacteria > Bacteroidota > Rhodothermia > Balneolales > HLUCCA01 > CAMTWZ01. Next base: position 2,247 of record CAYVRS010000020.1, read on the forward strand.
GATGGAATCGAGCATCACGCCGGTTGGCGAGCTCAAGCCGACGAACTCACCGCCTCTCCCCAATGCGAAATTGGTGTGCACCTCGCTACCTGACACCTTGTTCTTGCTGGAAGCGAACACGATGCGGTACGATTTCGCAGGGATGGAGAAACTGGGGAAGATCCACTTGAGCGGCGTTCCTTTGGAGTCGGTCAAAAAATAACCGGCCAAGTTGACCGAAGTCAGCCCGTCGTTGTGGATCTCGATCCAGTCGGACCGGTCGCCATCCACATCCAGGATTCCGGTGGCGTTGCCGGCCACCAACTCATTGATACGGACCGTGGGCAATTGGGCGAACGTTGGGGCGGCAAAGGCGAAAACGCAGAAGAACGTCAGTAAAAAACGATTCATAAAAAGAATTTAGGATATCCCCCAAAATACCATTTCGGCAGACAGTACCTACGTCTCATGCGAGCATTCTCACGATGTCAGAGCCTGCATCGGGCAGATTGGTGCCCGGACCGAAGATCATCGCCACGCCGTTCTGAAGCAGGAATTCATAATCCTTCGCGGGGATCACGCCTCCGGCCACCACGAGGATGTCGTCCGCACCTTCCGCCTTCAATGCGGCGATCAACTGCGGGACGAGGGTCTTGTGTCCGGCGGCCAAGCTGGACACGCCGACCACATGCACATCGTTCTCAACAGCCATGCGGGCGGCCTCTTCCGGGGTGGAAAACAGCGGACCCACATCCACATCAAAGCCCATGTCCGCGAACGCGGTGGAGACCACTTTCGCGCCGCGGTCGTGTCCGTCCTGACCCATTTTCACGACGAGGATCCTCGGCCTGCGACCGTGTTTCTCAGCGAACGCGGCCACATCCCCCCTCACGGCATTGAATTCGTCTTTTTTCGCATACATGGGTTCATACACTCCTGAAATGGTGGATGTCACGGCGCGATGCCGTCCGTAGACACGTTCCAAGGCGTCGGAAATCTCCCCGACGGTGGCACGGACCCGGCTGGCCTCGACGGCCAACGCAAGGAGATTCTGTGTCGGGTCGGATGCAGCCTGCTCCAGGGCTTGTAGCGCCGCATCGACCTTCGCTTGGTCGCGCGTGGCGCGGATGTGGACCAGGCGGCGGATCTGCGCTTCGCGGACGGCCGTATTGTCGATGTCGCGCACCTCGATATCGTCCTCTTTCTCCAGCTGGTATTTGTTGACACCGACGATGGTCTCCGATCCCGAGTCGATCGCGGCCTGACGTCGGGCGGCGGCTTCCTCGATGCGTCGTTTCGGCATCCCGGTCTCGATGGCTTTCGACATCCCGCCCAGCCCTTCCACTTCACGAATCAGTTCCCGGGCCTTCTCCGCCAACTCGCTGGTCAGGGCTTCCATCGCATAACTGCCTCCGAACGGATCCACCGTGTGCGTGATGTCGGTCTCTTCCTGCAAGATGAGCTGCGTGTTCCGTGCGATGCGCGCCGCCGTTTCCGTCGGAAGCGAGATCGCCTCGTCATAGCTGTTCGTATGCAGACTCTGCGTGCCGCCCAGCACCGCGGCCATGGCCTCGATCGTGGTGCGGACCACGTTGTTCAGCGGATCCTGCATCGTCAGGCTCCATCCCGAGGTCTGACAGTGCGTGCGCAGCATCAGCGATTTCTCGTCGGCGGGATGGAAGTGCTTGCGCATGAGTTCAGCCCACAAGAGTCGGGCGGCGCGCAGCTTGGCGATCTCCATCAGGAAATTCATCCCGATGCCGAAGAAAAAACTGAGACGCGGCGCGAAATCATCCACATCGAGCCCTTTGGCTTTCGCGACCCGGACGTACTCGAGTCCGTCAGCCAGCGTGAAGGCCAGTTCGATGGCGGGCGTGGCCCCAGCTTCCTGCATGTGGTAGCCGGAAATCGAGATCGAATTGAATTTCGGCATGTGCCGCGCGGTGTACTCGATGATGTCGCTGACGATGCGCATGCTCGGTGCGGGCGGATAGATATAGGTGTTCCGCACCATGAATTCCTTGAGGATGTCGTTCTGGATGGTGCCGCTGAGCTTTTCCTGCGGCGTGCCTTGCTCTTCGGCCGCCACGATGAACTGCGCCAGGATGGGGAGCACAGCGCCGTTCATGGTCATGGAGACGGACATCTCACTCAGCGGAATGCCATCGAACAGGATCTTCATGTCTTCGACCGAATCGATGGCGACACCGGCCTTGCCCACATCGCCCACCACGCGTGGATGGTCGGAATCATAGCCCCGATGCGTGGCCAGGTCGAAGGCCACGGAGAGTCCTTTCTGCCCCGCGCCAAGGGCCTTGCGATAGAACGCGTTCGATTCTTCGGCGGTGGAGAAGCCGGCGTACTGACGGATGGTCCAAGGGCGCTGCGTGTACATGGACGCGTAGGGACCTCGAATGAAGGGAAACACACCGGCTGGAGCGGGCGCCGGTCCGACGTCATCCGGCGAGTACTGCGCTTTGATGGGGAAACCGTCTGGAGAAATGCGCTTCATGTCCGACATAGGAACACCTCGAATTAGGGTCTCCCAATATACGGATTTGAAATTCGCGCGGAGTAGAGTGATACTGTCCGCAAGTGTTCATCGACTCTGAACATCGATTCCAGCTCAAAAATGCCGATCAAGTCTCTATTTAGATATTTAATTAGTGATACTTGCGGACAGTTTTTCCCCCGTCGCTTGGGTGAGCTTCGTGATGACCCGGGCGTGGTCTTCGCCGAGCGCCGCGTTCACGCGGCGCTCGATCTCGGCCTTGGCCGCGCGGACGCGCGGCAGCAAGGCCTGTCCGGCAGAGGTCAGCGCCAGGGTGCGCCGGCGTCCAACCGCCGAGCGCCGCACCAGGCCTTTCGCTTCGAGCTTCTCGATGATCCGCGACAGGGTCGACGCATCGAGCGCCATCGCCGATGCGAGCCTTCCCAAGGCGATTCCGGGCGTGGAGGCCACAAGCATCATCAGATAGCCCTGCGAGGGCGACATCCCGAGACCGTCGAAAGCGTCCTCAGCCCAACGGGCGAGAACCCGCGCCAAAGCGCCGGACGTGAAGAAGAGGCAGTCGTGAAGTGGATTGAACGTGTCGTTCATGGTCAAATAAATTTGCTTGCGCAAGCAATATACGATTTTCGTGGTTGGCAGCGCTTCCTTACTGACAAATGTCATAGAACGACACGGATCCCATCGCGAGATTGATGCAACCCTTTGATTCTATGAAAGCATCCTCCATTCTGGCAATCGCCATCCTCCTGACCGGATTCACCGCGCAGGTTCAATCCCCCGTGACCGTCTCTCCGAAAGACATGAAACTCCGGATCGGCGTACAAACTCTGGGATTGGACCAACAAACTCGGCGTGGCTTGGTCGATGCGGACCGACCTGAACGCCAACAGCGACCCCATCCAAATCCTTACGCTTCAGTCGCAGTTCCACTTCTGAACATCGGGGATTTCGGTACATTACGGTCGGACGTTTTCCATCCACCGAACCCGAATCCCCATGCTACGATCCCTCAGCGCCGTCTTCTTGCTGACCGCGGTATTTGCAACCGCCCTGCACGCCCAACCTTCCAATGAAGCCCGAGTGCTTCGGTTCCCGACCATCCATGGCGGGTCCATCGTCTTCAGTTACGCCGGCGACCTCTACGCCGTGCCGGCCGCCGGTGGCACGGCCCGCAAGCTCACCACCCATGAAGGCATGGAGCTCTTCCCCCGATTCTCTCCGGATGGAAGCACGATCGCCTTCACCGGCCAGTACGACGGGAACACCGAAGTGTACGTGATGCCGGCCCAGGGCGGCGTCCCGACCCGCATCACCTATACCGCGACCCTCGGCCGGGATGACCTGACCGACCGCATGGGGCCGAACAACATCGTCATGGATTGGTCGCCGGACGGCTCAGCCGTCACCTTCCGTTCACGGATGCGGACCTTCAACGATTTCATCGGCTCGCTGTACTCGGCGCCGCTCACCGGCGACCTCCCCACCGAACTGCCGGTGCCTCGGGGCGGCTTCATGAGCTATTCCGATGACGGCAAGCAGATGGCCTATAACCGCGTGTTCCGCGAATTCCGCACGTGGAAACGGTATCGCGGTGGCATGGCCGACGATATCTGGGTGTTCAACTTCGAAACCAAAGCCCTTGAAAACATCACGGACAACCCGCAGCAGGACATCATCCCGATGTGGAAAGGCACATCGATCTATTATCTGTCGGACCGCGACGAGTCGCAGAAAATGAACCTCTTCGTCTACGACACGCAGAGCAAACAGACGCGGCAACTCACGCGCTTCACCGATTTCGACATCAAATTCCCGAGCATCGGCGACAACGCCATCGTGTTCGAACAGGGAGGATGGTTGTGGCGGTACGACCTCGCCGGCGGCGCGCCGGTGCGGGTGCCCGTCGTGATCCGTGAAGACTTCGCCAGCGCACGCGGCGGGCTCATTTCCGTCAGCGACGACATCGCCGGCGCGTCGATCGCGCCCGATGGAAGCCGCGTCGTGTTCTCGGCCCGTGGGGACCTCTTCAGCGTGCCGGCGAAAAGCGGCATCACCCGGAACCTCACCGCCAGCTCCGGGGCGCACGACCGCAATGCGGAATGGTCGCCGGATGGGAAATCCATCGCGTACATCAGCGATGCCTCGGGCACCGATGAAGTCTGGATGGTGGCCCAAGACGGCGCATCGGCGCCCGTTCAGCTCACCACCGGTGGCACCACCTACAAATTCCAGCTCGTCTGGTCGCCAGACAGCAAGCACATCCTGTACAGCGACCGCTCGATGACGCTCTATCTGCTGAATGTGGCCACCAAGCAGGTGACGGTGATCGACAAGGCCGAGACCTGGGATTTCCAGGAATTCACCTGGTCGCCCGACTCGAAATGGATCGCGTACCAGCGTCCGGAGTACCTGACCAACGGCCGGGTCATGCTCTATTCGGTGGAGCAGAAGAAAGCGTGGCCGGTCACCGACACCTGGTACGATTCCGGTTCGCCAAGCTTCAGCCGCGACGGCAAATACCTGTTCTTCATCTCCAGCCGCGATTTCAACCCGACCTACAGCTGGACCGAATGGAACCATGCCTATGTGGACATGCAGCGGATCTATTTCGTGACCTTGTCCAAGCAGACGCCATCGCCGTTCGCGCCCAAGCATGACGAAGTGAACGCACCGGCGCCAGCCGCCGCCGCGGCCGCCGCGGTGGATGTGGACGGACTTTCGAACCGCGTGGGAGTCTTGCCGATTCCGGCCTCCGGCTATTACGGGCTCACCGCCCTCAGCGACGCGGTCTACTACCAGCGCGACGGCATGGGCGATTCGCAATCGCAGTTCTTCCGTTACGACCTTGTGGAGCAGAAAGAGACCAACCTCGGAAGCATCGGAGGGTACATGGTCTCGGGAGACGGCAAGAAATTCCTGGTGACGCGCCAGGGCGGATGGTCGGTGATCGACGCCCCGAAAGGAACCGTCGATTTGAGTACCAAAGTGGATCTGGGTGGATTGCAGATGACGCTCGACCGCCGCGCCGAATGGCTCCAGATCTACAATGAGAACTGGCGCCACATGAAAGATTTCTTCTACGACCCCAACATGCATGGTGTGGATTGGGCCGGCGTGCGCGATGCGTATCGCCCTTGGATCGACGGCATCCAGTCTCGCGCCGATCTGACTTACATCCTCGGTGAGATGATCGGGGAACTAAACGCGGGTCACGCCTATGTCGGCGGTGGCGATTTCCCGACCGCCGAACGCGTGCCGATGGGCTTGCTGGGTGCGAACCTGGAACGCGACCGCTCGGGCTACGTCAAGATCGCCAAGATCCTGCGTGGCGAGAACTGGATCTCGAACCGCCGCTCACCGCTCACCGAAGTGGGAGTGAATGTGGCCGAAGGGGAGTTCATCATCGCCGTGAACGGCAAACCGGTGACCGGCATGGCCAACATCCAAGCCGCACTGATCAATAGGGTGAACAAACCCGTAATTCTGACGGTGAACTCGCGCCCGAGTCCGCAAGGCGCCCGGGATGTCACCGTCAAACCGATCGGTGACGAATCCCAGCTGCGTTATTTCAACTGGGTGATGGACAACATCGCCAAAGTCGACAAAGCCACAAACGGACGCGTGGGCTACATCCACGTGCCGAACATGGGTCCGACCGGCTTGAACGAGTTCATCAAATTCTATTACCCGCAATTGAACAAAGAAGCGCTCATCATCGATGTGCGCGGCAATGGCGGGGGCAACGTGTCGCCCATGCTCATCGAACGCCTTCGCCGGGAAGCGATCATGGCGAACCGGGCGAGGGACCGCCGCGCCGCGCCGAATCCCGCCGGCACCATGATGGGACCGATGATCACGCTGATGGATGAATTCTCCGCGTCGGACGGCGACCTCTTCCCGTACCGGTTCCGGGCGTCCGGCCTTGGGAAACTCGTCGGCAAACGCAGCTGGGGCGGGGTGGTCGGCATCTGGGGAAGTCTGCCTTTCGTCGATGGAGGCACGATGCAGAAACCCGAATCCGCGCCGTACGCCATCGACGGTTCGGAATGGATCATCGAAGGCCATGGCGTCGACCCGGATATCGTGGTCGATAATGATCCTTGGAAAGAATACACCGGTACCGATCAGCAACTTCTTCGCGGCATCGAGGAGATCCTCAAAGAGCTCCCGAACGCCCAGAAGCTGCCCGCACCGCCACCCTATCCAAACAAGTCGAACCGGAAGTGAGGCGTATCGTCCTGTTTGTTTGCTGGATGTCGTTGACGCTCCCGCTCGCAGCCCAATCGCTGCGGGTGGGAAGCCACGACTCCCGTTGGGCCCGTTTCCAGCAGATCGCAGGGCGTGATTCCGCCGCTTATTCCTACACCATCCTGCCTGTCCAATCTGAATTGACAGGAAAGCGCAACGGCTATTCCACTGTCAAACTGCTGGATGTGGAGGTGGAGGCCTCGTCGACAACCGGCTTCCGGCAAGGGTATAACGTCGGCAACCGGATTCCCGGTGTCGGGATGTCGTCCTGGGCCAGCGCCGGCGTGTACATCGATGACGGACGCATCTCCATCCAGTTCAGGCCCGAGTTCGTGACCTCGCAGTTGGATTCGTTTCAGACCTTTCCGGGTGACCGGAACCCCGACAACGAGATCTTCTTCTGGCGCACGTACTTCGAACGGGTGCTGAATGTGATCGATGCGCCCGAGCGCTTGGGGTACCGTCCGGTACGGAACGTCCGCCCCGGCCAATCGTTCGTCAAAGTGCATGCCGGAGCGTTTTCGATGGGCATTTCGACCGAGCATCTTTGGTGGGGGCCTGGAATCCGGAGCAGCCTGCTGATGACGAACAACGCGCCCGGCTTCATCCACGGCACCATCGGCACGCGCCGGCCCGTGAACACGCCAGTGGGGCTGATCGAAGGGCAGACCATCGTTGGTCGCCTGGAGGGTTCGGGGCTCGAGCCGAGGTCGATCGACACCGATGGCCTGTCCCGGTTTTTCTCGCGCCCGAAAGAAGACGATCACCGTGTGCTGATGGGGACCGTGATCGCCTGGCAGCCCAGATGGACCCCCGGGCTCACACTCGGCATGATCGTGACCGATATGGCGTATTCCCGCTCACTCACCAAATGGCACGACTATCTGCCACTGTTCCAAGCCCATGAGCGCCAACCCTTCGGTCTCATTGGCAATCCCTTCCGCCGTGGACTCTACGACCGTCGCGCCTCGTATTATTTCCGCTATGCCCAGCCCGAATCGGGGGTCGAGGTCTACGGGGAATACGGTCGCGAGGAAATGGCGACCAGCGCGGCGGACTTCCTCGAAATTCCGGAACATACCCGAGCCTATGTGATCGGGGCCCAGAAACAGCTTCCGTTCTATTTCGGGTTGGATGTGCTCATCCATGCGGAAATGACGCAGACCGAGTTCACAGCCACACGGAGTTTCCGTCCATCCCCCTCCTGGTACACCCATCATGTGATCCGGCAAGGATACACGCACAAGGGACAGATCTTGGGATCGGGCGTGGGTCCCGGAGGCAGCAGCCAGTTCTTGAACATCGCCTTGTTGAATGGCCGTCAGAAATTGGGTGTGTTCGTGGAGCGCCAGGTGCACAACAATGACTTCTACTA
>CAYVRS010000020.1:10370-18595 GCA_964454075.1 uncultured Chitinophagales bacterium
GCACTGGGTGGACCTGGCCGGAGGCGCCGAACTCATGCTGAGTTGGAAATCGGCATCGGTCTTCGCCGATGCGCGGATCGTCAGAGCCTACAATTACCAATACCAGGAAGCCTCGATTCCGGGTGTGTGGTACATCGGTGTGGACCGCACGTCGGTCTTCACATCGGCCGGTCTTCGCTGGCGCTTATGAGCCGCAACGTGATCGCATCCGCCAAAGGATAACCGGATTCGGTGAGGCGGATGTGTTTGGTGTCCTCGTCCATCCAGCCTTGTGCCACCATCTCACGGATCACCCCCTCCTGCCCCGCCCCCAAGCCGTAGCGGTACCGTTCCCGAAGCTCCGTCCGGGTCAGCCCTTCCCGAGTGCGCAATCCCATCATCAGGCGTTCTTCCGCCATCTGGGTCGTGGTCAGTGTTTCGAGGTCGACCGCCACGGCCAAACCGCCCGACGCGACGTAGGCGGCCAGATCCCTGACATTCGACCAGCGCCGCGCTCCGTCGAACGAGTGCGCCGCCGGACCCAATCCCAGATAGGGCGTGTGCGTCCAATACCGTGCGTTATGCTTCGACTCGTGGCCGGGTCGTGCGAAATTGCTGACTTCGTAACGCGCCAAACCCGCTGCGTTGAGTCGGTGTGACACCCGCTCCATATGAGCCGCGACCACCGAATCGTCGACTTCGGTGAGTTTCCCCAACTCCATTTGTTTTCCCAACCGGGTGCGCGGTTCGATGGTGAGCGCATAGGCGGAGACATGCGGCGGTTGGTGGCGAAGCAGGTCGTCGATGTCGGCATCCAGCTCGTCGAGCGACTGGCCCGGATTTCCATAAATGAGATCGGCGGTCCACGTCTCGAAACCGGCTTCATTCACCCAATCCAGGCATTGGTGCGCCTGTTCGGCGGTGTGGGCACGGTTCATGAAACGCAATCTCTCCGGCTGGAAACTCTGCACACCCAGACTCAGACGCGTGATTCCGAGCGATTTCATGGCGGCGAGAGAGTCGGGACGCACATCGTCCGGGTTCGCTTCCAAGGTGATCTCTTCGACGGCGCTCAGATCGAATCGCTGACGCAGCGTGTCGATGATTCGCGCCAGATCGGTCATCGGTAAGCGGGATGGGGTTCCGCCGCCGAAATACACGGTCGAAATGGGTTCATCAAACGACGACGACCGGATCTCCGCGCAGATGGACTCTACGAAATCGGAAATCCGGTCGATCTTTGTGACGAAGTAGAAGTCACAGTAGCTGCAGGCTTGCCTGCAAAACGGGATGTGGAGATAGATTCCGGCCATTATGGCCTAATGTACGCCAATCGGCGCTCACATGCGGGCCATCTGGGCTTGGTGGTGGATCACTCGAAGTTCCAGTTGGCGATCGGAAGCACCTGGCGATGCTTGGGGTTTTCGCGGACAACGTTCACGAGTCCGACTTGCACGCCGTTCAAGGTGCGGGTGTAGTTCACCAGGCCGATGGTCAGGCCCGTGGTATGGCCGCGGACTTCATTGTAGGCCGATAGACCTACCCCGTGGAAATTTCCATCCGCATTCACGCGCAGGTATGCCGGAGCGATCGCCAAGCCTTGCATCTGACGTGCGCTCAAGGTTCCTGCAAGATTCAGACCGTCGAGTCGGTCGGCGCCGATGCCGAACAAGGCGGCCGACGCGCCTTTAATGGTTCCTCCGGCGCCGAGGCCGAAGCCAGCAATGTGGATGCCGGTGATGTCGTCTCCAGCCCCCATGCCGAAGCCAGCCAAATGGATGCCTTTGATGCTGCCACCCGCTCCCATGCCGAATCCTGCGAGTCCGAAACCGGTCATGTCGCCACCGGCGCCCATGCCGAAGATCGCGGCGGAGGCTCCTTTGAGGTCTTCGCCGGCCGCAAGACCGAAGCCGCCGACGCTGATGCCTGAGATGTCGCCACCGGCTCCGAGGCCGAAGCCGCCGAAGGATACGCCGCGGATATCACCGCCCGCACCAAGGCCGAAGCCGCCGAACGCGATACCGGTGATGTCGCCACCCGCCCCGGCGCCCAGGCCGCCGATCATGACCCCCGTGAGGTTGTCTCCAGCGGCCACACCGGCCAAGCCGAAGCCGAGACCATGGATTTCACTGGCGCCCGTAGAAAGGATGCCGACCGCGGCGCCGCGGATCACCCCGGTGGCCGGGTCGCGAGGCGCGAGAAGGGTGACATTGAGTCCGCGGATCTCCTGAACGCCGCTGTCGCGCACATTGAACCGGATACCGGTCCATTCGCTGGAATTGCCGAAACTGAGGCCCTTGCCGTTCGATCCGAGGTTGATTTGGGCATGGGCGGTTGTCACAGCGGACAACGTGATGAGCCCGAGCATGAAAGAGTGTTTCATAGGTCGTGGTCTGAATGAAAGTGGAAACCTGTTATAAGGCGGAAAAGCCCAATAGTTTCGACCTCATTCGATTAACGGACCTGGAAAGGGACGGTCACACTCCGGTCTTCGGCTAAGGCCGGTGTGGCGGCCTGCGCGTCCCGGTGCAGCCACATTCGGATCCGGTAGGTTCCGGCTGTGGGTTCTGCACGTCCCACATCGAAACGGATCCTCAACTGGGATTGGATAGCCGATTCCACGTCCACTTTGCGGGGTGCGGGCGGCCGGGGACTGCATGTGATGGTGTACACATCCGCCCAAGCGCCATCCTCCTGGCGTTTCTGAACCGAGTAGAGAGGGAATACCGTGGTGCAGCCCCTCATGTACAAGGGTGAACTGGAATAATTCTCAATTCTGAGAATACCCAATGAATTCACATTGTAGGCGGTCGAGTCCATGGTGAGTTGCAGACCTTTCTCTTCCGCGCTCAGAAAGGTGCACGCGGCGAGGAAAAGGAGGAGGACGCTGATGGGAAGGATCTGTCTCACCTTGGAAAGGTACTACCCCAGAAGCACGAAATCCACGATGCCCAAGGTGGAACGGCGTTTCACCTCGAAGCCGCAGCGCTCGAACAAGGCGTCGGCCTCGCTGAGCGACCAGAATTGGATGCCGCCGAGCTCGGCGGATTTCTGAAGCAGGCGTCCGGCCCAGGTTTCCGCCTTGAGCAGATACATCACGAAGAATGTCCCGCCAGGCTTGAGCACGCGGCGGCATTCGTAGAGGGCTTTGGCCGGGTCGTACAGCTCGTTCAGGGTGCCACCCATGGCGAGCTTGTCCATGCTGGCGGTGAACAGGGGCATGTCCGACGCGTCGGCTTGGAGCAAGTAGGCCGCCACTCCATCCGCCAGGCAGCGCGAACGCGCCTCGGCGAGCATGGGTCGGGCAAGGTCCATCGCCACGATCTCGGCTTGCGGTTCGGCCTTGGCCAGTGCCCGGGCATACACGCCCGAGGAGCATCCGACATCCAGGATCCATTCTCCCGGTTTAGGCTGAAGCCAATCCACCAGGCGGCGGGTTTCTTCGTCGATGCTGAAGTCCTGCCCCGAGAGGATGCCGATGGATTTCACGCGCCAGGTGTCTTCATAAACCGAGGCAGTGATCGGGATGGAGTTCGAGGCCTGGGCCAGCGACGTGCGGAGTTTGCGGTCGCCCACGGTGTCGATGAGATTGTCGATCACGCGGATCTCTGAGCCGTCGGCTTGCGAAAACACCGCATTGTAACGCTTCGAAAGGCGCTTGGCCTCGGCGGGGATGGAGACTTTCTTGGTGCCGTCTTGGGAGCGGAGGATCATGGCTACAAAAATAAATAAATGAAAGGGCGCATCAGTGATGCGCCCATGCGAGCTCTCGCTCGTGTTGAAGTGATGTGCCCGAACTGAAAGCACGAAGAAGGAATCTGACGTCGCACCTCGCACCTCGCACGTTTCACAAAAAAACAACAAACCACCAACAACAACCGACTACCCAAACACCAAGCTGACCGCCGCGCCTTTGAATACACCCAGCATCTGCTCCGCGTTCCCGCCGTTGACGGCGACTTCGAGCATGCCGGCGCTTCCGATATACGCCACTGCCTCACCTTGTTTCACATCCCCGAAGGTGTTCACCAATTGTTTGAGAATGGTGCTTCCCACGTAGATGCGGACGCCGCGGCGGTTCTGGAACTGCTGCATGACGTCGCCAGGGATGTTGGTGACCAGGTTTCCGAAGCGGTCGATGTGCACCACCCAGCCCTGGATACCTTCCTTGTCGGCCACAGGACGCGCCCAACGGTACACGAACAGCTCCTTGATGCGGTCGCCGACATCGGCCAAGGCCACTCCCTTGCTCAGGTGTGCCGCCACGGGCGCGAAGATGTCGCGGCCTTCGAAGGTTTTCGAGCGGTCACTTCCCCAGAAACTGGTGTTTCCGAGCTGATAGGCCTGATAGGGTTCCTCATCCGCAACAAGAGAGAAGATGCCGTTGTCCGGACCTACGAAGAACTGGTCTCGGATGCGGACGGCCACCGCCTTTCGGTGCGTGCCCACACCCGGATCGACGACCACCAGATGCACGGTGCCTTCCGGGTACAGAAACGCGGAATGCTTGGTGACCCAGGCCGCCGCCATGATGTCTTGCGGAGGGATGTCGTGCGAGACATCGATAAAACGCACTTCCGGATGGATGCCGATCATCCCCGCCTTCATCGCACTCACGTAATGATCCCGATACCCGAAATCAGTGGTCAGGGTGATGATGCCGGAGGGGGTCATCCCATTCAGGAATAGGTATTCAGCATCACCGGCATCACGAGCATCAGCATGTCTTCGTCTTCCTCCTGCATGGACGGACGGACGATGCCGGCCCGGTTCGGGGTCGAGAACTCAAACATCACTTCAGGATCGTCGATGTTCGACAGCACGTCGGTGAGGTAGCGCGAGTTGAAGCCGATCTCCATGTCCGGCGAGTCGTACTCGCAGGCGATGGCTTCTTTGGCTTCGCTGCTCAAGTCGATGTCTTCGGCGCTGATCTGCAACTCGCCGGCCTTGAGCGAGAGGCGAACCTGTTTCGTGGCCGAGCTGGAGAAGATGGAGACGCGTTTCACGGTGGAGAGCATCTGGTCGCGGCTCACTTTCATCTCTTTGTCGTTCTCGCGCGGGATGACCGACTCGTAGTTCGGATACGTTTCGTTGATCAGACGCGTGATGACGCTCGTGTTGCCGCTCTTGAAGCCGGCGTGGTCTTTGCTGACCGTCATTTCGCAGGTTTCGCCATGCAGGGCTTTCTGCACCAGGGTGAGGGCTTTCTCAGGCACGATGAAATTGACGGCCGATGCGGCCACGATGTCTTTCTTGACCAAGCGCACGAGACGGTGTCCGTCGGTGGCCACAATCTTGCTTTCCTCTTTTCCAATCTGGAAATAAACTCCCATCATGGCGGGACGCAGATCATCGCTCGATACCGCGAAGCTGGTTTTGGTGATGGCGCGGCCCAGGGAGGCGCGGCTGGTCTTCACGGCCACACCTTCTTCCATCGTGGGGATGGATGGGAAATCGGCGGCTTTCTCACCGGCCAGTTTGTAGGTGCCCTTGTCGGTCTTGAATTTCACGATCGACCGGTCGTCGGTTTCGAACAGGACCGGGATGTCCGGAAGCTGGCGCAGGGTTTCGAGAAGACGGCGGGCCGGGACGGCGATGGCGCCCTCGGTCACGATCTCAGCGGGCACATACTCGATGATGGACACTTCGAGATCGGTGGCGCACAGACGCAGACGGCCGCCCTCGCTCTCGAACAACACGGTTTCCAAGATCGGCAAAGTTGCTTTCGATGGAACGGCGCCGGCAACGGCCGCCAGCCCTTTGACCAGATCACCGCTGGATACTCTGAATTTCATGGCACAAAAGAAGGTTGATGGAAATCACCCGAATATACAAAAATCGCCTATCCCGATTACCGTAGGTCGGCCTGCGAGAGGTCACTAAATACACCCAGCACATGAAACGCCTCGGTGACGCCCGTCAGCGCGTCGAGCAGTCCTTCCACCGCATACACATCACAGGTGATGTCGCAGAAGAAGTCGTACTTCCATGGGGAGCCCACTTTCGGCCGACTCTCGATCTTCGACATGTTCACCCCGTGGAAATCAAGCACGCCCAGCAGACGGTACAGACTTCCGGGCGCGTCGACTACCGAAAACTGCATCGAGGTTTTGGATGCGGGACGGGTCAGCGCTTCCGGCAAGGGCTTGCGCGTGAGCAGCAGAAACCGGGTGTAGTTGTTCGGATCGGTCTCGATGTTCGGCTGGATGATCTCCATCCCGTACAATTCGGCGGAATAATCGCTCGAGATCACGGCCACATCCGCGCGGTCCGATTCGGAAAGGTCCCTCACCGAGCCGGCGGTGTCCTCTTTTTCGACGATGCGCCATTTGTGGGGATCGAGGAAGACACGGCATTGCTCGATGGCCATCGGATGCGACCACACCTCGGTGATGTCGGCCAGTGTGATCCCGGGTTTGGCGATCAGGTGCTGGCCGATGCGCAGATAAAATTCCCCGGCGATGGGCAACCGGTATTTCGCCAAGAGGTCGTAATTGTAGATGATGCTGCCGGCGATGGAGTTCTCGATGGCGATGAGGGCGGCATCGGCGCGGCCCTGGGCCTCGTCATCCATCACCTCGCGGAACGTGCCGCGGTACAGGCAGTCGACCGACTTCCCGAAGAGGGTGGTCGCCACAATGTGGTGGAAGGAGCCGGGCTGGCCTTGGATGGATACGACCGGATTCAGCATACTTTGATGTCGCGCACTTGGAGCTGCAGCTCACGTTTCATGATGTTGTTGCGCTTGTCGTGCCAGCAATTCTCCTCGAGCATGAAGGCCACATCCACCGGTTTGCCCGCGTGTTCGTCGAGCATGGGTTTGTAGGCGTGCATCTTGAAGCCGATGGCGTCGAAATGATAGGAGTCGTCTTGGGCCAGGCGCAGTTTCAGGTGGCCTTGCTTGCCCACGATGCTAGGATTGCCGACCACGCTCACGTTCCGCGCCACGAACACGGGCTTGGAGTTGTTGGGTCCGTACGGTTCGAACTGGCTGAGGAGCTTCCAGAACCGGGCGTCGATCTCGGACAGGCGGAGCTCGCTGTCGATCATGATCTCCGGCTCGAACTGCTCCTGGCAAAGGCAGTCTTGGGAGATGGAGGAGAACCGCTCGCGGAAGGCCTCCAGCTGGCTGCAGTCCATGGTGAGTCCGGCGGCGAATTCGTGTCCGCCGAACTGGATGAGCAGGTCTTCGCACTGCTTGAGCGCATTGTAGACGTTGAAGCCGCGGATGGAGCGGGCGGAGCCTTTGATTTTCCCATCGACGGTGCTCAGCATCACGGTGGGGCGGCAATACTGGTCGACCAGCCGCGACGCCACGATGCCGATCACCCCCAAATGCCATTCCGGATGGTGCAGCACGAGCGAATTGAGGGAGGTCATGTCCATCGACTGGTCGATCATCTCCATGGCTTGCGACATGGTGTCGGAGTCGGTCTTGCGTCGGCGCTTGTTGATTTCCTCGAGTTGCTCGGCCCAGATGGCCGCATCGGCCTCTGTCTCGGAGATGAGCAGCTTCACGGCGGTGTCGGCGTCACCCATGCGTCCTGCGGCGTTGATGCGCGGACCGATGCTGAACACGATGTTCGTGGTGCTGAGCTTGCCCACATCCATCTTGATGAGGTCCATGAGGGCGCGGATGCCGGGACGCGGTTTCGAGTTGAGCATCTGAAGCCCCTCGCGCATGAGGATACGGTTCTCGTCGATGATGGGGACGATGTCGGAGGCGATGGAGACGGCCAGCAGGTCCAGATACTGGTAGGCGACGGATTGGGGGAGGCCGAGCTTCGTGAGCGTGGCCTGCACGAGCTTGAAGCCGACCCCGGCGCCGGAGAGTCCGTCGAAGGGATAGCTGCAGTCGCGCCGTTTGGGATCCAAGACGGCGAGCGCGTCGGGAATCACGTCGCCGGCGGTGTGGTGGTCGCAGATGATCAGGTCGATGCCTTTGGCTCGGGCCCACTTGGCTTCCTCGATGGCGGTGATGCCGCAATCGACCGAGACGATGAGGTCGCACTTTTTCTCTTCGGCGAAGGCGATGCCGTCTTCGCTGATGCCATACCCTTCCTTGAAGCGGTGCGGGATGTAGTACAGCGGTTCGGAGCCGAACTCCATGATGAACTTGTACATGATGGCGGTGGCGGTGGTGCCGTCGACATCATAATCGCCATAGACCAGGACGCGCTGCCCCGAGCGGATGGCATGGGCAAGGCGGTCGGAGGCCAGATCCATGTCCTTCATCAGGAACGGAT
>CAYVRS010000020.1:18605-21171 GCA_964454075.1 uncultured Chitinophagales bacterium
AGAAGAGGCTGGCGCGGTCGAAGGTGTCGACCCCCCGTAGCGACAATAACCGGGCGATGGACGCGGGGACATTGCACTCGTTTTGCAGAGTGATGGCCACAGCATCGTCGGCCGGCTGGGTGAAGACCCACCGGAAAGACATACTTGTTTCGTTTTGTTTTTGATTCCCATGAAAGGAGCAACCGGCGGTCAGACCGATCACCCGCTCTTCTCATGTAATGAGAAGATGAAGGAATATAAACGCGCACGTGAAGATTTCAAGGAAGAATCGTTCCGTATTTTGGAACCGCCGAAAAACTGTTATATTTGATGCCTCAGCCAAGGGACTGTAGCTCAGTTGGTAGAGCAGTAGACTGAAGATCTACGTGTCGGGGGTTCGATTCCCTCCGGTCCCACTCTTATATACTGGTCCGCATTATTTAGGAAGGTTTTGAACCTTCAACTCACCGATTAATTCGCTATTGTCAACGGCTCTCCCATAGTATTCTGCCGGGGGCACGTTCCCGATCGAGGAATGACATCGAGCCAGATTGTAGGTGCCGATGTACGATTCACAGAGCAGCCGCAACTCCTCCTCCGTGCCATTGGGCCTCACATTCAGGCATTCCTGCTTGATGCTCCTGAAAAACCGCTCCACATAGACATTGTCTGTGGCGATCGGGCGGTTGATCATGGATTGGCTCACGGTTCCCAAAGAGTTCAGATAGCCCCTGAATGTGGCACTCGTGAATTGAGTGCCTCGGTCGGAGTGCACGATCTCGGGCGCTCCCCATCGCTCCACCGCAGTACGCATGCTGCGGGTGACCCAGGCCGCAGGCATCGTCGCGGAAAGACTCCACCCCACCACCATCCGGCTATACACATCCATCACCACCATCAGGTAGTGGAATCCATTCTCGATCGGGATGTAGGTGATGTCGGTTTGCCAGATCTGATTCGGTCTGGATGCGGTTGTATCGGCGATGCGATTGGGTGAGGGTTCATGATTGCGGTTCATCTGGGTGATCTTGGGCTGATTCACAGACGCTCACCGTTTCCGCACGGACATCAATCGCCGTAGTCTGCCTCGGCTCACTCGAATTCCGGCATGAGCCAGATCGGCTCTGAGCTGGCGTGTCCCTCGAGATGGAATGGTTTCCATGATTTCGTTCACCTTTCTGATAACTCCGGGTCGGGCGGTTTTGGGACGGCTCCAACCTCCAACCCGAAGAGCTGAAGCACCTGATTCACTTTGTCCAGACGAACACTCTGCTTTCCTTGCTCCAATTCACGGATGAAGCGCAATCCCACTCCCGCTTTCTTCGCCAACTCGGGTTGAGTGAGCTTTACGAGTTTCCGTTTCGATTTGATGACTGTTGCCAACGCCATAGTTGTACCCTTTTGGGTATGAATATAAATGGATAACGACAAAATGCACCACATCGGGTACACAATCGTCTGAATGTGTCGTTTTTATACCCTATGGGTTATAATAACATCTGTTTCCGGGCTCTGATTTGGTCAAATGTCCTGATGATTCATTAGGGAATTTTAATCTTTTTCGGTCGTGGCGCTCGTAGAGCGATACACTTTCAGGCTAAAAATCTGTCAACCTCGTCACCTATCGTCTCCATGATCCATCTCCGCTCCTTCATCTCATGGATGCTTCTGATCGTAGTCGCACTGGCCCCCGGTGTGTCCTCCGCCCAGACATCCGAAGTGAAAGTTCCTTTCGACGCCGGTTTCATCGGCACCAAAGGGAACAACCCGCAAGACGCCCTCGGCATTGAGTCGTATGACGCGCTCGGCATCGACAAAGTCTACTTCGCGCAGCAATCCGGCACCGGATTCTTCACCGCTCAAGGCAATGACATCACCGGACTGGTCCGGATTGTCATGGACAACGGCAACACGCTGGATGTCCCCGGCGCCATCATCTGGAGGATCACCGATGGCAACATCATCAATGTGATCGGCTTCCTCCCAACGCCGGGCACAAACCTGAGCGTCACCGGAAGCAGCGGCACGCCCTTGGTGATCACCGAGACCAGCAACTTCGGCATGAAGCTCAACGACCGGGCATATACGATTGTGGAAGGTGCGGATGTGAATGGAAATGCGGCGATGACGGGGATTCTGGATGCGTTGAACTCCTACCTGACCCGTGTATCCCCTCCGTCGATCACCGGACCGTCCGGTTCAGCGGGTGATGCCACCTCGGCCAAGTCCATCCCCGAAAACACCACCGCGGTGCATACCTTCACCGCGAACGAGTCGGTGACCTGGAGCCTGGATGGCGGCGCCGATGCGGCCAAGTTCACCATCGACGCGTCCACCGGCGCACTGGTGTTCAATACCGCCCCTGACTTTGAGAATCCGACCGACCTTGGCGACACCGCCGGCAACAATACCTATGTGGTGATTGTGAAAGCGACCGACGGCGACGGCAACGTCAGCACCCAGACGGTCACCGTCACCGTGACGAACGTGGATGACACCCCTCCGTCGATCACCGGACCTTCCGGCTCGATCGGTGATGCCACCTCGGCCAAGTCCATCCCCGAAAACACCACCGCGGTGCATACCT
>CAYVRS010000021.1:0-13190 GCA_964454075.1 uncultured Chitinophagales bacterium
AGGGGAAGCCGACCGGAAGCTGGATGCCGTAGTAGCTGTTTCCGTTTCGGATGGAGCCATTGCGGGCCCAGCCGTTGTCGTAGACGATTTTGGGAATCCCATGCGTGGACGAGGTCGCTGCCATCACATAGGTGATCAGCGCCTCATTGTATCCCTGGATCTGCATGTTCATCCGCCAAGCGTGCTCGGGAGACCAATGCCAGTAGAGGGTGTTTTGGCCGTCGCGGCGGTGCCAATCCCATTCGATCGTCGCAAGCAACGTGTTGATTTTGGAAATGAGGGCGGCTTCGGTGGGGTCTCCGGCATTCAGGTATTGTCGCACGGTGGTGAGCCCTTGGGCCATGAACGAGGTTTCGACGAGGTCGCCGCCGTTGTCATACTGGCTGAAGGCGATGCGCGAGCCTGTGGATCCGTTCATCCAGTGGGGCCAGACGCCATGGAAGCGGTCGGCGTTGCCCAGGAAGGTCACGATCTTGTCAAGCCGCGCCACACCTTCACTGCGTGTGATGAAGCCGCGATGGATGCCGACCACGATACCCATGATGCCGAATCCGCTTCCTCCGATGGTCACGGTTTCGCCGGAGCTGTTGCGCTCACGCGCCAATCCGCTGACCGGATGGCCGAAATCCCAAAAATACTTGAAGGTCTGGGACTGCACCTTGTCCATCAGGTCCTCATCCGACAGGATGGGGAATTTCGGCTCAGGATTCAGCCCGGAGATGAAGGTCCGCGTGAATCCGCCGAAGCTTTTCCCGGTCTCCGACGTGAGGGTGCTTCCCACGGCGAACGTATATCGGGTATAGGAGCTCAGCGACTGGTTGATGCGGACCGTCACGGTCTTCCGGTCGGTGGACAAGGATTTGTCGAGGGCCACCGAGGGACTGACCGTGAATTTCGACGCATAGGAGTCGGCGGACAACTCTTCCGAAAACCGGAGCGTGAACGTGGCATTCTGATAGGGTACGTTGCGCGGGGTGGTCGGAGTCAGGATGTTCGTGGTCTGCAGCGTGGCAGAGACCAGGGACATCGTGCCGTTGAGTGTGGTGAATGAGTACGAAAGCGCCGGAAACGGCTGTTTTTGAGCGCCTTTCAGCGTTTCGATGATCTGGAACTGATACTCGGTGAGATACTCGAGAGGAGAGACCGGAGTGATTCGGACGATCCGGTTCCCATTTTCAAAACGGAAGCTGAGCGGAACGACCACTCGCGACACCGCACCCGTGAGGGTGAGAGAGGTTTTCGCGCTGAGGGTATCGACCGCCGCAGTGAACTCAAGGGTGAGTTCGGGCGTGATCGAGGCGTCGGTTTTCAGGATGGTGGTCGACATGGCGCTCCCATCCAGACGGACAAAAAGAAGCTGGAACAGATCGGGATCCCCTTGGGTTTTGGGATCGGGTTTGCACGACGACGCGACGACCAGAAAGGCCAGGAAAAGGACGCGAGCAAACGATGGGTTCTGTAGCATGAAATCGATAGGGAGGGATAAAAAACGATCCGGGCTGAGGTTGCCCCCACCCGGATCGGAGACAAAGAGGTCGATGATACCTATTTCTCAGAATTGTACATCAGCGAAATCTCTGCCGGAGTCAACACCTTGTGGTAGATCTTGATGTCATCAAGTTGACCACGGAAGTGGTTGGCCGTGGCTTGGTCGTATCCGCCCCAAGGCTCGGCGTCCCACATGGTGCCAGCACGGGATTGGATGAAACCGAATGCCAGTTCGTTCACGACGTCAGGCGTGGTTCCGCCGTATTTCATGCCCGTGACCGTTTTCTTAGCGTCACCATCCGGCCAGAGGTTGAAGCTGAAGCTCTTCATTTTCTCACCGTCATAGTACAGGGTACCGGTGCGGGTGCCCTGGTTGTAGGTGTAGGTCACATGGTACCAGTTGTCTTTGAGCTTGGCTTGCATCTGCTCGGCGGTCAGGCTTTTCGCAAAGTCCCAACCCTGCCAGCCGCCGGTGGAGGCGTCAGTAGCCAAGGAGGGAAACCACATGTCTTCCGAGGCGGTGGTGCCGTCATTCAGGCCGTAACGGATGGCGAATTTCGCACCGTCGTAGCCGCCGAAGATCTCATACTGGAAGCCGAAGAAGGCACCCAAGCCCATCACGAAATGGCCTTTGGGATTGCCGCTTCCATCCACTTGTCCGGCGGAAGTCGCTTTCACCCAGAAGCTGAGCGTGAAGTTGCTGGTGTTCATCAGCATGTCGCCGTTCGGGATCTCGATGATGGAGGTGGTGCCGTTGAAGTTGGCGGCTTTTCCCAAAGCGGCGCTTTTCGACGCGCTGTAGGTGATGCCGACCACACCCGTGGCAGATGGATCGTACGGACCGACCACGTCGTTGGCGGAATCTTCGAAGGTCCAGCGGGCCACGATGCCTGCAGGAAGGAAGGTGCCCACTGTGGTGAAGGTTCGGGTGATCTGTGTGAGGGGCTGGTCTTCAACCGACAACAATCCCGCACCGATGGTCAGCTCGTGCAACGTACCGCCGCCCAGGCTCGATACCGGGGTGATGGTCAGCGTGTTGCCGTCGACTTGGATGTTCAGCGGCACGTTGGCGTTGTCGTAGTCTTGAACCAGGGTGATGTTGGCGGACGTGGCCGTCGTCGGATTCACACGGGTGGTGAACTCGATTGTGATGGACGGATTCACCGGGACGTTGGTCGGCGAGACGGCGCCGTTCAAGTCGATGGTTCCGGCCATGATTGACACGATATTCAGGTCTTTCGGACCTTTATCTTTTTTACAACTTGCGAGGAAGGTCGAAGCGATCAGGATCGCACCGATGATCGCAAAGGAGGAGTGTTTGGTTATCATGGTGGGTGTTTGTTTGGGTTTTCGGCGTTAGGGTTTTTTCTTGGTGGTTACCAATTCAGGTTTTGAGTCAGGACACCTTGGGAGATGTCGATCTCGTTCTGCGGAATCGGAAGCAGCTCGTGCTGCCCGGTGATGAATCCGCGGCTTCCGAGAACGCTGGCGGCACGGCCTGTGCGCACGAGGTCCCAGAAGCGATGACCTTCCAAAGCAAGCTCCACACGGCGTTCCTGATAGATCGCATTGCGGAGTGCGGTTTTGTCGGTGGTGGTCACATCCGGCAGGATGGCGTTGTTGCCTTGGCGGGCACGGGCGCGCACCCGGTTGAGATGGATCAGCGCGTCGGCAGGCTTGTTGTTCTCATTGAGCGCCTCGGCGGCCATCAGCAGCACATCGGCGTAGCGGATGAGGCGGCGGTTGTGGCCGAATTGGGTGTTCGTGGTGGTGCCCGGAATCCAGACTTTGCGGTTGTAGCACTCGATTTCGATGATGTTTCCGGATCCGTCCGTGATCACGTTCGGAGTTTCTCCATCCCCCATGATGGTGACGCCGTCGATCACATCCCCGAGGTCGATGATGGTGCCTTTCAGCCGCGGATCGTTGGTCTCGAACGCGGCGCGGAGGTCCACTGAAGGCCGGTTGAAGCCCCAGCCGCGGTTCGGCGTGCCGCGCACGCCCTGCGTGTTGGCGTACTGGTTTCCGAAGGAGCCTTCGATCTCTTGAGCGCCGATTTCGAACACGGATTCCACACCATGCTCTCCGTTGCGCCCGTTCGCGTCCAGAAACACAGGTTCCAGATCGTAGATGTTGGAGTTGATCACCTCCAGCGCATAGCGCTCCGCATTCACGAAATCGCCCCGGAAGAGGTACATCCTGGCCAGCATGGCTTTGGCGGCGCCTTTCGACGCACGGCCCAGATCCGCCATGCCGTAGGTGTTTTTCTCAGGAAGGTCGGCCACAGCGGCCAAGAAATCGGTCTCTATCAAATCGAAGACGTCGTCCACGCTCTCTCGGGGCAGCTTCAAGGCGGGTGTGGTGGTGGTCACGATCGGAACACCGCCGAATCCGCGGACCAGGTCGAAATAATACACCGCGCGGAGGAACCGGCCTTCCGCCACATAACGGGCGCGGAGCGTCGGGTCCATGTCGATGGCCGGCACTTTCTCGATCACGACGTTCGCGCGCAGGATGCCCTGATACAGCGAGGCCCACCAGCGGTCGAGGCCGTCTTGGGTCGGACTGTGGGTGAAGGAGTCGTACGGACCCACCGTGTTCAGCGCGTCGTTCGGGTTGCTGCCTTTGTGGGTGTCGTCGGACATGATGTCCAGGATCGGAAACCCGCCTGTGTTGTAATGCCAGCCACGGATCACCGTATAGGCCGCGTTCGTGGCCAGGGCCGCATCCGACGCGGACGTCGGAAACGCCTCTTGCGTGAGCTGACCCTGCGGTTTGACACTCAGGAAATTCTCACATGCCGTGGGAACGATAAGACTGAGCAAAAGAGGAAGAAGGATGCGTTTTTTCATGGTTGCCTCAGTGGATGGTCATGTTGAATCCGAACGTGATCACCGATGGGATCGGGTAGATGCCGTTGTCGATGCCATTGGAAAGCACATCGTAACTGCCGATCTCTGGCGTGTAACCGGTGTATTTGGTGAAGGTGAGCAGATTTGTGGCTTGCAGATACATGCGGGCGTTTTCCACATTCACGCGCTCGGTCCAGGCTTTCGGCAAGGTGTAGCCGAGCACCACGCTGCGCAGACGGATGAACGAGCCGTCGTGGATGAAGCGGTCGGACGGCAGGAAGTTGTAGCCGCCGAAGGAGGCGCGTGGCTCGTCGTCGCTGGTTCCCTCCCCTCTCCATCGGTCCCACACGTGGGCTTCGAAGTTGTAGGGATCCGGCCGCACCACGTTCTTGCCGTTGAAGATCTCGTTGCCGAATTGCCCTTGAAGGCCGATCGACAGGTCGAAGTTGCGGTAGTCCATGTCGATGTTCAGGCCGAGGATCATATCCGGAATCGGGGATCCGATGTAGGTGCGGTCGAGTCCGTTGATGCGTCCGTCGCCGTTCACGTCTTTGAATCGAAGGTCGCCGATACCGGCTTGGGCCATGTGCGGATAGGCGTCGAGTTCGGTCTGGTTCTGGAACACGCCGTCGGTCACATACCCGTAGAAGGCGCCGATCGGCAGACCCACACGCGAGAGGGTGACGGCCTGGCCGTTGCCCAGGAATCCGCCGATGAGCACCGAGTCGATACCCGCGTTTCCACCGATGGCTTTCACTTCATTCTTGAGCGTGGTTCCGACCAAGCCCACCGAGTAGCCGAAGGTGTCGAAACGCTCCTGCCATTTGAAATTGAATTCGAAGCCGCTGTTTTCGACCGAGGCGGCGTTGTAACGGACGCGCTGGCCTTGTCCGTTGCCCAGGTGACCCGGTGTCGACAATTCCACAAGGATGTCCTCCGTCAGGCGGTTGTACAGGTCGAACTCGGCGGTCAGCTTGCCTTTGAACAGGTCGAGATCCATCCCGATATCGGTCTGGGTCGTGGTCTCCCATTTCAGATCGGTGTTTCCGCTCTTTCCGAACGTCGCTCCCGGATAGATGGCATCCGGGTTGCCGAAGATGGCTGGAAGATTCGACTGGATGCGAGCGAAGCGGTCATAATAGCTGATCTTCTCGTTGCCGATCTTGCCCCAGCTGCCGCGCAGCTTGGCGGCGGACAGCCACTCGAATGAGTTCATGAAATCTTCCTGGCCGATGTTCCATCCCAGCGCGAACGAGGGGAAGGTGCCCCAGCGGTTTTCCTCGCTGAACTTGGAGGAACCGTCTCGGCGCAAGGTCACGGTAGCCAGGTATTTCTCATCGAACGTGTAGCTCGCACGCAGCAAGCCCGATACCATGTTGTAGTACTGGTTCGGATCCACACCGTTGTACAGGCTCGGAAGCATGTTGATGTTGTTGCTCTCATCCACCACATAGGGAGGCTCGATGTACCAGAAATCAGGGGTGTCGCGGAGCACGTTCTGGCCGCCCATGCCCATCCCTTCCGAACGGGTCTGCTGCAAGGTGAATCCGACCACGGTGTTCAGATAATGGCGATTGGCGGTGCGGACGTACGCCAGGGTGTTTTCCCAGAGCCAGGTCGAATTGACATTGGTGCCTTTGGAGATGTCACTGAACTCGTTGTTCTGCTGGGAAGCCGAACCGTCCGGATTGTAGATGGTGTACGCCGGTGTGAAACTCTTCGAGCGGTTCAGGGCCGCATCCATTCCGAAACTGGACCGTGCCGTCAGATGCGCGCCAAGGTTGGCTTCGGTGAACACATTGCCCACCGCACGTACGCCGCTGTTGTAGTTGTTGGAGTTCGCCAGGTCGGCCAAGGGGTTGCCCACGTTGTACACCACGCCAAAGCTGCCATCCGGATAATACGGCGTGAGCAAGGGTTGGGCTCGGTAGACCGAGAAAGTGACGTCCGGAGCCACGCGCTGGTCGTAAGGCGCAATGGTGATGTTGTTGCCCACACGGAAAGCCTTCGACATGTGGTAGGTGTTGTTCAGCTTCAGGGTGATCCGCTCGTACGACGAATTGTCCAGAATCCCGTCTTGCTGGAACACGCCGAGACTCATGTAATACTCGGATTGATCTCCCGCGCCGGCTACCGATACCTGGAACCGCGACATCGGCGCCACCTGGAACACCTCCTTCTGCCAATCGGTGTTGGGCACCGCATCCACGTTGTTGTAAGACCCGGGACGGATCTCATTGGTGATGATGGCGAACTGACGTCCGTTCAGCAAATCGATGGTTTTCTCAAGACGCTGGATGCCGGTTTCCATCGACACATCGATGATCGGACGACCTTGGCCGCGTTTGCCGGTCTTCGTCTGGATGAGCACCACGCCATTCGCACCCCGCGCGCCGTAGATGGCGGTAGCCGACGCGTCTTTGAGGATGTCGAACGAGGCGATGTCCGACGGATTGAGGAACGAGATGTCGTCGATGATCACCCCATCCACCACATAAATCGGTGCGGAGTTGTTGAAGGTGCCCACGCCACGGATGCGGACCGCCGCTCCGGCGCCCGGCGCACCCGACGTGGTGGTGATCTGTACACCGCTCACGCGTCCTGCCATGGCTTGCTCGGCATTGAGCGCCGTCACTTTCGTGATGTCGGACGAAGACAGGTTGCCGACGGATCCGGTCAGGTCGCGCTTGCGCACAACCCCGTATCCGATCACGACGGCTTCACCCAGCAGGGTGCTCACCACCTGAAGCTCCACATCCACCTGGTCGCGGCCGGTCACATCCAGCTCCACGCGTTCATAGCCGGCATAGGAGAAGACCAAGGTCGACTCGCCCGCCCTGAGTTGGATGCTGTAGTTGCCATCCAGATCGGTGGTGGTTCCCCTGACCGTGCCTTTCACGCTGATGTTCACGCCGATCAGCGGTTCTTTGTCGTCGGAGGACGTGACGGTTCCGCGCACGGTCTGCTGCGCGTAGACTGCGGTCGTGGTCAGCATCAGCGCCAGAAGCGCGAGCAGGAACCGGGTATGCTTGGGTGTGTTCATAGGTGCTTTGTTCATTTCGTGTCGAGCCAACCGCCGTTGAAGCCGGCGTTGACGAGTCCGGCTCGGATGTAGGGATTCTTTTTGAGAATCTCCCAGATCAGTCCGGTCTCGTGATTTTCCAATTGGATGAGGATGGGACCCTGGTCGATGCCGATGTAGTCGGGATTGAACCATCCGCCCTCGGCGTAGGTCAGGTTGTAGGCATCCACGAAGCCGTACTTCCGATATAGGCTGTCGCCGTGGAGGCGCTTCATCTCATACAGGGTGGGCAGGATGATCTCTGGCGCGAAGGGAATGGAACCGCCCGCCGCGGTGGGCACCAAGGTGCCGTCGTCGTTGCCGTCGTAATTGGAGGCGACCCCGCGCGCATGGTAGGGGCGGTAACGGAAGAAATGACCGTTATGCGAACCGTCGCGGTTGGCCGGACCGTCGCTCGCCGTCCATCCCCATTGGAGTTCCCCGTAACCGACAAAGCCCAAGGGGTTGGCGATGCCGTAGGCCTGTTGGGACAGTGTGGCCCGGCGCGAGTTTTCGAAATAATCGATGCCTTTGGCGGCCATGTACTCGTCCTGGATGCCACGGAAATCGATGAACATGTGCGAATATTGGTGACCGAAAAGCGGACCGAAATTCAGATGCTCATAGCCCATGTAGTCGGCCCAGAGGTAACCCTCGGTGAACGCTTTCCAAGAGTCGGCGGGGATGGGATGCGTGGGCGAGCCCAGCCCGAGCACCAGCAGTATCATGGCCTCGTTGTAATGATCCCAACGCGACTCGATGAAGCCGGACTCCGGCTTCCAACCCATCGACATCGTGCGGCCTCCGTTCATCGCCCAGTTCCACTCCACACGGCGGTACAGCGAATCAGCCAAGGTGCGGATTCGGGTTTCGGTCTCATTCTCCCCTTCGAAATAGGATTGCACCGTAAGCACACCCGCCATGAGCAGCGCGGTGTCGATGGTGGAGAGCTCGACGTCCTTATAGCGGACGCCATCGCCATACGTCATGAAATGATAGAAGAAGCCGCGGTACCCGCTCGCGCCCCGCACATCGTCGCTCTGCTTGGACGCCCAAAGCCATTCGAGCACTTTGCGCACTCGGTCAGCGCCGTCTTCACGGGACACATATCCGTTCTCGATGCCGATCACATACGATGGCAGGGCGAAGCCTGTCGCCGCGATGCTGGTGAAGGCCTTGGTCGGATGCCGGTCGTCAGTCTGCAAGTTGACGGAATCGACGACTTCCCAGAAATAGGTGAAAGTGCGCTCTTTGAGATCGGCTTGGAAGTCCGCCAGCTGGGCTTGAGTGACGGGTGCGTCTGGTTGCGCGCAGGACATGCCGACGAGCAGAAGCAGCACAAAAGCGCTTCCAAAGAAGGGGCGGAAAAATCCTGCGGTTGGGTTGGGTTGCATGATGACGTGGCTGTGACCTTTGACGATCGCAATGTAACCCGACTTCCGGCAAATGCTCAGCGCTTCACCTCATCACGTCTACGTCACCGGCATGGTAGCGCTTTTCCGAACCCCAACAGCACTACGTCACTCTTTTTTTTCTTTTTCGGAAGTGCTTGTTTTAAAAGAAAATCCGAATCCCGCATTTCTCACAAAAAATGCGGTCGATCAATACGTCATGATCCGTTCTGTGAGGTTCTCATCCGACCCGAGATTCATCCGCTTGCGCAAACGATAGCGACGTTCCTCCACGCCGCGCACCGTGATGTTGAGCAGCGGTGCGATCTCCTTCGACGACAGATTCATCCTCAGATAGGCGCAAAGCCTCAGGTCGCTGGGGGTGAGGGCAGGGAAATCGGCTTTCAGCCGCTTGAAGAAATCACCATGGGCTTGGTCGTACAGTGCTTCGAAGGCTTCCCACTCCTGCTCGTTCCGCATCTCCTGGTCGATGATGCGCGTGAGGCGGTTGTAGTACTTGGTGGGCATCCGCACGCCGAGTTCCAGCTTCTGGGCGTCGAGCTCGGTCTTGATCTCGCCCAGCACTTCGTTCTTCCGCACCATGGCCATGGTGCTGTTGGCCAGTTGCGCGGACTTGTGGGCGATCTCATTCTGCAGATTCTCATTGCTCAGATGCACCAGCTCGCTTTCCATCTTCTCCTTCTGCTGCCGCACGATCTCATGCTCGCGCCGAAGCTCCTGCTCCTTCGCTTTCCAACGCTTGCGGGAGAAATACAGGCGGATCATGCCGATGAACGAGGCCGCCAAGCCGGCATACAGCAGATAGGCGAAGGGCGTGAGGTACCAAGGCGGTTGGATGCGGAAGTCGAACCGCGCCGCTTCGGTGACGAACCCGGTTTCGGTGAGCATCCTCACTTCGAAGGAATACTCGCCATGGGGAAGACGGAGGTAGGTGACCGAGGTCTTCGAGCTCCACTCGGTCCATTTCCGGTCGTAGCCGACCAGGCGGTACTGGAAAAAGGCTTTGTTTCCGCCCGGCATGGGCGGCGTCCAGGAAAACCCGAGATTGGGATAGGCGTTCGAGATCTTGCGGATGTCCCCTGAGCCCACAAGAACGCTCCGGCGTTCGCCCAAGGTGCGCCAGACCTGCGCTTCGCTGAGAATGGGTGGCGCCGTGACCATCTCTTTGCTTGCCACCGCCTCGTAATCGAGAATCGCGAAGCCGTCATCCAGGCAGAACAGGTGCAGTCGGTCGTTGAGCGGCACCACGTTCTCGTAATTCTCCACCAGGTTCAGATTGTACATCTCCGGCACGAGGCGGTAGAGCTGACGCACCTGCCCGAACCGGATCTCATACATGCCGATTTCACGGCGTCGCAAGATCCAGTATCGGCTCGATCCCACCGGGATGATGTTCAAGATGCCGGCGTCGCCACCAAGCGCGTCGAAAAGTTCCGGGAACGGGATCATCCGCCGGTTGATCGCATCCCATTGATACACCGAGGTGCTGGTGGAGACCACGATCCGGTTGTCGACGCTGAACACCCGGTTGGTCGCTTCGTCCAGACCCGCATCCCGCCCCACCGGCTCCACCGTGCTCACGGTATCGAACCGGACGGACGGCTGCACTTTGTAAATGCCCTGGATGGAATGGCCGAGCCAGATGTTGCCGAGGTGATCCATCTCCAGGAAACGGGATGGGGCTCGGAACCCTTCCACCAGATGGTCTTTCTGCCAGATTCCGTTGCGCTTGCGGAACACGACGATCTGGTTGTAACTGCTTTGCAAAAGCACGTCGCCGTCGGAAGTGGCGATCCGTTTTAGATTGTACCCGCCGGTGATGTCGCTCACACGACGAAGCCCGTGGTTCTCGATGAGGTAGGTGCCGTCGTTCAGTCCGCCGTACAAGGCGCCGTCGATCTCCTGCAGGAACCAGACCTGACCCTCCGATCCGCGGATGAACCGGCGCTCCGTGTAGGCCCCATCCGCCCCTTTGCGGTAGTAATAGATGCCTTGGTTGGTGCCGATATACAGCTCGTTGCGGTGCAGCGCCGCCGTATACACGCTTCCGATGTCGGTGCGGATGTCGCGGTACATGCGCACAGGAGTGTCGAAGGCCACGTAATCGAAGCCTTTGTCCATGCCGACCCACAGATTCCCGCGCTCATCGCTGAGCATCGAGAGCACAGTGTTGTTCTGAAGCCAGGTTTCGGAATGGATGTGGTTCACGCGCCGACCGTCGGTGCGATATATGAAAAGACCTTTGAGGATGGTGCCGAAGTACAGGTAGTCGCCCGAACGCACCCCGTTGTTCAATTGATTGCTCACCAACTCGGCCGTCGATCCCTCCGCCCAGCGCCTGAAACTCAGACCGTCGTATCGGTAGAGTCCCGCGGTACCGGTTCCGACCAGGATTTCAGTATCGGTAAGCGGCAAGATGGTCTTGACCTCGGTGCCGGACAGGAACCGGCTCCCGGCCACCTCCACCAAGCCTTTCTCCGTCATTTCGAACAGTCCGCCGCCGATCTGCTGGGCGAACATCCGGCCGTTGGCCACCTGCATGAACATCATCGGCCCGGGCATCGGCACCGGCTCGATGCGCTCCCCGTCGTACCTGAGCAGAATGCCGAAGCTCTGGAAGTACAAGTCGCCTTTGAACGCCACAATGCGCCAGAATTCGTCGTGGGTCAGCGTGATGCCCTTCAGCAAAGGAATCAGCGAGGTGTAGCGGAGCTCACCGTTCTCCTCAGGTTCCCAAAAACCGATCTCCTCGTACGAGCCGGTATACACCCTACCGCCGATGTGGGCCACCGAGCGGACGATCGTCTTCTCCGGCAAACGGTACAATTTCGCGTTCTGCCCCTGCATCACCAACAGACCGTTGTTGTTGGCGATGTACATCCGCCGGCCGTCGGTGCTGATGTCCCAGTTCTGATTTCCCGACTGCGTCTCGGCCGGGGTATAGTTGGTGATGTGGAAACCGCTCTGGGCCCAAGCATGGCCCGAGACGAAGCAGAACACAACCGCCAGAGCGAATTTTAAATGAACAATTCTAAATGACTGGCGCACTTTCATCAATTAAAATTGAACATTTAAAATTCAACCTTCAACCTTCAACATTCAACCATAAAAGGTCGGCGCGCCCGGACCCACCGGAATCCCCAAGCCGAACACCCAGATCAGGAAGAAGATGATCCAGCCGACCAGGAAGAAGATGGTGTAGGGAAGCATCATGCTGATGATGGTCCCGATGCCCAGGTTCTTGTCGTATTTGTTCACGAACGCGAGGATCAGGCCGAAATAGCTCATCATCGGGGTGATGATGTTCGTGGTCGAATCCCCGATGCGGAACGCGGTCTGGGTCACTTCCGGCGAATAGCCGATGAGCATCAGCATGGGGACGAACACCGGCGCCAAGATCGCCCATTTGGCGGATGCGCTGCCCATGAACAGGTTGATGATGGCGCAGAGGATGATGAAGGGAATGAACATCTCGGGACCGGTGAGTCCGAGCGAGGTCAGCGTCTCAGCGCCTTTCACTGCGATGATCGGGCCGAGGTTGCTCCATCCGAACAAGGCCACGAACTGTGCGGCGAAAAAGACGAGGACGATGTACAGCCCCAATGAACTCATCGAGGCGGACATCCCTTTGATGACGTCCTTGTCGCTGTTCAAGCTTCCGGTGAGTTTGCCATACACCACACCCGGGACAAAAAAGAATACAAAAATCACCGCCACCAAGCCGCGCATGAACGGCGAGTGCAGGATGTCTCCCGTCTCAGGGTCGCGCAACACACCCCACTCGGGATATACGGACATGAAAAGCAAGCTCGAGACCACGAGCATGGAGAATCCGGCCCATTTGAGTCCGCGGACCTCCGCCGGCGACAAGGGTTCGATGCTGGTGGACGGAAGCGTGTCGAGCGCGCGGTTGGGGTCGTAGACTCCGAGTTTGGGTTCGACGATGCGGTCGGTGACCCAGGTGCCCAAGGCCGTGATCAGAGAGGCCGGCCAACAAGGGATCCACCGTTCCGATCAGCAGGTTCGCGCTGTACCCGCCAGACACGCCCGCAAACGCCGCCGCCATGCCCGCAAGGGGATGCCGACCCAGCGCGTGGAACACCACCCCGGCCAACGGAATCAGCACCACATAGCCCATTTCCGAGGCTACGTTGGAGATGACACCGGCGAACACGATGGTCATGGTCACGAACATGGTGGCATACTTGCTTTTCGCGGTCGCCACTTTGACGACCAGAGAGCGGATGGAGGCGGTGATGAGTCCGGACGCCTCCGCAACACCCACACCCAGCAAGGCTACGAGCACGGTGCCCAGCGGTACGAAACCGGTGAAATTGGTCACGAAATTCTCAGCGAGCCGGCGAAGTCCATATCCGG
>CAYVRS010000021.1:13200-21133 GCA_964454075.1 uncultured Chitinophagales bacterium
TGGTGATCATCCCATCTTCGGAACGTCCTCGCGCGCCTTCGGGACGCGGATCCACCACGCTCAAATCGAACAGGCTCGCGATTCCGGAAATCACGATCACTCCCAAGGCGAACAAGGCGAACAGGGTGACCGGATGCGGAAGCTTGTTGCCTCCGGTCTCGACCAGGTCCAGGAATCGGGTAAATACGGTTTTCTTCATTCGAGCTGTTTTCGGTTGTCGGTTTTCGGTTCTCAGTCTTCCGTTTTACGGTCTACGACCCACGGTCCACGGTCTTACCATACCATCATTTTCATGCAGAAGACACTGCCTCCGCTTTTCAGGAATTCTTCGGTCGACACTTCATGCACGATGAAGCCGCGCTGGCGCAGTTCGGCGTTCACACGGGAACAACCGGCCTGGATGATCACATCCTTGCCGTTCGGGCAGGTCGCATTGCAGGCGAACAGCTCCTCGGCTTCGTAGGAATCCGCCTCGATCAGGTCGGGAATGAGGGCACGGAGAAGCGCCAGGCCGTCTGCCGTGAACGCCTCCGGATAGATCAGCGCCGTGGTCTCGTTCAGCATGCAGAGGCAGGTGTCGAGATGGTAGAACGCGGGTTTGAGGAGCTCCAGCGCGATCACCGGCACATCGAAGGTCTTGGCGACGATATCATAGGCCTGGAGCGACGATCGGAACCCGTATCCGCCCCAGATCAGTTTGCGACCGGCGTGCCAGATCGCATCCCCCATCCCTTCGAAATCCTGGATGCCGCCCTCGGGAAGATGATGCACCACATACCCGTTCTGACGGTACCATTGTTCGATGTAGGCCACCTCGTCCTTGCGTTGTTCGGCATGCATGATGCTCATGAGCACATGCCGCATCCCGTCCTCATCGATGAACGGAAGACTCTGGTTTGCGCAGAACACCATGTCCGGCAACCCCTTGGCTCCGCGGATGGCATGGATGCGCACACCCGACGCTTCGAACGCGCCCTTCACACGCTCCCACTCGGCCCAGGCTTTGGCATGGTCGACAGTGCCCACATGGCCTTCCATGTGCGGATTGATCACATACTCGACCGTGAAATGTTCGGGAGTCACCATCAAGGCCTGACCCGGAATCGGCATCGGCTTGAGGTCACCAAGGAAAAATGTCAGCTGGGATGGATGGGTGATGATCATGGGTTCGAAGATAGGATGAAGGGACGAAAAGATTAAACGATGAAGTGCCTCCAGGTCGTCGCATTGCTGCGGAACCCTTCGTCTTTTCATCTCTTCATCATTTCATCTAACCATCATTTCGTATATTCTGAGGCCCCAATAATACGCCAAAAAAGCGCTTCCTGAATGAACATCCTCGTCTGCATCAAACAAGTCCCCGACGTCTCCGCCCCTATCGCCATCCGCAACGGCCAACTCTCGATGGACACCGACCGCATGGTCCTCAACGCGTACGACGCATCGGGTGTCGAAGAGGGCCTCGTTCTCACCGAGACCCATGGCGGACAGGTGGATGTGGTCTTGGTCGGCCCCGAGAAAGCCAAGGAAACCATCCGCAAAGCCCTCGCCATGGGGGCTGAGAAAGGAGTTCATATCCATGTCGAAGATTCCGAGGGCTTCGACTCGGACAGCTACGCCACCATCCTTGCCGCGTACATCAGAAGCGTCAGCTACGATGCGGTCTTCACCGGCAAGCAGTCGCAGGACACCGACTCCGGTCTGGCCGGAGCCATGATCGCGCACAAGACCGGTCTCCCCTATGCCGCGAACGCGGTCGGAATCACGTCCGATGGCGCCTCCCTCCTGGTGAAACGGCAAGGCGACACCGGCCAGGAGATGCTCTCGCTCGGTCTGCCTTGCTTGGTGACCTGTTCCAACGACATGAACAACCCGCGCATCCCGAGCCTGAAAGGCATCATGGCGTCCAAGAAGAAAACCCTGAACACAATCACGCTGGCCGACCTCGGTTTGGATGCGGGCTCCCTCAAAGGAAAGAGCACGGTGACCGGATACACGAATGTCCCGGCCCGCGCCCCCGGAAAGAAATTCGAAGCGGACCCCGCGGAATTGGCCTCCCAACTGGTGAGCCTGCTGCAAAACGAAGCGAAAGTCATCTAATGGTGTTCGGTTGTCGGTGATCGGTTTTCAGTAGAAGAACCACCGACAATAGAAAACAGACAACTGAAAACAATCTTCCCAATGATCCTCGTCTACCTCTCCACCTCACAAGGCAAAATCAAGAAATCGTCGCTGGAAGTCCTCTCCCACGCTCGCTCCCTCGCCTCCAAGGCCGGCCTTCCCCTCGCCGCGGCCGTGCTAGACACCGATCCGGCGCGCTACACCGAAGAGGTCGCCTCCTACGGACCGGCCCAGATCTTCACCGTCGCCGATCCCCTTTTCGCCTCGCATCTCAACCAGCCCCTGATCCAGGCGCTCGGCCAGATCCTGTCCACAGCCAAACCCTCCGTCTTTGCGTGCGCCTCCACCGAAGCGACGAAAGACGTGCTCGGCGCCGTCGCGGCCTCCCTCGGCGCGGCCGCCATCCCGGATGTGTCCGGCTTCGAGCTGATTCCCGGCGGCGTGCGCGCCACGCGCCCGGTCATGGCCGCCAAGATCCTGGCTGAAACCGAAGCCAAGGCCGACCTCGTGCTCGTTTCCGTCCGCTCCGGTTCCTACGACGCCGTCACGGCACCCTCCTCTCCAAGCGTAGTCTCGGTTCCTTTCCAACCGGGCGACATCCGCATCATCCTGAAAGAGATCCTCTCCAGCGCGGGCACTCAGGTCGATCTGAACGAAGCCCAGGTGGTGGTCGCCGCCGGTCGCGGCATCAAAGACGACGACGGAAAGGCGCTTATTGAAGAACTCGCTTCCGTCACAGGCGCGGCCATCGGCGCCTCGCGCGCCGTCGTGGAAACGGGCATGTTCCCGGCCACGGCGCAGATCGGCCAGACCGGGAAAGTGGTCTCCCCCACGCTCTATTTCGCCATCGGCATTTCCGGCGCCATCCAGCACGTCGCCGGCATGCTCAACAGCAAAGTCATCGTCGCCATCAACAAAGACGCCGACGCCCCGATCTTCCAGTACGCCACCTATGGCTTGGTCGGCGATCTGTACAAAATCCTACCTCCGCTGATCGCGGAGCTGAAAACCGCTTATGGACGATAAATTCGATTGCATCATTGTCGGGGGACTCTCCGCCGCCCTGACCCTCGCCCGCAAGAACCTCAAATTCCTGCTCATCGAACGGGGTGAATTCAGCGGCGCGAAGAACGTGTCCGGCGGCGTGCTCTGGGGAACGCGTCTGAACGACCTCGTTCCCGATTACTGGGAAGAGAAAGCCGGCTTCGAACGCTTCGTGAACCATCGCCGCCTCACTTTCCTGGATGAGACCTCGGCGTTTTCCATCGACTTCAAATCCGAGCATTTCAACGCTCCGCCCTACAAGGGCATCATTGTGCTTCGCGCGAAATTCGATGCCTGGCTCGCCTCCAAAGTCGAAGAAGCCATCGCCGCGAGCGACTACGCCGAAGAATCGCTCATCGCCACCAGCATTTTGGTCGAGGATGTGATCCTCAAAGACGGGAAAGCCGTCGGCATCAAAGCCGGCGGGGATGAGTTCCATGCCGATTCCATCCTGCTGGCCGAAGGCGTGAACAACCTGCTCGTGCGCAAGATTGGAATGCAAAGCGCCTATGTGCCCGCCGATTACATGGCGACCGGAGTGAAAGAAGTGATCCGCTTCGACCGGAGCGTGCTTGAAGACCGCTTCCAGCTGAACGGCGACGCCGGACTCACCAACGAATTCATCGGCTATGCCAGCGGCGGCGTTGAAGGAGGCGGATTCCTGTATACGAACAAAGACAGCGTGTCGCTGGGCTTGGTGCTGAACCTCAAATCCATGCGCGAGACCCTCAGCGACCAGAAAAAGATCTACGACGTGCTGAGCGATTTCAAGCGGCATCCGGCGCTCAAAGACATGCTCAATGGCGGCGAGACAGTCGAATATTCGGCGCATGTGGTCTCCACCGGAGACATGCGCGCCATGCCGAAATCGCTCGTCGGGGATGGGGTCCTCATCGCGGGCGAAGCGGCGAACCTGCTTCTCAACTCCGGAAAAGCCATCCAAGGGATGGATTTCGCCATGGAAAGCGGCATCTTGGCCGCGGAGACCGTGGCCGAAGCCAAGCAACGCGGCGATTTCAGCGCCAGCTCCCTGGGCGCTTACAAGCAGAAACTCGAGAACAGCTACGTGCTCAAAGACCTGCGCAAATTCCAGAGCGCGGTGCACTTCCTGCATAGCAAGGAGATGTTCACCAGTGTGCCGAACATCGTGAATGAGTTCGGACGCCGCTTCTTCACCATCGACAATTCGCCGACCGACAAAACCCCCGCCATGCTGATGGGGGCCATCAACAAATATTCGAATCTGTGGACCATGCTCAAACTGGGCATCAAAGGAGGACGATCGCTATGAGCCGCACATCCATCGCCGAACGCTTGGGGAAAGTCCGATACGTGAACCAGGCGCGCACCGACGCGAAACCCCATATCCTCGTGGATACTGAGATCTGTAACAGCGGCTGTCCGCATCAGTGCACCACATACGTATGTCCGGCCAACTGCTACGTGAAAGACGAAGCCGGCAAGGTCCACTTCCAGTTCGAAGACTGCATCGAATGCGGGACCTGCATGTACGCCTGCGACCAAGGCGCCGTGACGTGGAACTACCCGAACCCGGAAGAAGGCCGCGGCGTGGCTTGGGTATTCGGGGGAGTTGACAGGGGTTTTTAAGAGACGAAGTCTACCGTAAGGAAAAAAGAGGTTAAGTGAGAGAAGAGCCCTGTATAGAATTCCAACCCTCACTGACATGATTTGCGCCAAAAGAGCATCATTCAATAAGACCACGGATTTCAGTTCCACAATCACTGACTCATTCACAATGAAGTCCGCTTGGGAGGCCTCTGCAATTCTGTGTTGTCGATAGGACACATCAATCCAAGGCTGCCTTTGGTTTGCGATACCTCTCTCTTTGGATGCGAGCTCCAAGCAATCCTCATGCACACGTTCGACCAGACCGGGACCAAGCTCAGAATGAACGCGGAATGCGGTTCGAAACATGAAATCTGGAAACATCCCGCAACCTGGTCCACAAGGCGGCCTGGCTCAAAGACAACGGCAAACCGCTTCCGGGCTAAGACTGCACCAGCTTCACGGCCACATCATAGGCCGTGAAGCGCTTGTCTGCGGTGATGAGGGTCAAGCCTTCGACCCGTGCTTGGGAGATCAGCATTCGATCGAAGGAATCGGCATGATGCCGTGGCAAATTTCGATAGTCGATTACGTGGGTCAAGTCCACATCCAAACGAATGAATCCGGTGCTGCGAATGGCATGATCAAACGTCGGAGGAAGAACCAATTTACCTTTCTGCTCTTTTGTGTACACTTCCCATGGGCTTACCACACTCATCCAAACCGGCTTCTTTTCGAGTATGGTTCGAATCGACTTGGGCAACAGATCACTTTCAGTGAGCCACCACAGTAAGATGTGGGTATCAATTAAGTAGTTCATCGTCATCCGACCCTTCAAAATCACGGATGATCTCTTCGTCAAGCTCATCAAAATCGTCCGGGATAATGAGTTCGCCCTTCAGTGCGCCGGGAGTGCGAAGGACATCATCACCGAAACGAGTCAATCGTACTGTCGGGACTCCGTTACGGGCGATGATCACATCCTGCCCGGCGAGGGCTTCCTCCACGAGTTTGGACAATTGGCTTTTGGCCTGATGCATGTTCACGAGTTTCATATTAGCTAAGCTAAGTTCATCCTGCGAATCAAGCAAGAGACAGACGCCACTTTTTCTCACGATCGCGAACGCAAAACCCGTAAATTCACTTCATCTTCTACCACCGTTTTTTCACACCTTCCGCCATGTCCAAATTCAATTTCGAAGACATCTTCCAGTTCGAGTCGCTCCTGAAAGAAGACGACCGCATGATCATGGAAACCGCTCGTGAATACGCGCAAACCAAGCTCGAGCCCCGGGCCATGCGCGGCAACCAGGAAGGCATCTTTGATGAGGAGATCCCCCGTGAGATGGCCGAACTCGGTCTTCTCGGATCCACCATCGACCCCGAGTACGGCGGCGTGGGTGCCTCCTACACGGCGTATGGACTCATCGCCCGCGAGGTCGAGCGCGTCGACTCGGCGTACCGCTCCTTCATGTCGGTGCAGTCATCCCTGGTGATGCATCCCATCAACGAGTTCGGCACCGATGAGCAGAAACAACGCTTCCTGCCCAAGCTCGCCACTGCCGAATTGATCGGTTGCTTCGGACTCACCGAACCCGACCACGGTTCCGATCCCGGTGGCATGACCACCACCGCCCTGAAAGTGGATGGCGGCTGGATCCTGAACGGCGCCAAGATGTGGATCACCAATTCCCCCATCGCCGACATCGCCATTGTCTGGGCCAAAGCGAAAGAGAACAAATCCGACGAGGGCGTGATCCGCGGATTCATTGTCGAGCGTGGGTTCAAAGGCTTCGGCACGCCGGTCACCCACAACAAGATGTCGCTCCGTGCCAGCTGGACGGGTGAAATCACCCTGGAAGACTGCTTCGTGCCCGATGAGAACTATCTGCCGAAGGTGGCCGGACTCAAAGGTCCCTTCTCCTGTCTGAACAACGCCCGCTACGGCATCGCCTGGGGCGTGGTCGGTGCGGCGGAAAACTGCTTCCATCGCGCACGAACCTACACCCTTGAGCGCAAGCAGTTCGGCAAACCCTTGGCCGCCAACCAGCTGATCCAGACCAAACTGGCGAATATGGCCACGGAAATCACCTCGATGCAGCTGCTCGTTCATCGTCTGGGCGAACTGAAAGACGCCGGCACGGCGCATCCCTCGCTCATTTCCCTGGCCAAGCGCAACAACTGCGGCAAGGCGCTCGACAT
The DNA here is from genome assembly GCA_964454075.1 of uncultured Chitinophagales bacterium. Classification (GTDB taxonomy): domain Bacteria; phylum Bacteroidota; class Rhodothermia; order Balneolales; family HLUCCA01; genus CAMTWZ01. The sequence goes on from CAYVRS010000021.1 coordinate 20,134, forward strand.
CGCCCGCGTCTCCCGCGACATGCACGGCGGAAACGGCATCACCGGCGAATATCGCGTGATCCACCACATGGTGAACCTGGAATCCGTGAACACCTACGAAGGCACCTACGACATCCACGGGCTCATCCTCGGCCGCGACATCACCGGGATCCAGGCATTTACGCCCCTTGGATAAATGTTGAATGTTGAAGTGTGAATGTTGAAGGAAGACAACCCGGTCTGAATCCTTCAACATTCAACATTCAACATTCAAACTTCAACATTATCTGTTTATCTTCGTTTTCCTGAAGAGGTGCAGCCGCCAGGCAACGCGTCGCTCGAGCTCGAGCAGACCTTACGGTGATTCGATGCGGGACGAATGGATGAGGGTGCCCTGCCAGACGCGGTCCACCACATCCATCCCTTCCACCACACGTCCGATGTTCGAATAGCGTCCGTTCAGATGCGGCATCCACTGATGCATGATGAAGAACTGCCCGCCTTCGGTATCACGTCCGGCACTGGCGACGCCGACCGATCCCCGCTCGAAGTGGGTGTCCACGCCTTCGGTGGGCACGGTGAAATTCGGCTCGCGTCGGTCGCCGACGAAAGACAATCCGGCTTGGATCACGAAATTCTGAATCACCCGATGGAAGAACGTCCCGGTATAGTAGCCCTCCGCCGCAATCTTTGAAATCGCATAGGTGGATGCGGGTGTGCGTAGGCCGTCCAATTCAATGACGATGCGTCCTTCGGATGTCTCCAAGATCCAGATCGGATTCCGATGCACGATATCGACCGGTGGCACGATGAGGGTGGAATCGGTCACATCCGGCACCATGGTTTCCGGGCGGCGCAATTGGGCCAGGTAGGACCGGATCTTGTCCGGACTCGCCTTCATCGCCTCGATCGCCTCGTCCGTGTCGCCCAACAAGGCGAGATACTCGCCGGTCAGCGCCGGGTTTTCCGGGGGAACCGAGGGTTTCAGCCCTTGAAGCCGCATCATGGCATAATCGATGGG
>CAYVRS010000022.1:0-17741 GCA_964454075.1 uncultured Chitinophagales bacterium
GGTGTTTCCGAGAGGATCACGGAACCGGTCTTCGTTCACTTTCACGACCACACCGTCCGTGTCGAAAGGAAGGCTGTGGCGCAAGGTGTCGAACCGATGGATGGTGCGTAACACATCGTCGATGGTGGCGCAGATCGTCGCCTCAGGCGGTACCTGGAAGCCGAGCTCACGCAAGGTCTCCAGTTTGCGGGCATGGGTGAGCGAAGCGTCGGGTTTGTCTGCCACGATGTCGTATGCGAAATACCGGAGCGGTCGACGAGCCACCAATCGCGGATCCTGATTCTTCAAAGTGCCTGCGGTGGCGTTCCGCGGATTGGCGAAGGCCGCTTCACCCGACTCTTCGCGAAGTCGGTTGAACGCGGCGAAGGCCTGACGTTCCATGTACGCCTCGCCTCGCACTTCCAGCACACCCTCGGGCGATCCGTTCAGCCGAAGCGGAATGTCTCGGATGGTGCGCGCATTGGTGGTGATGTCGTCACCTTTTTCTCCATCCCCGCGTGTGGCGGCCAGCACCAATACACCGTCCTCATACCGCAGTCGAAGCGCCATCCCGTCGATTTTCAGTTCGGCGACATAGCTGAAGTCCGAGTGACCGAGCAAGTCGCGCACACGGCGGTCGAAATCCCGGACTTCCGATTCGTTGTACGTGTTCGACAGACTCAGCAGCGGGATGGGGTGGGTGACCACCGCGAACTTGCTGGACAGTCCGCCTCCCACGCGATGTGTCGGCGAATCGGGTGATGCGAGGTCGTATTCCTCTTCAAGCCGGGACAACTCGCTCAGAATGCGATCGAAATCACGGTCGGAGAGAAGGGGAGCCGCGTCCTTGTAGTAGGCGTCGTTGGCTTTGTTCAGCAGGGTCCGCAGTTCATCGACCCTGGAGGAGGCCTCCGCGAGGGTCATGGCCGGAAGATCGGACGTTCCACGATGCGTTTGGGAACGGGCAGACCCGGTAGCGAGTCCGGTGCTGCCGTGCTGAAGGCCGTCTGCGACTCGAAGTAGCTGCGGCGCAAGGTGATGGTGTTTCCACCCACCAAGAAGCTTTCCTTGTCAGGAATCAGGTGTCCGTTGAAAAGGATGACGAACCGGGGAAACGCGCCACGGATGCTGATCTGCTCTTTGAACGCGAACCGCATGGCTGTGCCTCGCTCGATCCAGTACGGATAGACATCCGAGCTGAAGTCGGTCTGCACACGCACCGGCTCCAGGCGGTCGTACGCCGCATAGATGAGGATGCTCAGTGTTTCCGGAAGCGGCGCCTGCACCATATTCACTGAGCTCGTGTCTCCGGGTGCGATGGCGGTGCTGTCGGGCGTCACGAGGACGGGAGCCGGTGTGGGAGGGATCACTTGCTCGACGACAGGTTCCTCACCACCGGCGAACAGGCCGAACCCCTTGGTCATCACAGCAGAAATCAGAATGGCGACGACGAGGATCGCCGCGGCGCCGAAGGCGAGAACGCGAACTGGAATCGTGAACGAGGATGCGCGTATGCCGGACCAGTTCACCTCGGTCATATCCGGCGGCGGAGGCGTGGTCTGATTGTGTTTTCGAGTGGGGTCGGGACGAGTGAACTCGTCCAAGGCGCCCAAGGTAGACGTGATGATCGCTTTTTTCTCGATCTCTTCTTCGGTTTTTCCGTCGATGTACTTGTCGCGCAGAGAACCTTCATAACCGGTTTCGCTGTAGAAGGCATCGAGGGCGCGCACAATGTCGATATCCTCGATCTTCAGCGCTTTGGCGTAATTGCGCACAAAGCTGCGCACATAGGTGCGCTGCGATTCGGGTTGGTTGAACAGGATGCCGGCCTCGATCTCGCGGATCACCGTGCTTGGGATGCGGGTTTTGGTGGCGATGTCCTGCGAGGTGAGGCCTCTCAGGTCGCGGATGGAGGTCAAATCTTCGTTGAGGTGCGACATAGAGCTGAATTTCGGCAAAAATTTGCTCCGATGGAAAGATTTCCTGTAAGGAATTCCGGTTTTCCGCCTCTATTCCAGTATGATCTCCATCCTTTTTCCTGCGGTCTGTTTCGCTTGCGGACATGCCACGGTCTCGGCCGGGCGTTTGGTGTGTCCGTACTGCCTGATCGACGGCCTCCAGCCGGCCGTACCCGATCCCAACGTCATTTTGCCGCAGGGCATCGACTGGCGCATATCTGCCTGGCAATTCCATAAGAACGGCATCATCCAGCAACTGCTGCATGGCCTGAAGTACGGCCACCTTCCGAAGTTGGGGGAGGAACTGGGCGAGGAAGCGGCGTTGCGCCATGGGATTCCGCCCAAGCTCATCGTTCCGGTTCCGCTGCATCCGAAACGATTGCGCGCACGCGGTTACAATCAGGCCGTGGCGATCGCGGCGGGTGTGGCCCGAGCCACCGGAGGGGAGATTCTGCCCGAAGGGGTGCTCATCCGTTCGCGGCATACGCGCACACAGACCGGATTCAGCCTCGACCAGCGTCGCAAGAACTTGGATGGGGCGTACCGTTGCCTCGAACCGGATCTCTTGCGCGGCCGCGACCTGCTGCTGGTCGACGACGTCTTCACCACCGGCGCCACGCTCTTCGAGCTCCATGAGGCATGCAAGCCGGCCGAGCCCGCCAGCGTCTCGATCCTGACCTTGGCTCAAGCCTGAGTCGAAAAATCCGTATTTTGCGATGTGAAGAGAACCCAAATCGAACCCGGATTGCATGTGGTGGACACCCCGACAGGCCTGTTTTCAGCCGCGGGGTTCTGGTACCGCACTTCATTCGCCGCCATCGACGACCTCGCTCCCGGTCTCCGCGCCAAGATCGACCTGCATCAGACCGTCAGAGACACCGAACTCTGGATCCGATCCTTCGAATCGGTGGGTTTGTGGACGCTGCTGATCAGTCTTCCTTTCCTTAGCGCGTATCCGACGGCTTTGCTGGCCACGGTCTTGTCCCTCATCTGGTATTTCTGGCGCAGCGCGTTCATCCATCCCGCCGCCACCTTGTTCATCAAGGCGCTGACCCACGACGCTCCCGTCCTCATCGCCACACTTTTCGTCATCAGCTACGTCGGAAACACCGGCCGCACGCTCGATGCCATCCTCGGGCTCGCCTTCTTCTTTGTGTTCCGATTCGGATGGTTGCGGATGCTGATCGACAAATGGCACGACGCCTCTCGTCCGCTGCCGATGAACGACCGCATCCTCCGCATGATGCTCATCCGGGAATCCATGCGGCACGATATCCGCGTCGAATCGGTTCATTCCATGCAGACCGAGCTCATGATGGCGGTCCGAAAGTCCTCATTCACCCGAAAATGATCCGATTCCTTCCGCTTCTGTTCACCTGCATGGTCGCTTGCGCTCCTTCGGGATGGGTGACCGACACGCCGACCTCGTATCAGAATTCCTCCATCTTCGTGCCCGGCATCGATGCCGGGGTCGTTTCGTTTCGGACGGAGGCTCTTTCCGAGCCCGTGGCAACCCGTTTCGTGACGTCAGAAGCCGATTCCGTGCTCCGGCTTCTGGTCACCCGAACGCTCCGTGTCCCGGATCCGCGGTTCCGGGACGCACGGCCCGTGTTCAGCTATGCCGAGTCGGATTACAGCATCCGGATCACCGGCATCGAGATCCGGGATTCGCGGAACCCCTTGCACAAACTGGTGAAGAACGGTCCGGTGATCGTAATCCAGGTCGGCGCCGACGTCTATCGGGGCGAGGATCTGGTTTTCCGCTCAAGATCGTCGCATGTCGCGAATCTGGCGGCCTTGGCGTCGACCGAGCCCGGGTATCACAAAGCGGATGAGAGCGAACGCAACGATCCGTCCTTGCAACGGGCGATGGTTCTCAACGCCTATTACTCGGCGGCAGGGGACATCCTGATGTCATTCTTTCAAGTGAATCAGAATTGATGGCCGAATCGCTGATCTACCTCATCCGTCACGGCGAGACCGAATACAACCGGCTGGACCGAATCCAAGGACGCGGCATCGACGCGCCCCTGAACGTCACCGGTGAACGGCAGGCCCGTGCCGTGGGGCGATGGCTCCGCGATGCCGGGGTGGACGCGGCCGTGTCGAGTTCGCTGTTGCGGGCACGGCAGACGGCATCCTTGGCCATGGGACTTCCGATGGACGGGATTCCGGCCGACGCCGATCTAGATGAACTCAGCTACGGCGCCATGGAAGGCATCCCTGTGGACGAGCAGCGCGGCGACTTGGCTGAATTGTACTCGACATGGTCTCGGGGAGAGTTGCATGTCGCTCCCGAGGGCGGCGAAAACCCCCTTCAGGTGTATGAACGGGCATCGGGCGCGGTGAGGAGGCTGGTCGCCGCCTACCCGGGCAAGACTCTGGCGCTGTTCACGCATGGACGCACGCTGAGGATCGTGGTGTCCGGACTCACAGGCCTAGGACTTACCAACATGCGCGACATCCCTCATCAGAATGGCTGCATCTACCGATTGCGGCATCAGGACGGACACTATCACATCGACCTTCACAATGTCATTGACCATTTAACGGAACTTCATTCCCATGTCTGAACAAGTAAGAACCATGTTCGCCTCCATCGCCGATCGCTACGATCTGGTCAACTCCGTGCTGTCGATGGGCATCCACCACCGCTGGCGGAAAAAGGCGGTGAAACTCAGCGGTGCGCGTCCGGGCGATTCCGTGTTGGATTGCGCCACAGGTACGGGCGATCTGGCCATCACCTTCAAGCAGAAAGTGCGGGGTGGGGAAGTGATCGGTACGGACTTCTGCGCTCCGATGATTGCTCCTGCGCCAGCCAAGGCCAAAAAACGCGGCATGGAGATCCGTTTCGAGGTGGCTGATGCCATGAACCTTCCTTACGAAAACGACCGCTTCACTATTTCCAGCATCTCCTTCGGCATCCGGAATGTGGATGATCCCTTGGTCTGCCTGAAAGAGATGGCCCGGGTCGTGAAACCCGGCGGACGCGTCGTCGTGCTTGAATTCGGTCAGCCCAAAGGATTGCTCAGCTGGCCGTACCGCTTCTACAGCACGCACGTGATTCCCCTGATCGGAGGCTGGCTCACCGGCAACCGCGACGCCTACACCTATCTGCCCGAGACCAGCGCGCATTTCCCCGCCGGAGACGCGTTCCTGGAGCTGATGGACCGATCCGGCGCCTTCAGCGCGAAATCGGCGCATCGCTTGAGCGGCGGGATTGCCTACATTTATGTGGGAACCGTCGCCTGAACCCATCCACCTTTAGTCCTGCACAGACCATGATGACCATCGAAGACATCAAAGCCCTCATCCCGCACCGCTATCCGTTCCTTCTGGTGGACCGCGTGACAGCCATCGAGGGCGACACCATCACCGCTTACAAGAATGTGACCGCCAACGAGGACTTTTTCAACGGCCATTTTCCTGGAAATCCGGTGATGCCGGGTGTGCTCCAGGTCGAGGCCTTGGCACAGGCCGCCTGCATCCTGGCCATGAAGACTCGGGTCGACGATCCGTCGCAATACCTGATCTTCTTCTCCGGCATCAACAACTGCAAATTCCGCAAGCCGGTGGTTCCGGGCGATCAGTTGAAGCTGGAAGTGGCCCTTGGAGAGCAGAAACGCCAGTTCGCCACCTTCACCGCCAAAGCCTCGGTGGATGGTGTGGTGACCTGTGAGATGGATGCCGTGGCGGCCATCGTGCCGAAGAGCAAGCTATGAGCGCCGCTCGCATCACCACGGCCACCGTGGTCGACATGAAACGCCGTGGCGAGAAGATCTCCATGCTCACGGCCTATGATTTCACGATGGCGCGGATCATCGACTCCGCCGGCATCGACATCATCTTGGTCGGCGATTCCGCCAGCAACGTGATGGCCGGCCATGAGACCACGCTGCCCATCACCATGGATCAGATGATCTACCACACATCGACCGTGGTGCGCGGTGCGCAACGGGCCTTGGTGCTGGCCGACCTTCCGTTCATGAGCTATCAGGTGACGCCCGAAGAGGCCTTGCAGAACGCCGGACGCATGATGAAGGAAGCCGGCGCGCATGCCGTGAAGTTGGAAGGAGGGGCGCCGGTGGTGTCCACCATCCGCAAGATCGTGGATGCTGGCATTCCGGTGATGGGGCACCTCGGCCTTACCCCTCAGAGCATCTACAAATTCGGAACCTACAAAGTGCGTGCAACCGACACGGCGGAAGCCGACCAGCTGCTTGAAGACGCCTTGGCCCTGCAGAACGCAGGGTGTTTCGGCATCGTGCTGGAGAACATTCCAGCCGGATTGGCCAAACAGGTCACCGAATCGCTGAGCATTCCGACCATCGGCATCGGCGCCGGTTCGTCCTGCGATGGACAAGTGCTGGTGATGCACGATTTGCTCGGATTGACGAAGGATTTCAAACCGCGCTTCATCCGCCGCTACCTCGAGCTTCATGAAACCATCGGGTCTGCCGTGTCCGCCTACATCGGCGATGTGAAAAACGGAACCTTCCCCTCCAAAGACGAGCAGTACGAATGAGAATCCTTGTCTGCAACGACGACGGCTATTACTCTCCCGGCATCCAGGCCTTGGCTGAAACGGCCGCGCGGTTCGGAGAAGTGGTCGTGATCGCCCCAGACCGCCAGCAAAGCGCGGTGGGCCACGCCATCACCGTGACCCAGCCGCTCCGCGCCAACAAGGTGAAGATGCTCAACGGACGCAACGCCATCGCGGTGAACGGCACTCCGGCCGACTGCATCAAGCTGGCACATGACAAACTGCTTGATGTGAAACCAGACCTGGTTCTGAGCGGGATCAACCATGGCTCGAACGCCGGCATCAACACCATTTATTCGGGTACCGTGAGCGCGGCCACCGAGGCCACCATCCTCGGTTACCGCGCCATCGCGGTGAGCTGCATGGAATTCGCCGAAGACGCCGACCTGAGCGGCTGTTGCGAGGCCGCCGCCAAGCTGATCCAGCTCGTGCTTGACAACGGACTCCCTGATGGGGTCTTGCTGAATCTGAACGCGCCCGCTGGTCCGCTGAAAGGAGCCAAATGGACGCGTCAGGCCAACAGCCGCTATGTGGAGGAATACGAGGGAAGGATGGATCCGTACAACCGTCCGTATTACTGGATCACTGGGAAGTTCGAAGTCCTTGAGAAAGGGGAGGACCTCGACGTTGAGATGCTCAAGCAAGGCTATGCCGCGGTGACCCCCATCCACTACGACCTGACGGCCTACAAGGCCTTGGAACACCTTCGGCAGTATCCGCTTTGATCAGAGAGCGTCGCGGTCGGTGTTCAGAGCCACGGTGCGTACTACCTTGCCGCGGTACAGGACATGCACACGGAGATGCCGGTCGGGGAATTCGACCACGCCATAGGTGTCGAGGCCCACTTTCCGAAGCGTGTCGTTGAGATCCAGATGGAAGCGCGTCTTCGGCCATGCCGGAGGCACGCCGACCGTGTGGACCACCCGTTTCGACCCGTTCTCGAAGGAAATCTCGCGCGTTTTGACCTCGCCCGCTGCGATGGCATGCCGGTTCAGGATGGATAGGATGATCGACTCGCTGTCATCGATCGACGATAGGGTCAGCGGACGCACCGGCGGCACCGTCCACAACCAGACCGCCGCCACGACGACACCGGCGGCAAGCATCGCAAGGAGCAAGGATTTCTTCACGGTTCGAAGTTACAGCGCTTTCGGCTATCTTGGCGCTATGAAATTCGTGATGTCCCCGCTTCTCGCCCTTGCCCTCTTGTCGTGCGCCGCTGAACCCCGATCGGAATCCGGACCTGCAGACACCGTCTCCCAAACCGGAACGTCGGACCGGATCGCTTCCATCCAGGAACGTCTTCAAACGCAAGATGCCGGACAGGCCACCCTCGATGAACCCGTTTATCGCATCGATCAGCCGCGGTTCGCTCCGTTCCGATTGAGCGACGGCCGACTCGAGTTCCGTGGACGCACGCTCGCGGATGTGGAACAGGCGCTTGGAAAAGCCTTCGACTCGAAACAATCCGGAGACCGCGCGGTGTGGTTGTACCGGGTCTACCCGGACGATTCGACCACCTTATATCTTTTTGCCAAGAACGGCACCGTCGAACGGTTCCGTCTGGATGAATTCAACGGTTGGGACGGCTCTTCCGCCTTGTCCTGGTTCACTCCCTAATTCTCTACAGCCATGCGTTTGCTTTCGCTTCTGCTCATCGGTTCATTGTGCATGTCGGCCGTGTCGGCCCAGGTGCGCACCGAAACCGTCTCGTTTCCTGTCGAACCTTCCCGGCTCAAATCGGACGGACTACGCAGCGTCCTCGAATCGGAGCCCATCGCTCTGACGGTGGCGGGTGAACCGTTCGTGTCCATCGCCCCGACAATGGATTTCGGATCGAAGTCCCCATCCCACGCCCACATCCAACTCCGCGTCTCATCCGACGGACAGACATGGGGAGACTGGCAGGATGCGGGTCATGACGATCATGTCGAGTTGCGCGAAGGATTGGTACCGGGTCAGATGATCTTTTTTCCAGCGGATGCTCGCTTTATGCAATACCGAGTGTTGGCCGGCTTGGCCGATCTCCTTCCTGAATCAGTGAGCCTGTTCATGGTGAATCCGGGTCGCACAACGGAAGCCGACACCAAGGCCAAGGTGGTCGACTTCGAAGTGAATGTGACCGCGGATTTCGCCTTGCCGGCCTATGTGCCGAGATCGAACTGGGGAGCCAGTCTGCAGCTGAGCAACGTGACCGGTGTATCGCCGATCACGGTAACTCATCTCTGGGTACATCACTCCGCCGGGCAGACCAACAGCTCCGATTTCGCGGCCGTAGTTCGCAGCTACTACACGTACCATACCGGTCCAAGCCTAGGCTGGTCGGACATTGGCTATAACTGGCTGGTCGATCCGAACGGAGTGGTTTACCAGGGTCGAGCACATTCCTACAACGTGCAGACCGGAGGTGGGAACCCGGATGTCCGCGGGGCGCATGCGCCAGGTGTGAACGGGTCGACCATGGGCATCTGCGTGATCGGCGATTACACCTTGTTCACCCCATCGGCAGCGGCCATTACCGCCCTACGGAACATGCTCGCATGGAAAGCCAATGAGAAAGGGATGGACGTGCTTGGCATGAGAACCATCGGGTCGAACAACTACAACATCATTTCTGGTCACCGGGATGATGTGGCCAGCTCCACGGCCTGCCCGGGAAGCGCCTTCTATCCGACCCTGCCTTCGTTGCGCCGACGGGTGCACGCCTATCTGAATCCGCCTGCGGTGACTTGGAACCGCGTGGCTCCGGAAGGCACCGGACAGATGCGGATCGGATTCACCCTCCATCCGAAACGTTCGCAGACGGTCTTTTTCATCGAATACGCCACGAACGCGGAGTTCACCGGCTCGCAGACATCTTCGGAACGCACGGTTCCTGCCGATCTGAACGAAGCGGTCTATCTCAATGAGACACTGTCCGGATTGCAAGCCGGAACCACGTACTTCGCCCGTGTGGTGGCAGTGAATTCGGACGCCAGCACGATCGGCGCCACGCAAAGTTTCGTGGCCGGGGAGACGACGTCCGTAGACCGTGGGCCGGAGACCGTAGACCGGCTGGAGTTGCATCAGAATTACCCGAACCCCTTCAATCCATCCACGGTTTTCGGTTTTCGGTTGTCGATTGTCGGTCATGTCAACCTATCGGTCTTCGATCTTATGGGTCGTCAGATCGCGGTGCTGGTCGACGGACCCATGGCTCCGGGCGAGCATTCGGTGACGTTTGACGGCACGGGACTCTCCAGCGGAGCGTACCTGATTCAACTCGTCGTGGGAGGAGAGAGGGTCACCCGGATGATGACCCTCTTGAAATAACCGCTACTTGAGCAACATCATCCGGATGGTTCGCACGTCGTTACCGGCCCGGAGACGCACGAGGTAGACGCCGGAAGACAGTCCTTCGCCGTTGAACGTGACCTGATGCGATCCGGCGGGTAGGGCACCATCCACCAAGACGGCGATTTTGCGGCCCAAGACGTCGTAGACGGCAAGATTCGCGATGTGCGATGTGCGAAGTGTGAATCGAATCGCTGTGCTTGGGTTGAAGGGGTTCGGATAGTTTTGCTCGAGGGTGAAGTCGTCCATCGTCCCACGTCCTTCGTCCCACGTTTCCACGGACGTCTCACTCACCACCTCCACATGCGCGTAATCGTCGATGGCGAGGGAGCCCATGAGCGGGTTGCCCGGGACATGCGTCAGCTGGAAGCTGTCCGTGTACAGGGTGCCGTCGAGCACGCCATTGCCGTTCACCCAAGGCGTGGAAGTGCCGGGACGCAGGTCCCATTCCACTTTTTTCCAACCGATCCAAGTGACAGGGAACCAAGGACTTCCTTCCAACTGGTTGTTCCCGTCCCGCAGCATGAAACGGAAACGGACTCCGGATCCATCACCGAGCACGTACGCTTCCAAGATCCTGTTTTTATTGAATCGGAGATTGTTGGCTGCGGATGGAATCATGTATTCACGGATGAGCCATTCGGGTCCGTCGGCCAGCCAGCCGAAGCCAAGATGCATGGCATTGCCGCCGGACAGAAGTGGGAGACCCGGCGTGCGGGCCGTTCGGGCGGTCGCTTCGGTCTGGATTCCGGTCGTGCTTCCGGATTGTTGCGGCACCCACCAGCTGTCGACGTTGGCGAAGGCGTCGATCGCCGTCCGATTGATTTGGCGTTCGCCGGTGGTGAATTCGATGACCTGCGACGTCGCGGTGCGGTTACCGAAACGGTCCGGGATGCCCGGCGCGATCACCGCCTCGTACACGGTGTTGCCATGTAGGGCTGCGGCCGGATACGCTTGAATCACCGATCGGTCCCCTGCGGTGGTCAGGCTCCAGGAGCGGATGGGGATCGAATCCTGGCTGCCTGCCGCACTGAGGCGCAACGGGAAGCTCGCGGCGAAGGTGTCCGAGATCGGCTCGTCATACTCGAACGTGAGGATGGGAAGCTGATCGACCCGCTCGGCGCCGTCTTCCGGCCAGACGGAGAGCAGGCGGGGCGGGGTGATGTCTTCCGGCAGAGTGCGGTACGTCAGCGTGAAGGGAGTCATCGGGTTGGCATAGGCGTCTTCCGCACCGGAACCGATGTCGATCGTGATCGACGTGAGGAAGCCGCTGGTGATGCGGATCTCCAGTTCAGTGCTCGAGATCCAACGGGGCGCTTCTTGCAAGCTTCCGTTGGTGATCCGCAGATTCGCGACGACGGAATCCATGTTCATGGGTCTGGAGAAGCGGATCCGGATCGCATCCCCCGGCACCTGCATGCTGTCGCCCTGCGCGACACTGGAAGAGACGACAAAGGGGATGGCCGTCGAAATCAGGCCCACATCCAGGAATGTGAACATGGTGTCTTGCAGCGTGATGCGTCGCGTTTCATGAAGGAAGTTCGGTGCGGAAATCTCCACATCCAGCGTGGCGCCGGGTTCGAACGCCTCCATATAATAAAAGCCGTTCGCCAGTTCGTTCGGGTTCGTCGAATACCGGTTGAACAGCGATTCGTAGGTGTCCGTGGTATAAACGCGATCACCAACACGGATCTGAGCGCCGTTGATCGGCCTGCCTGTTTCGATATCGCTCACGATGCCGGTGAGGATGCCGACCTTCGGCCGGCTCAACCCATGATATCGGAGTATGGACCAAAACGCGGATTGCGCCTCGAGCTTCTTCCATTCCGCGTTCAGATTCCGCTGTTGCTGGGTCGGGTTGGTATGGAACCCCCCTTCCGACAACACCGACGCCATCTGCGAATTCCGGTTCACCGATAGGTATGGGGTTGTGCGGGTGGTGGCTCCATAAAAGGGCGAATCGGCGCGAGAGCCTATGGTGGGGATACGCATGGAGGCGGTCAGATCCTGGATCATGATGTCACCCATCTTCTTGCCACCTTGAGGCGACTTTTCCACGCCTTGACCGTTCGCACCCCACAACATCAGCGTGTTGTTGGTGGTCGGCGACCCAGCGTTCGAATGGATCGAATAATAGAAATCGGCGCCTAGGGCGTTGGCCATGTCGGTCCGTTGGGTGAGCCCGACCAGATCATTATCGCTGGTCCGAGATACGTAGACGGTGTCGATGTCGGTCTGTTCAAGAAGCATCTGCCTCAGATGCAGCCCGACGCGCAAGACTTTTTCCGCTTCGGAGTAGTTGTACAATCCTTGGTTTTCGGTACGGGAATGCCCTTGATCCAGGAAGATGTCCCATCCCGCCAAGCCTGTGACGCTAGCCGTTTGCGGCACTCGTCGAGGGCCGCGCCGCTCTCTGAGACTCGGCGGAGCGGCAAGGAATTCCGGGCGCGGCGCCCACTCGGGAAGGATCTTTCTCAGCCCCGTAGATGGTTCATAGACATGATAGCGGAATTTCTCGGAATGGTCTTCCTGTTCGTCGACGGTGATGAAATGCAAGTGACCGGTCTCATCCCATACAGGTCGGCTTCCCTCGCCGAGTTCATGCACGAATCCGGTTTCGATGTTCTCGATGAACAGCGATGATCCGTAGATCTCATAGGCCATCAAGCGACGGTCGTGAGAGAGCGTCGCATTGAGACGTATTTTTGTCTCAACCGACCCAATCGCCTCCGGCGGTTGATGTGACTGCGCATGGACCGGGTTCCCACCCGCATGGACAGGCAAGGTCAAGATATTGTTTATGAGAAGGATAGCAACGAAATATGCAGGCGAAAGGCCCATGGTGGTGCGGGATGATAATGGTTCGATATCTCCGTAAAACTACGCATTTTTCCCTTGGAAGGGCTTTTTCAAGCTTTACAAAGTGGGGTGATTTTAATAGCTTAAAGATTATCAACGTGTACCGGATCTACCTAGTCGCGATTCTATGATGTCTTCTTTACGGACTCGTTTCCTCCTCAATACTTCAATCTTCTTTCTGCTGACCGGTCTTGTATCGGTCGTGAACGCACAATCCGGACGTTTGGAGGGAACCGTCCGGGATGCCCGAACCGGTGAGCCGCTGACGGGTGTGAACATTGTGATCGAAGAGTTGACCATCGGCGCGGCCAGCAATCTTGATGGCTACTTCACGGTGATCAATGTTCGGCCGGGCAACTATACCGTGAAGGCGACCTACATCGGTTTCACGACAGTGACATACAAGAATGTTCGAATCAACATCGGACAGACCACTACCCTCGAGATTCCCATGCGGGAAGAAGTTTTCCAAGGGGAAGAGGTGACGGTGGTCGCTGATCGTCCTATTGTTCAACGTGACGTGTCATCGAGCCAAGTGAATTTGAGCGCAGCGGAGATCCGGAATCTTCCGGTCACCAACGTCTCAGGCGTCGTTGGCTTGCAGGCGGGGGTCCAAGGCCTTGCCGTACGTGGTGGCGCCTCCGATGAGGTCTCATTCAGCGTGAACGGTCTGACTCTCCGCGACGATCGCGACAAAACCGCATTCACGGCTGTATCCATTACGTCGATTTCTGAAATCCAAGTGCAGACCGGTGGTTTCAACGCGGAATTCGGCGATGTGCAGTCGGGGATTGTGAACGTCGTGACCAAAGAGGGTAATTCCGATAACTATCAAGTGGATGTGTTCTACCGTCACGACAGCCCGGGAAACAAATATTTCGGTCCTCGTCCCAACGATCCGAACAACTATTGGATGCGACCCTTCCTGGATCCTGAAGTCGCGTTCACCGGAACCTCGTCGTGGGACACGTGGACCCGCCGCCAGTATCCGAGCTTTGCAGGATGGAATGCCGCATCGGCCACATCACTGTCCGATCCGGATATCACCAAGCACTTCACACCGACCGGCGGGCAGCAGATCTTCCTCTGGCAGCATCGCAAGGACTTCGCCATCCAACAACCTGATTATGTGTTCGATGGCGGATTCGGCGGACCCGTTCCATTCGTGAGCAAGGCTCTCGGGAATGCACGCTTCTGGGCATCTTACCGCAAACAGCAGAGCATGTACATGTTCCCGTTGTCTGAAGACCGCTACAGCACCGACCTCGCCTCGTTGAAAGTGACGAGCGACATCCGCAAAGGTATGAAGCTGTCCGTGGAAGGATTCCTCTCAAACGAATCGGGCACCAACGACAACAATGTGGGTCAACCCGGGATGTTCATTTCTGCTGGGGGCATCGCTTCGGCGACCGTAAGCCGCAACAGTTTCGGGGACAGCCGCATCTTCGCAAGCGATTATTTCGCACCAACCCGTGTCAAGCGCTATATGATCGGAGGAAAACTGACGCATACGCTCAGTCCGCGGTCGTTCTATGAAGTGTCGGGCAGCTACTACAGCACCGATTATTCCACCAATCCGGGTGCTCTTCGCGACTCCACCATTCTCCGGACGTTCGGCACGTATGAGGTGGATGAAGCTCCTTTCGGCTTCTATCCGTTGTCAAGCATCGGTGTGGGATCCGGAATGCGCATGGGTATCGGGATGTCGAACTCGCGTGACTCGAGCCAAGTGGGCACCCTGTCGGTACGTGCTGATTTCACTTCACAGGTGAACCGGTACAATCAAATGAAATTCGGGGCGCAGTACGTTCAGATCTTTAGCGACGTGAACTACGGATCCGTCGACATCGCCCTTCCTTCCGGCCGTACCTATTCGATCTGGGACAACGCGCCGATCCGCGCCGCCGCCTATCTGCAGAACAAGTTCGAATACGAGGGTATTGTCGCCAACATCGGAATGCGCTTCGACTACTCCAACGCGAACACGGAATGGTATGAGTACGATACGTTCGATCCGCGGTTCAACACCAACAACGTGGAGGACCTGGCAGATCTCTTCGACACCAAGAAGGCTGAAGAGCAGTTTGTGTTGAGTCCACGAGTCGGGATTTCCTTCCCGATCACCGTCACCAGCAAGTTGTATTTCAACTACGGACACTTCCAGGCCTTCCCATCCACGTTCAGTTTGTATCAGATCGAGCGCTCTGTAGAGCAGCAACGTGTCTCACGATTGGCCAATCCGGAGTTGCCCCTGCAAAAGACCGTGTCCTATGAACTCGGTTATGAGCAAGGGATCCGGAACGAATACCTGCTCCGTTTGGCCGCTTATTACAAAGATGAGTCGAGCTTGGTGACTACCACCGTATTCCGCGACAACAACGCCGCCGCGTTGTACACCACCACCGTCGCCGATTCGTACCGCGATACGAAAGGCTTGGAAATGACCTTGAGCAAACCTCGTGGCGAGTGGTTTTCAGGCTTCGTGAACTATACCTACATGATCCGCTCGACCGGCCGCTTCGGGTTCGTGAACTTCTATGAGGCGACGAACGCACAACGCACCTACGAGCGGAACCTGTCCGCCAACGCGCAGTCCAAGCCACGCCCGCAACCGTATGCACGTGCCAACATGGATTTCTTCACACCGGCGGATTTCGGTCCGAAATTCGCGGATCTGGCTCCATTGGCCGATTGGCGGATCACCATGCTGGGTAGTTGGTCGCGCGGCTCGTTCATCACCTGGTACGGTGGCGGTGGGGCCCCTCCCGGAATCAACAACAACTTGCAGTGGAAAGACAACTGGGCGTTGGACATGCGTCTCACACGCACATTCCGCCCGACCAAAGACATGTCCATCAACGTCTTCGTGGATGTGAACAACGTGCTGAACCGCCGCCAACTCTCCACACTCGGCTTCGTGGATGGGGTGGATCTCGACGACTATTACCGTTCCTTGCATCTTCCCGCTGCCAAACTTGAGCAACTCCTCGGCGCAGGATATCTGTCTGTGCCCGGAAGCGACCGCCCCGGTGATTTCCGCAAACCCGGCATTGCGTTCCAACCGATCGTTGCCACACGCACACTGGGCAGCATTGATCCATTGCTGATCCACGAGCGTCCGCTCTATTTCAATTATCAGGATGAATCGTGGTATCAGTATCGCAACGGAGCATTCGTTCCGGCCGACCCGGAATTGGTCAAGCGCACACTGGACAACAAGGCCTACATCGATATGCCCAATCTTCAATCCTATCGATTCTTCAACCCCCGCAACGTGCTCTTCGGCGTGAGGATCTCCTTCTGAACTGAATGATTATGAAACGACATCTCCTCTTGATCATCGGGCTCGTCGCCCTTCCCCTCGCCACAGCCAACGGACAAGCCGTACGATGGCTCGGTGTTGGATCCCTTCACAACTTCTACATGGAAGCCGGCATGGAGCGTGAGCATGCTCTCGTCGCATCTCAACAATATGGACTGCGCTGGCCGGCCATTTACGCCTATCAGGACATGCAAGCCGCCAAAGGATTGTGGATCGGCACCACCGATTTCACTGACGCGACCAATACCGCCTATCCGTTCAAGTTGGTGCATGTCGGCCCACGTGTGCCCGGTACAGGTGAGTTCTTCCCCATCGAATTGAAGATGGTCAGCAAATACGAGCCGGTTCGAGTGATGGTGGATGGATTGGAAAGTTTGGACATCCCCAAAGATGCGGATGAGATCGATCCGAATCTGCCTTCCGACCGCATGATCTACAACAAGGTGAACACAGCGATCGGAATCACCATGGAACGCCGCATCTACCAATGGGGCAATCCTTATCACGACAATTACCACATCCACGAATACACCTTCACCAACACCGGAAACGCCGATAATGACAATGAGATCGAGTATCCGAACAAAACCTTGACGGATCTTCGGTTCTTCTGGCAAGCCCGTTATTCCGTGGTCCGCCAAACTCGCTATATCTTCGGAAACGCGACCGGTTGGGGAATCAATGCCATGGTCGACAGGGTAGGGGATGGTATCGGTCCGAATTACGGCGCACCTGCCGCGATCCGCGGACATTTCGTCTGGCACGGTCGATATGACAACGTTGCCGGAGGCGGAACCGTGAACTATGACAACATCGGTGGTCCGATTTTCTCATCGGCCGGTTCTTCAGGCTTTGTGGCCGCAGGTGACAGCCTTGGTCGACTCGGAGCCTATCACTTCGTGGGCAACGCCCTGTTGTTCGCGCAGACCGCACCTGGCAACATGATCGATGATCCGAACCAGCCGACCACAATGACGGAAGTGGGATCGGACGACAATTTGACCTCAAGCAACGACCAGTTCAACACGGCCAAGATGCAGGAGTCTTATACCCGCTTCATGCAAGCCGGCAGAACCGCACGCCACGCCTATCTGGTGGAACCCACTGGAATTCCTGGCTTCCTTGATCAACGGAATGCCGCCAACCGTGCCACCACAGGCGGATGGTCAGCGGCGTCGGGTGTAGGTCCATACACGCTGGCACCTGGGGAAAGCGTTAAAATCGTTTTTGTGGAAGGCGCAGCTGGCATCAGCCGTGAAGTAGCGAACACTGTGGGACGTCAGTTCAAGCAGGGCGCGATCACCGCACTTCAAAAGAACACCATCGTGTTCCAAGGTCGTGATTCACTTGTGCAGACTTTCTCACGTGCCAAGGCCAATTTCGACGCCGGTTATACTGTTCCGATGCCACCGCCACCGCCGTTGTTCTTGGATGTGACGTCAGCCGGCGACCGCATCGAACTCGCTTGGGACTATGACTCAGCCGAAATCGGCAAAGTCGATGGATTTGAAGTGTATCGTGCTCGTGGAAACTACGACAGCACCTACGTGAAAGTGGCCGATCTTCCGGCCACAGCCCGCGATTGGGATGACAGCGTGAACAACCCGGTCGGTGGACCGGTCCGTGGCCTAGACCATTATTACTACGTGGTGGCAAGAGGCAAAGCGGCTGATAACACCGGTGGAGCCATGACCCCGGCGGGCATTCCGCTCCGAAGCAGCCGCTATTACACGCAGACCTACGATCC
>CAYVRS010000022.1:17815-20635 GCA_964454075.1 uncultured Chitinophagales bacterium
GCACCGACATCACTCTCGGAGGCCGTCTGGAGGTCGCGTTCTACGAAATTCCAGGAAATTCCACGATCACCATTTATTCCGAGTTGGGTGAGAAAGTCAGAACCATCCGGCATACCAATGGAAGTGGTGATGAATTCTGGAACCTGAACACAGACGACCGTCAACGGGTCACTTCGGGGGTTTACATCGCCCATATCCGCAACGAGGATACCGGAGAATCGACCACGGTGAAACTTGTCGTAATCCTCTAAGCCGGCGCCATTCATGAAATCCCAAACGATCCATCTTTTCATCGCGCTCCTCCTGATCGGCGGTCTGGCCACCCCGGGTACCGCCCAAGACAAACGCGCTCAAACGGTCATGAAATTCCTCGCCGTTCCGATCGGCGCCCGCCCGACTGGCATGTCGGATGCGGTCACCTCGCTCGACAACGGCGTGGACGGAATCTACAGCAACCCTGCCAGCATCGCCTTTACGAAAGGGAATGAGGTCGCCTTCGGCAACGTGCAGTGGATCGCTGACATTCAGTACCAGCATGCCGGAGCGGTCTTCGCACCGGCCAACGGACTCTATGGCGTGTTCGGCGTCTCCTTCCTTGGTGTCGATTACGGAACATTGACCGAGACCGTGGCCAACCAGGATCCCGATACCGGATATGACATCATCGGTACGTTCACTCCCAAAGCATTCGCGTACGGATTGAGTTACGCCCGTGCGATCACCTCCCAATTCGCGGTCGGCGCGAATGTCCGCTATGTCGACCAGCAACTCGCCAGCGCCGTTTCTTCACGTGGGGCGATGGATTTCAATCGAGTGGAGATCGCTGAACAGAACTACTCTGTGGATTTCGGCGTCTTGTACAAGACTGGATTCAAAAGCCTGAACCTCGGGATGTCGATCCGCAACTATGGTCGCGAGGTCGAATACGTACTCGACTCTCAGGAAATGCCCTTGACATTCCGCATGGGGCTATCCATGAACGTTCTTGACTTCACAAGTCTGAATCCCCAAACCCATTCTCTTCTGGTCTCCGTGGATGCGAACCGTCCACGCGATTACTACGAGCAAATCCTGATCGGAACCGAATACACCTTCATGAAGCGCCTTGCGCTGCGTGGTGGCTATGCCTTCCCCAGCGATGAGCAAGGGTTCTCCGCCGGAGTGGGTGTGATCCAGCCCTTTGGCCGCCGTTATGGTGTCCGAGCCGACTATTCCTACACCTCCTTCGGTGTGTTCAACGGGGTGAACCGCCTCGGCATCCAACTCATGTTCTGAATCCGATGATCCGACCCATGAACATCTCAAGCACTCTTCCACGCATCTCGGCTGTCTTCGCACTCATGATCGCTGTGGCATGCTCCACTCCCAGCTCCGACAGCGCGTTCGATCCGAACTTTGACGAGGGAATTCCTGCTGTCATCACATCCGTGACTCCCGCCAACAGATCCTTTGCCGGATTCGAGACCGTCACAATCGACGGGTCTCAGTTCGGCAGCGATCCGGCCGCTGTCTCCGTCTGGTTCAACAACATCAAAGCTCAAGTGGTGTCGGTGACCCCATCCCGCATTGTGGTGAATACCCCCAACATGGTGTCGGATTCCATCCGCATCAAAATTGCGAAAGCCAATGTGGTGGCGTTCAGCAACCCGGTTCCATACAAGCTGGAATCACTGTTTATCGATGCGACCACGCTTCCTACGAACACAACCGCGCTCGGTGCGGGCATCGACCTCTCGAAAAATCTCTACATCTCGACTCTGGCTTCCGGTATTCCGAGCGGTGTGGGCAAATTCAACAGCGAAGGAGTCATCAACGGCACCTACGTGCCCATTCAAGGATGGGCTTACAGGGTGGTCAAAGTCGGCCCTGATGGAGGCTTGTACATGCTCCGGGTGGCAGGAGGGGTACCGGTGGTCTATCGTTCCGGTCCGACCGGAGGTTCCACCTCCAACTGGGGTACTGGAGTCGGACGTGCCGAGGATCTTGATTTCGACCAAAACAACTTCGTTTGGGTGGTCGGGGCGAACGAAACAAACAGCGCCACCAACCAGAGCATCGTTCGCATCCAAGACAACGGAGCGACCCGTTCGTACACCCGTTATCCGTTCGTCGCGAACGGCCATTCGGTCAAAGTGTATGACGGCTATCTGTATGTGGGTGGAACCCGTGGCGGAAATCCCTTCATCTGGCGCTTCCCGATCAATCCCGACAACACGTTGGGTGCTGAGGAGCAGGTTGTGGACCTCGGCGTGAAGTACGCCACCGATGTGGTGCCTCGTTCGATCGCTTTCGCCACCGACGGCACTATGTTCGTGGCTCTGAGCGGTGCCAACTTCGACCAACTGCCCACTGGCCGTCAAGCCTTATTGGCCATCACCCCGGCGGGCGATGTCAGTGAATACTATGCCGGAATCATTCCTGGAATCATTGTCAAAATGCATTGGATTCCTGGAACACAGCGCGTACTGATGACCCTGCTACCTCGCGAAACGGGTCAAACCCAGCGGCTCATTTCGATCAATTTCCAGAAAGACGGCGCTCCGTTCTATGGAATCGAATGAGTTTCTCTATATTGAACCACCTGACCAACAACGAACCATCTCATAGGAGTACAACATGACAAAAACGTTACGAATCCTTTTCGCTTTGTTGCTGATACCGATCGGAGCGTCTGCTCAATGGCAGTTCCAAAGCGTTTTCCCTGATACCACCGGCGGCATTGCCAGTCCGATCACCAACACCGCTCACGGCATCGCAGTGGATAGCGAGGGCAAAGTCTGGGTCGGACCTTACAACAGCAGCCTGCTTCCATTCACCTAC
>CAYVRS010000023.1:0-10616 GCA_964454075.1 uncultured Chitinophagales bacterium
CCTCCATCCAGACCAGCAGCTCTTCCGGCGTCTTGCCGTATTTCTTTTCCAAGCGCCGCAACTCCGACTGTCGTCCGCGCAGGTATTCCAACCTCGCCGGATTGTGCTCGATGCTGCTCCGGTACCGCTCGGCGTAGCGCACAGCCTCGTCGATGCTGATGCGCGCCGCGCTGAATTCCTGGTGGAAGGGTCCAAACCCGGGTTCGATGTCGGCCAGGTCCAGAAGCGCCTTCTCCATCCTTGCGAGCATGTCCATCACGTTCGGCTCCGCATCCGACCCGATGTCGACCACCATCCCGGCTTTCAGGTCCAGTTCCTCGGCCGAGTCCAGCAATCTCATTTCCTGCACCATCGACCCGATCTCGTCAACATCGATGCGCGAAGCCTCCAACTCCTTGAGCTGGTAATGCGACAACTCCAGCTTCTGAGCCAGTTCCGATTCCCGTTTGCGAAGGCGGTTCAATTCCGATTTGAGCGTCTGCACGGTCACAAACTGGGCCTGCCACTGCTCCAGAGTCGGTTTGACAGCCGGAAGCGCATCGATCACCTTGCGATGCTCCTCTTCACGAAGGAAGAGCTGGTGGTCGTGCTGGCCGTGGAGATCCACAAGCAGATCGCCGACCTGCTTCAAGACCGCCACCGTCACCGGCGTGTCGTTGATGAAGGCGCGGCTGCCCGCTTCGCGCACTTCACGACGCAGCAGCAAGGTGCCGGACGGCTCGATGCCCGCCTCATCGAGCAACGCGCGGAGCTGGGCGTCGTCCGGCACGCGGATGCTGACCTCCGCGATGGCTTTCGCCGCACCCGTCCGGATGCTCTCCGTCTCCGCACGCTCACCCAAGACGAGATTCAGCGCGCCGATGATGATGGATTTGCCCGCACCGGTCTGGCCGGTGAGGATGGTCAGGCCGGGACCGAACGAGACATCCAGCTCGTCGATCAGGGCGTAATCTTTGATATAAAGGGATTCGATCACGGGATTCAGTGGCTGATTGAAGTTAACACAAAGCTCCTATCCGTATAGAGGCGGAAATCCGGAATTCCTTACAAAGAAAGTGTCTGTTTCTCCATAATTTCCGTCCTTATGCCGAGAAAATCGTCCAAAGCCGCCAAATCCGCCTCCCTCATCCCGGTCATGCCCCTTCGGGACACCGTGATTTTCCCGAACACCATGTTTCCGGTTCTGGTAGGGCGGGAGCAATCGGTACAGGCCATCCGCCTGGCGTCCGAATCCGACAAGCGCATCCTGCTGCTGACGCAGAAAAATCCGGAACAGGAAGATCCGAGCCTCGATGATCTCAACACCGTGGGCACCTTGGCCCAAGTGGTGCAGATCCTGAACCTTCCGAACGGATTGATGAAGGTGCTCGTGAACGGACTCACCACCGCCACCATGGTCTCGGGCGTGGTCCACAAAGGCATGTTCATGGCGGAAATGGCCATCGAGGAGACGCCCACCGTCAAAAGCGAGCGCGTGCTGAATTCCTTGGTGCGCAAGACCCGCGAGAAATTCGAGAAATACGTTCTGGTGAATCCCGAGCTGCCCGAAGAGCTGCTGCTCAGTTTCAGCCAGATCGACCAGCCCATGCATCTGGTCTATTACATGGCCAGCTACCTCGACCTCGAGCTCGAAGCGAAACAAAGTCTTCTCGAGGCCCAGCCGCTTGAAGCCAAATTCCGCGAAGTGCTTCAGTTCATCACCGGCGAATTGCAGATGCTCGAGGTTTCCAACGAAATCAACGAGAAAGTTCAGGAAGACATCCAGGAATCGCAACGCAAGTTCTTCATCCAAGAGCAGATCCGCGCCCTTCAGGAAGAGTTGGATGAGGATGGATTCGCTGATCCCGAACTCGCGCGACTCAAAGAGCAGGTCGACAAGCTCCCGATGAGCGAGCAAGCCCGCACCAAGGTGCTCGAAGAGATGGACCGTCTGAAGAAGACGCCGCAGATGTCCCCCGAGTACACGGTGGCCCGCAACTACGTCGATTGGATCATCAGCATGCCTTGGGGTGTGATGTCGGACGACAATCTGGACATCACCGCGGTCGAATCGGCGCTGAACGCCGACCATTACGGCCTGGAAAAGCCCAAGGAGCGCATCCTCGAACACATCGCGGTCCTGAATCTCGTGAAACAGATGAAGGGGCAGATCCTGTGCTTCGTGGGTCCGCCGGGCACAGGAAAAACCTCGCTCGCGAAATCCATCGCCGAAGCCATGGGTCGCAAAATGGTGCGCATCTCCGTCGGCGGCGTGAACGATGAGGCGGAAATCCGAGGCCATCGCAAGACCTACATCGGATCCATGCCGGGCCGCATCATCCAGTCGATCAAGAAAGCCGGAACGATGAATCCGGTGATCATCCTGGATGAGATCGACAAGCTGTCGCACGATTTCCGCGGCGATCCGTCGTCCGCCGTGCTTGAAGTGCTCGATCCGGAACAGAACGACACCTTCAACGACCATTATCTGGACATCGATTTCGACCTCTCGAACGTCATGTTCATCACGACGGCGAACGTGGCGAGCAACATCCAACCTGCGCTGCTGGACCGGATGGAGGTGATCAACCTTCCCGGCTACCTGGAGCACGACAAGCTGGAGATCGCCCGAAACCACATGATTCCGAAACAGCTGGCCGCGCACGGACTCAGCGCACGGCATGTGGCCTTCAAAAACGAGGCGATTCTGGAGATCATCCGCAAATACACGATGGAATCGGGCGTCCGCCAGCTGGAGCAGCAGATCGCCGCGGTGCTCCGCAAAGTCGCCAAGGAGGAAGTGGCCCTGGGCGCGGCCGGTCAGAAATCCAAAAAACGGACCATCGCGCTGGCCGACATCCCGAAGCTGCTCGGCGTGGAGAAATTCCGCGACCGTGATCTGGACAAACGCGACAAGATCGGCAGCGTGAACGGGTTGGCCTGGACCAGCACCGGTGGCTCCATCCTTCAGATCGATGTGGCCGTCATGAAAGGCAAACCGAAGTTGACGCTCACGGGTCAGCTGGGGGATGTGATGAAGGAATCGGCTCAGGCCGCGCTCAGCTTCATCCGCTCCAACGCCGATTCGTTCGGCATCCAAGCCGACTATTTTGACACGCACGAGTTCCATCTGCACATTCCGGAGGGAGCGATTCCGAAAGACGGTCCCAGCGCGGGACTTGCGATGGCGTTGGCCATCCTGTCGCAAGCCACGGGTCGTCCGCTTCGCCACGATGTGGCCATGACCGGAGAGATCACCTTGCGCGGGGAAGTCTATGCCATCGGCGGCTTGAACGAGAAACTGCTCGCCGCGCAGCGGAACCGCATCGTCAAAGTGCTCATCCCGAAAGACAACGAACGGGATCTGGTTGAAATTCCGGAGCGGGTCAAGCAGGGGTTGGTGATCGTTCCGGTGAACACGCTCGACGAAGCCTTGCCGCACGTTTTCCGCATCCAATCGTAGGGTTCTCCGTATCGGTCGCATCTTCACCCCAACGATGTGACCAAATGACAACGGAGCCCCCTCGGATGGAACGGATTGTGATCAAAATCGACGGACGGATGCTGTTTCTCAATGCCCATGACATCGATTGTGTCAAGGCGGCCGGCAATTATGTGGAGATCCACTCGCATGGCAAGACATACCTGACCCGGGAAACGATGAACGGTATCGAAGCCCGCCTACCGGCCGACAGCTTCCTGCGCATCCACCGATCCACCATCATCAACACCACCCGCATCCAGGAAATGCAGGCTTGGTACCATGGCGAATACCAGATCAAGCTGATCACGGGCTCGGTGGTGTATCTGAGCCGCGGTTACCGCCATCAGCTGCGTCGGTTGCTTTTATAAGCAGAACCGCTTATTCTGGTCGAAACCATATGTAAGCGCTTACATTATCATCGGCCATGCGATCTGCTTCCCGTTTGCTTCTCTTCATGCTGGTGTCTTTGCCGGCGGTGCCTGCCTTCGCGCAGGTCGATTTTCGCGAAGAGACCATCTACTTCCTGCTCACGACCCGCTTCTTCGACGGGGATCCGACGAACAACGTCCCCAACGAATGGTCGTCGTACAACCCCGATCCGAACATCAATCCGAGCATCACGGATCCGCAGGATGTGACCTGGCGGGGTGATTTCAAGGGACTCATCCAGAAGCTCGACTACATCAAAGACCTCGGCTTCACGGCGATCTGGATCACGCCCATCGTGCAGAACCGTTCTCCGCTCGACTATCACGGATACCATGCCTATGATTTCACGAAAGTGGATCCGCGGCTGGAATCGCCCGGAGCCACCTTCCAAGACCTCATCAACGAGGTGCATGCGAGGGGGATGAAGATCGTGCTCGACATCGTGACCAACCACTCGGGTCGCTTCGGCATCAAGAATCATGCGGAGATGAAGTACAACCGCAACCCGGCCATGCCTTGGGGACAAGCCTCCGACGGCAGTCCGCTTCCCGACGCCACCACATGGGAATACGATGGCATGACGCCCAACCCTGCCGACGGGAAGATCTGGAGCGTGGCGGATGTCCCCCGCCTGCCGGCACCATGGAACGCGAACCAGGCCGCCTACAACTTCCCGAGTTCGGTGACCTACCTCGACAACACCGATCCGGCCTGGTACCACCATTCCGGAAACGGTTTCGCCCAAGGCTTCGACGACACCGAAAACCTCTACAACCGGGCCTTACACGAAGACACTCCAGACCTGAATACGGGATCGACCGTGGTCAGAGAGTATCTGCTGAACGCGTACAAGACCTTCATCGAGATGGGTGTGGATGGATTCCGTTGGGACACCATCAAGCACATGAGCCGTGAAGACGTGCTGTGGTTCCTGGATGCGTTCAAGGCGATCAATCCGGATCTGTTCATCTTCGGGGAAGTGGCGCAGAAACGGCACGAGCTGCACAACGTGGAGGAGATCAATCCGCACTGGTACACCTGGAGAGGCGCCGTGGGCAATTCCCAACCCAGCGGCATGAGCGTGCTGGATTTCTACGCGATGTCCACCTTCCACATGTTCGCCAAAGGGGAAAGCTATTCGAACGTGCAGGCCGCGGCCCGCTACGACCACCTGTACTCGAACACCTCGCACCTGGTCACCTTCCTCGACAATCATGATTTCGGTCCGACGAACGACTGGAACCGCCGCTATGAAGGCAGCGCCGAGAATTTGGCCGCGGCGCTCAACTTCATGTGGACCTGGCGCGGCATTCCGTCGCTGTACTATGGCACCGAAATGCAGTTCATGCGCGGCGCATACACCGACATCCAGTATGGCGGACACCAGCGCTCGATCGACGAAACCGGTCGTGCCTATTACGGGCGCGTGATCGACCAGGCGCCCAACCATGTGATCTACAAGCATCTGAAGAAGCTGAACGCCATCCGCCGCGCCGTGCCTGCCTTGCAGAAAGGGACTTGGCGATGGGGCGGAAACGGAGGCGGGAACGGGGTAGGGATCGTTCGTGAGTTCGGCGACAGTTACGCTGTCGTGGGCCTGGCCAAGGACGGAACCGTGAACTTCAACTTCACTGGCATCCGCAACGGAACCTACCGCGACGCGGTGACCGGCCACGAGATCGCGGTGTCGAACGGCTCGATGACGTTCCGTGTGGCACCCTCCAGCGCAGGGATTTATGTGCTGAACGGTCCGGGGCGGATCGGCGACCTCGGCGCCGGCTTCTTCCAGTCCGACGCCCAAGGATCGCAAGGAACGGGCGGTGGCGGAGGCGGAACCACGCCGCAACCCGCGGCCACCCTCACCTTCACGCCGGCGGCGCCGGTCGCAGGGTCGCAGGTCACCATCACCTACGACGGTTTCCTGAAGACGGAATCGCAAGTGAATCTGTATTGGGGCATCAACGCTTGGCAGAACGTGACCACCACTCCGATGACCAAATCCGGCGATAATTGGTCGGTCACCATCACCGTACCCGGCACGGCCACGTCGCTGAAGATGGTTTTCAACAATGGCAGCGGAACTTGGGATAACAACAACAGCGCCGATTATTCGATTGCGGTGACGGCATCCGGTGGAGGCACCACCGAGCCGACGCCGGTGTTCACGGTGAATCCGAATCCGCCGCAAGCCGACCGGAATGTCACCATCACGTACAACGGTTCCTTGAAATGCGCCTCGGCCATCAATCTGCATTGGGGGCGGAACGGATGGCAGAACGTGACCACGACGGCGATGTCGAAAGTGAACAATGTCTGGACGCTGACCATGCCCGTGCCGGCTGGAACCACCATGCTCGATTTCGTCTTCAACAACGGGTCGGGCGCTTGGGACAACAATGGAGGACAGGATTACCACATCGCCGTGGTCGCCCCCACCTCCATCGAAGAGATCGACATGGTCGACGGAATCTCCTTGAGCCAGAATTACCCGAATCCGTTTAATCCGGAAACGGTGATTCGATTTACCATAGGGACGCAAGATCTTGCGTCCCTACGAATTCGATTTGCCGTGTACGATCTCTTGGGCCGTGAAATCGCGGTTCTGGCCGATGGATTTTATCCGGCTGGCACGCATTCTGTCAGATTTGATGCCTCAACCCTGCCGAGCGGCATGTATCTGTACCGTCTCGAAGCCGCTGGCACCATTCTTGTGAGGAGGATGATTCTCCTTAAATAACCCTTCGATGTCCATCACCAAATTGCTAGGCCGTCTCTTTGAAATCGCCCGCCCGTACCGCGGGCGATTTCTTTTGGCGATGGCGTTCACCCTCGTCGGTTCCATGTTGTGGCTTATCGTGCCTCTCGGCTTGCGCGAGTTGCTCGATGCCGTGTTCGAAGCCGGCGACCGCCGCATGCTCAATCTGCTGGCATTCGGCCTGATCTCGCTGTTCCTGGTGCAGGTCGTGCTTGGCTTTCTCGGCAGCTACTGGCTCGAATGGATCGGGGAGAAGCTCATCACCGACCTGCGCCGCCAGCTGTATGCGCATCTGCAGCGCCTCGGACTCCGGTTCTTCTCCGAGCAGCGCTTGGGCGACATCACCTCGCGGCTGACCAATGATGTCGCCTCGGTGCGCACCGCCGCCACGAGCAGCATCGTCGAAGCCCTCACCCAAGTGATCTCCCTGGTGGGTTCGGTGGGGCTGATGGTTGTCCTGAACTGGCGCCTCAGCCTGGCCATCTTCATCACAGTGCCGGTGGTCAGTCTGGCCACTCGCTATTACGGCGACAAGATCCGCAAACTCTCCCGCACCGTCCAAGACCGGCTCGCCGACACCACGGCCGTCGCCGAGGAGGCCTTGGCGGCTGTCCGAGTCGTGAAATCCTTTGCCCGGGAGCCGTATGAGATCGGCCGCTACAACGCCGCCACCGACATCCTGTTCGATACGTCCCGGAAGCGGGCCTTGCTGAGCAACCTGTTCTGGTCGACCATCGGACTTCTCTTCATGTCGGTCATGATCGGCATCTTCTGGTATGGCGGGGTCGAGGTGCTCAACGGGCGACTGACCGCCGGCGACCTGGTCGCCTTCATCTTCTACGCCTTCAACATCGCCCGCTCGGTGGGAGGGATGTCGCGTCTGTACACGGCGTTCAACACCGCCGCCGGTGCCTCGGAGCGCATATTCGAACTTCTGGACGAAGCGCCGGAAGTCTCCGACGCGCCGGATGCGACCGAGATGCCGACGATCCGGGGCGAGGTTCGGTTCGACTCGGTCGGATTCCGCTATTCGGACGACGCCCGGGTGCTTCACGGACTCTCGTTCACCGCGGCGCCGGGAGAGGTGGTGGCCTTGGTGGGTCCGAGCGGCGCCGGGAAGACCACGCTCATGAACCTGATTCCGCGCTTCTACGATGTCAGCGAGGGCCGCATCCTCATCGACGGACATGATCTTCGCGACGTGACCCAGGAAAGCCTGCGCGCGCAGATCGCCTTGGTTCCGCAAGACGTCCATCTTTTCGGAACCAGCATCCTCGAGAATATCCGCTACGGACGCTTGGATGCGACCGACGAGGAGGTGATGGCCGCCGCCCGCGATGCCAATGCCGACAGCTTCATCCGCGGGTTCACCGACGGGTATGCGTCAACGGTCGGCGAGCGCGGCGTGAAACTCAGCGGCGGACAACGCCAGCGCATCGCCATCGCCCGGGCCATCCTCCGTGATCCGAAGATCCTGCTGCTGGATGAGGCCACATCCGCCCTGGATTCGGAATCGGAAGCCGCTGTGCAAGCCGCGCTTGAGCGGCTGATGGTGGGGCGCACCACATTCATCATCGCGCATCGGTTGTCGACCGTCCGCCACGCCCATCGCATCGTGGTGATGGATGGAGGACGCATCGTCCAAACCGGCACGCATGAGGCTCTCATCAAGGAATCGGGTCTGTATCAGCGCCTTCACGAGCTGCAATTCAGGGAGGCGAGACCCGACGCGACCGGATAAAAAATGCGAATCATCGGTCAAGAATGGTATCGGCCCTTGGGAGTAGTTTGTTGAAAAGACAACGCTATGAACCTGCTCTCCAAATACGCCACCGAAGGACCGAGATACACGTCGTATCCCACGGCCTTGACCCTCGCTCCGATCCAGGACCTCGTGCCTTGGCTCGACACGGTGAGGAAAGTGAATCTGGAACCGCATGAGATGTCGCTCTACCTGCACATCCCGTTTTGCAAATCGCTGTGCTGGTATTGCGGCTGTCACAAAGTGATCAGTCGGAATCCGCAGGATTCCGACGACTATCTGGACGCCTTGGAGATGGAAATGGCCTTGCTGCGTCCGATGCTTCACGACAACAACCGCGTGGTGCAGCTCCATCTGGGCGGAGGCACGCCGAACGCGCTCACCATCGACCAGTTCCGCCGGCTCGGCGCTCTGTTGAAGGAGCACTTCCCTCTGGCCGAAGACCTGGAATTCAGCGTCGAGATCGATCCTCGCCTGTTCACCCTCGAGCAGGCCCAGGTGATGGCGGATATCGGGGTCAATCGGGTGTCGCTCGGCGTACAAGACATCCAAACAGACGTTCAGGAGGCCATTCACCGCATCCAACCTTCGTGGATGATCGACGATTCGGTCCGCTATCTGCGGGAAGTCGGCATCATGGGCATCAACATGGATCTGATTTACGGGCTCCCGCACCAGTCCCGCGAATCCATGCGCAAGACCCTGGACCATGTGCTGAGTCTTCGCCCGAGCCGTTTCGCCATCTACCATTACGCGCATCTTCCCTCGCGATTCCCGTCACAGAAGCTCATCCACAACGAATGGCTTCCGTCATCGGAAGAGAAGCTCGGAATACTCGAGGATGTGATCGGCAGCCTCACCACCCAAGGGTACGACCACATCGGCATGGACCATTTCGCCTTGCATGACGATCCGCTGTCCGAAGCGTTGAGAAACGGGACGCTTCAGCGCAATTTCCAAGGCTATTCCACCCATGGCGGCGCCCATGTCTACGGACTGGGCATCTCCTCCATCAGCCATGTGGACGGCATCATGTGGCAGAACCATAAGGAGCTGGATACCTACGCCTCGAGTGTGCGGAAAGGCGTTCATCCTTGGGCCAAGGGCTACGTGCTCAGCCAAGACGACCGGATCCGCCGGGATGTGATCATGGGCATCATGTGCTCGGGTCACGTGGACTGGAGCGCGTTGCGCCAACGCTACCATGTGGATGTCGAGCGGATGCTCATGCGCGAAAACCTGCGCCTGATTCCGTTTATCGCAGACGGGCTGGTGGAAGTCACCCAAGGCGACCTCCGGGTGACCCATGAAGGCCGGTACTACCTGCGGAACATCGCCATGGTGTTCGATGCGCATCTGAGCGCCATGCAGGAAGTGAGGTTCTCGAAAACGCTTTGACCGATGTGCGCCCGACGGGGGTCGAACCCATAACCTTTGGCTTCGGAGGCCAACGCTCTATCCATTGAGCTACGGGCGCAGACTCGTAAAATAAGGACAATCGGCCGGAATGTCAGCGGATGAGCATGGCGTCGCCGAAAGAATAAAAGCGGTAACGCTCGGCGATGGCATGAGCGTAGATCCGTTGCAGCTCATCGACTCCCGTGAGCGCGGCCACAAGCATGAGCAGCGTGCTTTTCGGAAGATGGAAATTCGTGATGAGGGCATCCACCGCTTTCCAATCGTATCCGGGAGTGATGAAGATGTCCGTATCGCCGGAGGAGGCCTCGAAGGCCCGCCCGGGTCGCACCAGCGATTCGAGGACGCGGGTGGTGGTGGTGCCCACGGCGGTCAGGTGCGCGGCCCGGCTCAATGTGGCCGCGGTGAAATCGTCGATCGAACACCACTCGGAATGCATCTTGTGGTCCTCGATCCGGTCCGATTTCACGGGAGCGAAGGTGCCGAGGCCCACGTGGAGGGTCACTTCCGCCAAAGGATGCTTCAACGCCAGTGTTTCAAGCAGCTCGGTGGTGAAATGCAAGCCGGCCGTGGGCGCGGCTTTGCTTCCTTCCGGCTTGGCATATACGGTCTGATACTCATCCGCCATGGTTTCATCGGCTTGGATGTAGGGCGGGAAAGGGGTTTGGCGGAACGCGTCCCACGACGGATCATCAATGGGGCGGTCGAATCGCAAGGTGCGCAATCCGTCCTCGCTGACCGACAAGGTTTCCACGCGGATCCCATCCGCCCAGTCGACAGTCTTGCCCACT
>CAYVRS010000023.1:10626-11268 GCA_964454075.1 uncultured Chitinophagales bacterium
CTGAATTTCTTGCCGGGACGGATGAGCGCCTCGCACATCGTAGGATTGATCTGCCGCACGATGAAGATCTCCATCGATCCGTTCAGCAATCGCGCTTTCTCGACCTTGCTGTTGTTCATGACCAAGGTGGTGTCGGGATGCAGCCAGTCGCCCAGATCGCGGAAAACGGAATCGTGGATGCGTCGGGTGGCACGGTCATAAACCAGCAGACGCGCGCTGTCGCGCGGATGCGCCGGAGTCTGGGCGATGAGTTCGTCGGGGAGATGGAAATCGAAATCGGACAGGGAGAGGTTGGACATGTCCAAAGGTAGGCTGAATTCGGAACTTTTTGGAAATGAGCCGGTTTTGTCCGTTACTTGTTCAACCACATAAAAATCAGGCCTCTATGTCTCGGAACCTCCTCGTCCTTGCTGTTTTGGTCCTTGTCTCATGCAGCAAGAAACTGCCAACCCAAAGTGACGACACTCCTCCGGATGCGACCATCACGTATTCGGGTACCATCCAACCGATCTTCAACGCGCGATGTGTCTCCTGCCATAGCGCGTCGGTGCCGCAATCCGGCGTGAATCTGGCCACCTACGCCGCGACCATGGCCAGCCGCTCAAGGGGCTGACCCAGATCAACATGTTTTTCGAAGCATCG
>CAYVRS010000023.1:11278-11978 GCA_964454075.1 uncultured Chitinophagales bacterium
GGATGACAGCGCGCTGTATGACAAGCTGCTGAGCAGTCCGCGCTTCGGGAGCCGGATGCCACAAGGGGGATCGCTCACAAGCCAGCAGATCGCGAACATCCGCGCTTGGATCAACGCCGGAGCCCCGAACAACTGATGAAGACGCTCTTCGTCCTGATCATCGGCTTGTGCCTTGCCCCCGCCGCGCAAGCCCAGGTGTTTGAAACCCGCGCCGGATATGCCGAATTCGAATCGAAAGCCTCGATCGAATCCTTCAAGGGCATTTCCCGGAATCTGAGCGGACAATTGGCGCTCGCCGATTCCTCTCTCGATTTCTTCCTGGATCTGAACACCATCGCCACGGGGATCACCTTGCGTGACCGCCAGATGCGCGAGAATTTTCTTGAAACGGAAAAATTCCCCTTCGCCGAATTCACAGGCAAGTTCTACAACGCCATCGATCTGACGAAGGAAACACCGCAGAAAATCTTCGTCCGAGGCACGTTCACCATCCATGGAGTCAGCAAAGAGCTGGATGTGGTGGCCACGGTCACTCCCAAGGGTCGGACTTCCTTGCTTGCGACAGCCACATGGCCGCTGAAGCTCTCTGATTACGGCATCGAGGTGCCCAGCCTGCTCTTCTACAGGCTTAAGGATAATAAATCCGTTTAATGGAATTAATTTTGACATATATTTAATAGTTTTTCTTTTGAATACTTAA
>CAYVRS010000023.1:11988-20319 GCA_964454075.1 uncultured Chitinophagales bacterium
AGGTGCCCAGCCTGCTCTTCTACAGGCTTAATGAAACGCTCATCCTCACGATCAACGTCGACCTCCGCAGAAAACCATGAAATCCATCCTGATTCCGATGCTTCTGACCCTTGCCGCGGGTCCGACTCACGCCCAATTGGTGCGGGAGCGTGTGGTGGCCGACCGACCTGTCGAGAACACGTTCTTTTCCCAGAAACTGGCTCTGCTTCAGACGACGGAGTCGATCTCG
Source organism: uncultured Chitinophagales bacterium (assembly GCA_964454075.1). Classification (GTDB taxonomy): domain Bacteria; phylum Bacteroidota; class Rhodothermia; order Balneolales; family HLUCCA01; genus CAMTWZ01. Next base: position 12,218 of record CAYVRS010000023.1, read on the forward strand.
AAACAAGAGATGCTGTTCTCGATCATGCATGTGTTCGGTCCGCTCGATGCGGGGGTTCAAGAATTCTGGGGGCTCGACACCTATGCCAACATCCGGCTGGGACTCGAGTATGGCTTCTCCGACGATCTGTCGATCGGTATCGGTCGGTCGAAGCTCGACAAGTCGGTGGATCTGCGCACGAAATACCGCTGGCTGCGTCAGATGGAGTCGGGTTCGGTGCCTGTTTCGGTCGCCGTCATCGCGAATACGGCGATCGACACCCGGGAATTGGCCTACGATCCCAGTGTCGGAGAGCGATTGAGCTTCATGGGTTCGGTGCTCGTTGCCAGAAAGTTCAACGACCGGTTCAGCGCCCAGCTCGCACCGACCCTCACCCACTTCAATCTCGTACGGGCCGATCAGGAGAACACCGCCATTTCGGTGGGTGTGGTGTCGAGATATCGGTATGAACCGAATCGTGCGATCGGTCTGGAAGCCACTCCGGTGCTGACTGGAGCCAATTCCGGATCCTTCATGCATTATGCCGTGAACTATGAGATGGAGACCGGCGGCCACGTCTTCCAGTTGTTCTTGTCGGTAGGGGATGGATTGAGCGAGCAATACGCCATTACAAGAAGCTATTCCAAACAACTCCGCTTCGGGTTCAATGTGAACCGTATCTTTCGAATTGGAGAAAGCTACTGACGTGACGTAACGAAACCGATTCGGATGCGTAGAACGCCGCCTCGTCAGGTCATATCACCGAATTACCCCGAATGGTTTTGTTACGCAGTTTCATCGAAAGCACGAAGATCGCTTGGGTCGCCTTGTGGGCCAACAAGATGCGTGCGGCCCTCACCACCTTCGGCATCGTGATCGGTATCGTTTCGGTCACCACCATGGCCACCTTGATCGACGGGATCAACCGGTCGTTTGAGTCGAGCCTCAAGATGTTGGGCACCAATGTCTTATACATCCAGAAATGGCCTTGGAGCTTCGGACCCGAGTACAATTGGTGGGATTTCATCAACCGCCGCGACATGGAGGTCCGGTATGCGGAGCGCTTGGAAGAACTGACGACCACGGCTCAGGCGGTCTCCGCCATCATGTATGAGCAGGACATCCTTCGATTCGAGTCCAAATCTGTCGAGCGCGCCGATCTGCGAGGCGTCACGCCCTCGTACTCGATCACAGGAGCGGTGGAGCTTCAATCCGGGCGATTCTTCTCCGAAGACGATTACATGCGTGGCGCGAATCTGATCGTGATCGGCACCGACATCGCCGACGCCTTGTTTGAGGAACGCGATCCGGTCGGACAGACCATCAAAGTCGGTGGGCTTCGTTTCGAGGTGATCGGCGTCTTGGCCAAGCAGGGGAAATTCCTTGGCTTGGAAAGCTTCGACGGGCAAGCCATCATGCCGGCGACCACCTTCGGCAAGATGTACGGGTTCCGCCGTTTCGTGCAGATCCAGGCCAAGTTCGAGAACGAGGTGCTTCTGGAAGAGGGCGAATACGAGTTCGAGGGTCTGATGCGCCGGATCCGCCGTTTGGAGCCTGGAACACCGAGCGATTTTTCCATCAACAAATTGGACATGTTCCGTGAGCAATATGCCGTAATGACCGGTGCCATTTATGGAATCGGCATCTTCCTGACGGCCTTGTCCCTCTTTGTCGGAGGCATCGGCGTGATGAACATCATGTTCGTATCGGTGAAGGAGCGGACGAAGGAAGTCGGCATCCGAAAAGCGATCGGCGCGAAAAGCCGGGAGATCCTGTGGCAATTCCTGACCGAATCCGTGGTGATCTGCATGTTCGGCGGACTCATCGGGGTTCTGTTGTCGGTAGGAACCACCGCCTTGGTGAACAATCTCTTTGTGGCTTATCTGAGTTGGGATACCGTGATGCTCGCGTTCGCCATCTGCGCCATCACCGGCGTGGTGTTCGGGTTCCTCCCCGCTTGGCGCGCCGCCAAATCCGATCCGATCGAATCCCTCCGTTATGAATAGGATCCTGAGATGAATTTGCTTGAAGTCTTCCGTTTGGCGATCAGCGCCTTGTCGGCCAACATCATCCGCTCTTTGCTCACCATCCTGGCCATCGTGGTCGGTGTGTTCGCAGTGATCAGCTCGTCGACCGCCGTCTCGGTGATCGACACCTATTTCAAAGAGACGCTGACCCTGTTCGGCGGATCCGTGATCCAGGTCAGTACGCGCCCGACGGTTCAGATGGGAGACAACAGCGCGTACCGGAACCGTCCGTACATCACCTTCGACATGTTCGAGGAATTGAAGCAGTCGTCGCAGATGGCGAGCGCGATGAATCCGGAAGCGAGATTCACCTGGACGCGCATCGAGTACGACGGCAAGGTGACCAATCCGGACATCGTGGTGTATGGCAGCAACGAGTATTGGATCACCAACAACGCCTACGAAATCGCTGAAGGCCGGGACATCACCGCTGAAGACGTCCTCAATTCGCGCCCGGTGGTGCTTTTGGGAGAAGACATCCGCAAGAAACTGTTCGATACCAAGCAGGCCGTGAACGAGCGCATCCGCATCGACGGCCAGTGGTACACGGTAGTGGGTGTGGTGGCGCCGAAAGGAAGCGCGTTCGGAGAATCGCTCGACAAGTTCGTGATGGCGCCGTACACCCGGCTTGGATCGGTTTACGGATTCTATCGGAACATCGACATCCAAGCCCAAGCGCCCAGTTTGACGATGGTCCAGGAAACCATCGACGAGATGATCGGAAACCTGCGCGTGATCCGAAGCATCGCACCCGGTGAGGACAACAACTTCGAGGTGACCACGAACGACTCTCTCCAAGGCACCTTCGACGGACTCACCAGCATCCTCTCCATCTTCGGCCTTGTGGTCGGCGGTGTCTGTCTCTTGGGCGCGGGCATCGGGGTCATGAACATCATGCTCGTGTCGGTGACCGAGCGAACCCGCGAGATCGGCATCCGTAAATCGATCGGAGCCACGCGCAAAGCCATCATCCAGCAATTCCTGCTCGAGACGATTGTGATCTGCCAGATCGGCGGACTCATCGGCATCGTGGTCGGCGTGATCGGTGGAAACCTTCTCGCCGTGGTGATGGAGACCTCGGTGGTGATCCCCTGGGGCGCGGTGATCTCCGGTGTGATCGGAATGACCGTGATCGGTCTTGTTTTCGGAGTATACCCGGCGGTGAAAGCCTCCCGGTTGGACCCCATTGTCAGCTTACGTTACGAATAACCTACTAGGAACAGCATCTATGACGGCATCAACAAAGAAAACCCTGTACATGGTCGGCGGACTTTTCGGCGCGATCTTTCTTCTCGGAATCGTAGCCCGCATGGCTGGCTGGATCGGCGGGGAGACCGAAGGTGTGATGGTGGAGACCGCCAAGGCGGAGCAGAAGACCATCACCCAGCTGGTCTCCGCATCGGGAACGGTGCGACCGGAAGTGGAAGTCATCATTTCGCCGGATGTGTCGGGGGAGATCATCGAATTGACGGTGAAGGAAGGGGATGTGGTTCGGCAGGGTGACCTGCTTGTGCGCATCCGTCCGGATCTGTACCAAGCCCGGATCGACGAGCTGAAAGCGGCATTGGCCAACACCCGTGCCCGCGAGCAGCAAGCCCGGGCCAGCATGCTTCGCGCGGAGATGAATTTTCAGCGTCAGAAGCAACTCTTTGAGGCGAATGTGATTCCCGAGATGGAGTACATCACGGCGAAGACGAGTTTCGATGCCGAGACGGCGAGCCACAAGGCCAGCGAATTCACGGTCCAGAGTGCCGAAGCGCAATTGCGTCGCGCTGAAGAGGAGCTTCGCCAGACGGTGATCCGCGCACCGATGAGCGGCACCATCAGCAAACTGAATGTGGAACGTGGAGAGCGTGTGGTCGGATCGGTTCAGATGACCGGTACCGAGATCATGCGCATCGCACGCCTCGAGCAGATGGAAGTGGAAGTGCGCGTGAACGAGAGCGACATCGTGAAGGTGGCTTTGGGAGATACCGCCCGCATCATGGTCGATTCCTATCCGAACCGGACGCTTCGCGGCGTGGTCACCGAGATCGCCAATTCGGCGGTGACGCGTGGCGCCGGAACCACCGAGCAGATTTCGGAATATCCGGTCAAGATCCGGGTCATCACCCCGCACAACTTGAGCAACCGTCAGGCGGAACTCATGCAGGCATCGACCGATGAGGTGGATCTGCAGGACGGCATTCCTAACTTGAAACCGGGAATGTCCGCGTCGGTGGATGTGGAGACGCAAACGGCGCTCAACATCATCGCCGTGCCGATCCAGGCCGTCACCGTGCGTGATTTCGCGAAACTGACGCCTGATTCGCTCAAAGCCGACACCCTCAAAACCGGTGAGAAGCCGAAAGAGGACATCCGTCGCGTGGTCTTCACCGTGGCCGATGGCGTGGTGACGATGACCGAAGTGGAAACCGGCATCAACGACGACCGCTTCATCCAGATTCTCCGTGGCATCGATGTGGGCACCGAAATCGTGACCGGCAGCTACCGTGTGCTATCGCGCGACCTGAAAGACAAAGACAAGGTCCGCACCTCGGCCGATGTGAAAAAGCCTGAGGAAGAGAAGAAGCCTTAACGGCTCTGGCAGAGTTCGACGAGGACGCCTTCGCAGGATTTCGGATGCAGGAAGGCGATCCTCTTGTTGTCGGCCCCGAGTTTGGGCACAGGCGTGATCAGCACGAAACCCGACTCGGACAGCCGCTTCAGTTCCGCATCCAAATCATCGACATCAAAGGCCACGTGGTGCAACCCGGGGCCTTTTTTTTGGATGTACGTCGCGATCACCGATTCGGGTGATGTGGCGCCCAGCAGTTCCACTTTCGATTCGCCGGTTTGGAAGAACGCCGTTTCGACGTTCTCCGACGCCACGATCTCGCGCTTGTAGCACGGGGTTTGCAGCAGGGTTTCGTAGGTGCGGATGGCGGCCTCGAGATCCGGAACCGCGATGCCGATGTGGTCGATGCGCATATCAGCCTCTGGATTTGAAATGGGTGCGGATGTCGTCGGTCGACAGCGTATTCAGGATGTGGCCTTTCGTGAATCCGGCTTTGCGGGCGATGCCCACGCCGAACCGGATGTCGGCGATGCCCTCCGTATCGTGCGCATCGGGACAGACCGACGACAGCAATCCCGCTTCGCGCGCTTTCTTGCCATGGCGCCAATCGAGGTCGAGGCGCCACGGACTCGCGTTGATCTCGATCGCCACTCCGGCCGCGGCGGCGTGCTCGATGAGGGCATCCATGTCGAACGGATTCCCATCCCGCTTGAGCAGCAATCGTCCGGTGGGGTGACCGATGATCCGGCAATATTTGTTGTCGACAGCGCGCTTGAAGCGGTTCAGCATGGCGTCGGGCGCCATATCGAGCGAGGAATGCACGCTGGCGATGATGAAATCGAACCCGGCCAGGATCTCATCCGGATAATCGAGGCTTCCATCTGTCAGGATGTCCGACTCGATGCCTTTGAAGACATGGAACGGGATGCCGTTCTTGTCGAAACTCTCGTTCAGCTCGTCGATGTCGGCCCATTGCGCATAGACGCGCTTGGCATCGAGTCCGTTGGCGTACGCCGCGGCTCGGGAGTGATCGGTTAGCCCGAGGTAGGAATACCCGGCGCTGATGCAGGCCAGCGCCATGTCTTTGATGGAATACGAGCCGTCGCTCCAGGTGCTGTGCGCATGAAGCACGCCGCGGATGTCGGCTTCCGTGACCAACTCGTCGGGCGTGTGCGTCTTGATCCACTCGAATTCGCCTCGGTCTTCGCGAAGCTCGGGCGGCACGAAGCCGATGCCCAGCTCGCGGTACAAATCGGCTTCCGACTCGAAGGCGATGGGTTGCGTGAAGTCCGCCTCACCCGAGGGCGTCAGTTTGAAGAGTCCGTACTCGTTGAGCGTCAGGCCTTTGTCGCGGGCGCGCTGGCGCATCGCCACGTTGTGCTCCTTGCTTCCGGTGAAGTACATGAGCGCGGCGGGGAAGGCCTTGGCATCGACGATGCGAAGATCGACCTGCCGGCCGGATGTGGTTCGCACCGAGCTTTTCGTGTCGCCACGGGCGAGGACCTCGAGCACCATGGGATGCGTGTTGAAGCGGTCGAACAGCCCCGAGACGGAGTCCGGCTGGGCCGAGACCAGCAGATCGATGTCGCCGATGGTTTCCAGACGCCGACGCAGCGAGCCGGCCACATCGATCTTCTCGACGCCCGGAAAGGCCGACAATTCGGCGACGAGGGTTTCGGCGATGGCTTCGGCTTCGTCGATGCGGCAGCGATCGGCGAAGGTCATCATCCAATCGATGGATTTCAGGATTTTCTCGGCCGATTTGGCCCCCATCCCGTCCAAAGCCGCCACGCGTCCGTCGGCGCAGGCCGCTTTCAGCTCATCGAGCTCGGTGATGCCCAGCGCGGTGTGGATCTTGTGGATTTTCTTGGGTCCGAGGCCGGATATATCAAGCCATTTGAGCAATCCGGCGGGAATTTGCGCGGTGAGCTCGTCGAGCACGGAGATGTGTCCGGTGGTGACATACGAAGTGATGTCGCTGGCGATCGACGCCCCGATGCCAGGAATCGAGGTGAGCGTGCCCGCCTCCGCATGCTGGAAGACCGGCTTGTCGTAGGTCTCGATGGTGCGCGCCGCCTTGTCGAAGGCGATGGCTTTGAACTCGTTCGCGCCCGACAGGCGCAGCAGCGTTCCGATGTGTTCGAGCTGCGCGGCGATATCTTTGTTTGTGGCGGACATGGGATGAAGTTAGTGCTTTATTGAATATCTTGGGGAGGTCCGTAAGCGCTTACATCAGGTCATTCCCATGAAAAAACCACGTCTTTCCATCGTCGACATCTGGAACATGAGTTTCGGATTTTTGGGCATCCAGGTCGGTTTCGCCCTTCAAAACGCCAACGCCAGCCGCATTTTGCAGACCTTCGGGGCGGATGTGGAGCACTTGTCGTGGTTCTGGCTGGTGGCGCCGCTCACCGGCATGATCGTTCAGCCCATCATCGGGCATTATTCGGATCGCACGTGGACCCGCCTCGGTCGGCGTCGCCCGTATTTCTTGGCGGGAGCCGTGGCCGCGTCGATCGCGCTCATCCTCATGCCGAATTCCCCCATCCTCGCGGCGTTCATGCCAGCGATGTTCATCGGCGCCGGCTTGCTGATGATTCTGGATGCGTCCATGAACGTGGCCATGGAGCCGTTCCGGGCCTTGGTGGCGGACAAGCTTCCGTCCGAGCAACGCACATTGGGTTTCTCCATCCAGACCACGCTCATCGGAATCGGCGCGGTGATCGGCTCGTGGCTGCCCTACGTGCTGGTGAACTGGTTCGGCGTGTCGGGTGAGGCGGGAAGCGGACTCGTGCCGATGAACGTCATCTTGTCGTTCTACATCGGCGCGTCGATCTTCATGGGTGCGATTTTGTGGACGGTCTTGCGCACGAAAGAATATTCGCCGGAGGAAGTGGCCGCGTTCGAAGCCGAAGACGCCGCGCAGGCCGATGCTCCGAGCAAGGGACTGATGGACATCTTCCACGATTTCAAAACCATGCCGAAGACCATGAAACAGCTCGGGCTGGTCCAGTTCTTCTCCTGGTTCGCGCTGTTCGGGATGTGGGTGTTCAGCACTCCGGCCATCGCGATGCATGTATATGGAGCGGATGGGCCCTCATCCCCGCTGTACAACGAAGCGGGGAACTGGGTCGGCATTCTGTTCGGGGTGTACAACGGCGTATCGGCCATCGTGGCGTTGCTGTTTCTTCCGGCCATGGCGAAGCGGTTCGGTCGGCGCGGCACGCATGCCATCTGCTTGGCGCTCGGCGGTGCAGGGCTCATTTCCATTTACTTCATCACCGATCCGATGTGGCTCATTCTGCCGATGATCGGTGTCGGGTTCGCGTGGGCGGGCATTCTGGCCATGCCGTACGCCATTTTGGCGGGTTCCATCCCGGCGCACAAGATGGGCATCTACATGGGGATTTTCAACTTCTTCATCACCTTGCCGCAGATCATCAATGGCATCATCGGTGGACCGGTGGTCAAATACCTCTATGGCGGGGAAGGAATTTTAGCTCTGGTCACCTCCGGCGTGCTTATGATTATCGGCGCGG
>CAYVRS010000024.1:0-3483 GCA_964454075.1 uncultured Chitinophagales bacterium
TGGTACGCTGGTACGCTGGTACGCTGGTACGCTGGTACGCTGGTACGCTGGTACGCTGGTAATATCGCTCCGAAATCTGTGCAATACATGTAAGAATTCAACAAATACTGCCTCTATAGATATATCACTATCTATTTGAGGTACTATGAATAATTACAAAAAGTTGATCGTCTGGCAAAACAGTCATGAATTGACTAAGAACATCTATTCCACCACCAAGCATTTCCCTAAAGAGGAGTTGTTTGGACTTACGAGCCAGATGAGACGAGCCGCAGTATCAATCCCGAGCAATCTTGCCGAAGGAACATCCAGAAGATCACAAAAAGAATTCAGCCGATTCATTGAAATCGCTCAAGGATCAGCTTTTGAGTTGGAATACCAACTGTTTCTCTCGCTAGAACTTGGATACCTGAAGAACGAGGCATTTAACTCCATCAATTCTATTCTGATTCGCATCCTTAAGGAGTTGCACAACCTGCAGAAATCCACGGGCTGAGCGTACCAGCGTACTATCCTACCATCCTACTGTCCTACCATCCTACTCAGAAACTCATCCGGCGGAAGAAATCCCACCACCCTTGCTGAGGTCCGCTCCTGCCCAGCCTCATCCAGGAACAGAATCGTCGGTACGCCGGCCACATCGAACTGCTGACGAAGTGCTTCGGATTCCGGGGAATCGAAATTGGTCAGGTCGACTTTGAAGCGCACGTAGGCGTCCATGGCCTCGATCACATCCGGATCGGTGAAGGTGCTCCGATCCAATTCCAGACACGGAATGCACCAGTCGGCGTAAAAATCGAGCACGATGGGTCTGCCTTCGGCCCGGGCCGCGTCGAAGGTCTCTTGGATATAGGGCGTCCATACGACGCTAGGTTTGAGCAGCACGTTGGACATGTGCACCCCACCGACGATCGCTGCGACGCCAAGCACCCATTTGAATGCCAGGAACCGCGGCTGACCCGCACCGCTGCGCTCGATGAATCCAAGATACACGCCGCCGATGAGCAAGGTCGCAGGAATCACCCATGCCGTCAGTTTGGGGAAGAACGCCAGTCCGATGTAGAACAGCGCAACGCCCACCAGCACCACGCCGAAAAGCTTTTTCACCCAGACCATCCACACGCCGGACCGCGGGAGTTTGGTGAGCAAACCGCTGAATGTGCCTAGAATGAGGTATGGGAGACCGAGTCCGAGCGACAAGATGAAGAAGCTCCAGAATCCGAAAACCACATCCCCTTTCGCTCCGACGAAGGCCAGCAAGGCGATGACCGGCGGACCGATGCACGGTGCGGCGAACACACCGACCACGAGGCCGGACAGATAGACGCCGATGTAGCCGGTCGACTGCGTGCCCCCGAGTCGGCTTGTGAGCCAGTACGGGAGCGTGATTTCATACAATCCGAATGAGCTCAGCGCCAAGGCGAACAACATCACGCCGATGCTGAAAAGCACCCAGGGCGACTGCAAGGCGCTGCCGAACAGGCCACCGCTCAGTGCGGCGAGCACGCCCAGCACGCTGTACATCGTGGCGATGCCGAGCACGTAGACCAGGGCTTTGGAGAAGACCCGGAGAAAGTTCGTGTCGGTCTGGTTTCCGAAGATGGAAACGGTGACGGTCAGCATCGGGTACACGCAGGGTGTCAGATTCAGCGCCAATCCGATGAAGAAGATGGTGATGAGCGTCCACAACAAACCGCTTTCGTCGATAAGCTGCGCGATGGCGTTCCGCTCGCCGGCCTGGGCGAATGTGATGAACCCTCCATCGGTCTGTGAGGATGCTCCTTGGAAATAGCTCCCATCCGCTGAGGCGATGGTCGATTCTCCGACCGTCACTGTGAACGCGACCGGAATGTTGGATGGCGGAAGGCAGGTTTGGTCGTCGCAGGCTTGCACGCGAAGCCGCCCCTCGACCGGATAGGTGCCCGGTGATAGGGCATCCGACACGTCGATGCTCATGAAAATCGGCGATTCGCCTTCGTAGACGGCGAGTTCATCGTCGGCAAATGCGAATTTGAAGATCTTGAACGGGGGATAGACGATGCCGGATTGGCTTAGTCCTTCCGGATAGGTCAGCGTGAGCTCCGTGCCGATCAACCAGTCGAGCGAGGGCTGGTTCGAGTTGATATGCCATCCGTCCTGGATGTCCATGACTACGGCGACCCGGGCTTGAGAGCCCGGAGCGACGGCTTCCTGCTCGGATTTCACCGTCACCGACACACGGCCGGCACTAAAGGATTGCGCGCCGAGTTGGATCGCCGCCAACAGGAAGAGCGGCGTAAGGAGGAGGAGTTTCATTCAGAATTTGTCTTCGAACGTCTCGAACGAGGTCGTCTGATACGACCCGCTGGCCACAAACCGGAGCAAACGCGCAAACAACGACGCATCCATGTACCCGGGCTGATAGCCGATGGTCTTTCCATCCGGCGTGATGAATATGGTGGAGGGGTAGGACGTGACACCCATCGACTTGGCCAGATCCTCTTCGGTGTACGTGCGTCCGTTGAAGACCACCTTGCTCTTCGATTCGGCATTGAGCCTCACCCGGATGAAGGATTCGCCGATCACGGCCTGCACCGCCACATCCGGATACGTCTTCTGATCCATCTGGCGGCAATAGCCGCACCACGTGGTAAACACATCCAACACAATATGTTTTCCGGTCTCTTTGGCCAAGGTTTGGGCGTCTTTCAGGGAGATCTGCTGCCCTTGGGTGGCCACAGTGGATGCCTGCTCTGACCCTGACCCGCAGGCCACCATCAGCAGCATCAGAAACAGAGGGATGCGAACGGCAAGCGACATAGGACTTTCTTTGGAAATTACCACGGAAAGCGTTGCGCTATTGTAAGATTCTATAAAAAAAATAACCCGTGTGGCTGTCACACCAACACGGGCCCCAGTCCTACTTTATCAAGAGAGAATCGTCAAGTTCTGGAATACACGACCGGATTGAGAGGCGTGCGGATCGGCTCTCCGGGAACCGCTCCCGGGCACCAGGAACGCCAATCTTCGTGCTGGGAGTCATTTTCTGGATGTTTGAGTCGCATCTCGGCATCCATGTAGATCATGGTCATCACTTTGCGGGCGATGCCGCTGGTGTTGGGTCCAGCGCGATGGTAGGTCCACCCGAGATGGAAACTGACGTCGCCCAACGAAAAGGGTTCTTCGACAATCTCGAACGCCTGCTCACGCAACAGGGCGTCGAGCCGGGCTTCGCTCTCGTCGGAAATGGGAAGGTCGCGGCCTCCGGTGAATGCCTGGCTCTTGGCGCAAAAGACAAGCGGACCCATATCGATTGGTGTGTCCTGCAAAGGGATCCATGCGGTGACAGCACGATCACTGGCCAGAGGCCAATAAAACTGGTCGGCATGCCAAGGCGTGTATCCGCCGCTTTTCTCTTTGTACAAGGCTTGATCGTGATATAGGCGTATCCCGTCAACCTGCAACAGCTGCGCCGCGGCCGATGCCACCCGCCGGCTGAACACG
>CAYVRS010000024.1:3493-19580 GCA_964454075.1 uncultured Chitinophagales bacterium
CCACAGATTCATGACCTGGGTAAAGGCTTTCTGATAGGTGGAAGCCTCCTGGCTATCGGAGATAGGGGACATGCGTGACCTCACCTCGGCGGTGATCGCGGCTTCGACGTTGGCCAAGGTGCGAGCCGAGAAGACGTGTTTCAAATGGATGAATCCATCCTCTTGGAAACGTTCGATGTCTGGACGACTTATGTGGACCGGTTCGTGGAGTTCTGAAAGTGCTGGCATGATTTGAACGACAAACTAGGCGTCTGAGCGCTTCAAGAGATTCCACTTTGATGCGGATTTCTGATGATTTTTTATCTTATTCAGATGAAAGCCACCTACGAGCACATTTCATTGCCGGGTCCCTTCGGGTCGATCTCCCATGTGGAGGTGGACCTTCCCCATTTCCCCTTCCATTGGCATTACCATCCTGAGTTCGAACTCACCTACATCGTCCGAGGAAACGGCACCCGTTGGATCGGAAACAATGTGGAAGAGTATGCCAGCGGCGACCTAGTCCTGGTCGGAAGCAATCTTCCTCATTGCTGGTACTCGGATACGCGTCGGGCTCCGGCCAATGGCGAACGGGCTGTGGTGCTTCAGTTCGCCCCACAGGTGGTGAACGACATCCTGCTCGGTTTGCCTGAATGCTCGAGTTTGAGGCGTCTGCTTCAGCAGTCGGCCTTGGGTGTGAAATTCACGCAGGTACCACAGCAGATCGAAGCCGCCATGGATGGCGTCGGTACGCGGCGCGGGATCGATCAGCTCTTCCGTCTGCTGTCACTGCTAGACCGGCTATCGGAAACCCCATGCGACACACTCGCGACCAGTGAGTATCGTCCTTTGAACGATCAGAAAGGGGAAGGACGGCTGGGAGTCGTGTATCAATACATCCATCAGAACGCCGGAAAACGGATCCGTCTGGCCGATGTCGCCCGATTGGCCGGGATGACGCCGACCTCCTTCAGTCGGTATTTCAAACAGGTCGGCAGACGCAGCTTCATCGACTATCTCACGACCCTGCGGGTCCAGATGGCGGCGGAACGTCTGATCCACACCGGGCGGACGATCGCCGAAATCGCCTACGGATGCGGGTTCAACAACCTATCCACCTTCAATCGCGTGTTCCTGAGCAGAAAACAGATGACGCCCGGCGAGTACCGGCGCCGCTATCAGCCTCAGTGACGGATCTGAAACGATTCGAACTCGTTCAAGGCCTGTTTCCAATCCAATGTGGCTTTGGTGACGGTCGCGGCGGGTGGGCCGCTCACGCAACGGTCGACCACGAACTGAACGCGGAACTCATCCCCCTCCAGGACCACGAAAACGTCGCCATTGGGGATATTTTTGATGTAGCCTTTGACGCCTTGGTCCTGCGCGTGCCGTTGCACGTACGCGCGCATCCCTACGCCCTGTACAAGGCCGTGCAGCGTCAGCTCGGCACGGCTTTTCTGTGTGTGTTCGCTCATACCCTCAAGTTACGGTTTTTCGGGCTTCCGTAATCGTCTCCAGGCATAGGCGCCCCCGGCGGCGGCGAGTAATCCCAGCCCGCCATCGATCGGGGCTTGTTCCGGGACGTTGGGAAGGTTGGGCGGTGGCAGTTGGTGGAGAATCCAAAGCAGGCTGATGAAGATCATTTGAGCAGGGTGATCAGGTGGATGGTGGAGGAAGCCGCGGTCTGAAGTCGGATGAGATAGACGCCACTGGCCAGGTCGGACGCGTCAAAACGGACCTGGTGCGAACCGGGTGCCTGATTGCCTTCGACCAGAACCGCGACTTCACGGCCGAGGAGGTCATGCACCGACAACCGGGATTTTCCCATTTCCGATATGTGATAGTTGATCTCCGTCGTCGGATTGAACGGATTTGGCCAGGCTCGTAGCAGCTGAGCGGAAACCGGCGCGGTTCTCGGCTCAACGCCGGTGGTCGCGCTCTTCCGGGCGATGAACAGGAAGCGTCCCTCAAGCACCTGAGCACCTCCGGAATGGACGAATCCGTAGCCGTCGTCCTCGCTCACATCCAGTTCCACACCAAGAACCAGATCATGGAATCGGAGCGACCAACCGTCTGGCAGGTCCGGCACCTCCGGCCATCGGATGCGCCAGATGCCGTCATCGGGTAGACTCACGTCGTAAGCCAGGCTGGCTTCAGAGCGCATGTCGGGATGGATGCCTGCCACGGCACCCTTCTCTGCGCCGAACCCCGTGAACCACCCGTACGCCGCCCTCCCATCCAATGGCGTCAACCGCTGCACCGCGACGGCCGGACGCGCATCGAACTCGATCATCGGTCCGCGGTCGTGGCGGATGCCACGGGTCCCCTCCATCCGCCATAGTTCGATCGGGATGCGCACCACCGCATCCTGCGGCTCGCGGAAAAATCCCCCGCCTCCGCTGGTCTTGGCCGTGAGCGGAATCGTGAGCTGCGACGCGGCGCTCTCCGCCCCGTTCTGCAGCATGAAGGCCTGCCACGGTGCGATCACCCCTCCCAGCGCCGGGTCCGTACTTAGGATCCAACTCCCAAGTGACTCGCCCGATGCATCCTGCCAGACCTGCACCACCGGCACGATGTCCCCATCGGCTCGCAATGCCGACACCGAGATCGGTTTCAGATATGGGTTTCCAACCAGATTCCAACGGTTTCCGGAATCATGCAAGGGCACGGTGACGTCAGTCGTCGGTTCGTGTCCGAACACGCCAGGGATCATGGAGCTCGTGGCGAAACTGTACCAGATCAGCCCCTTTCCTGACACCAAGGTCTGGCTTCCGCTGGTCGGAACGGTCCAAGCGGATCCGTCGTAGCCAGTGTACAGGTTGGGTGAGAAGAGCGAATGTCCGAGCCCGGGAATGCCTTGCAATGGGAACTGCTCCCCTAGGTCGCTCACCGCCACGTCCTGGAACGGCATCGACAGCATGCGCCATCCGGCATCGGCAGAGATGGGCCGTTGCGCAAAATCGGGGAAAAGGCGGACCTCCTCGATGGCCAGATGCGCGTTTCCCGACGACCCGTCTCCATGGATGAAGCTCCAACCCAAGATCACGCCTGCCGATTCGGCGATCGGTGTTTGGAAATCGATCTCCGCCGTGAGCCAGCGCTTCACCAACGTGCCCAAAATGGCCTCCGAGCCTGTTTCCGCCACATATTCCTCGCTGGTCACATACGCCGATGAGGAGGTGATAGCCAGCGTCACCGGATCTCGGTAATGCGACAACTTCAGCGTCGTGGCGCGAAGATTCCTGCTCACCTGCCACACATGGAAGGTGACCACGAGCCGCCTAACAGGCCGACCGGTATCGTTCATGAGAGGCAGCTCGAGATACGCAGGAGTGTTGGTGGAGGCCCGTTTCATGCCGAAGGCGACCACATCCGGATCGTCCGGGTCGGCATAGGCATAGACGCGGACGCTGTTCACCGACGATGTCGAAGTGAACAAACCTCCGAAGGTTCCGGGCACACCGCTCCCGGTCAGTGAGAAGGGCGTCGGGACCGACGACCCGTCGGCGCCATCGAAACGGACCATCCGCACCGTGCTGGCGGACATAGAGATCTGGCTCATGGCGATGGCCGGCCATAGCAGAATCATCAGCAAAGATTTCATAAGGGAAATGGGTTTACCAAGAGGCGGCATGCCTCTTTCCCTTACAGTGGCGGAAACGCCGGAATTCTTACAAGATTCGTTCCTTTTTTAGGAACGAATGTGGAATTTGCCCATGAATCGGCTGCCCACATCCACCTCCGACTCTACAATGATCTCGCCTCCATGCACCTTGATGAGCTCGTCGCACAAAGCCAGGCCGAGTCCGCTGCCCAATTCGTTCATCGTACCGCGCCGCTTGATCGACTTGTCCATATTCAGCACATTCTTGAGCATGTCTTCGGTCATGCCGATGCCATTGTCGCTCACTTGGATCCACCATTCGGTCTCGTTCAAGCCGGCTTCCAACACCACGATGCCATCGGTCTTGGTGAACTTGATGGCGTTGGTGACCAAATTCCGGACGATGGTGTCGACCACGAACGGATCGGCGGCGACCATCATCCGATCGGGTACGATCGCTTCCAAATGGATTCCTTTGACCGCTGCTGAGGGACCGAACAAACGAACTGTTGATTCCACCAAGACATTGATGTCCACAGGCTCGATGTACAGCTTCATGTTCCCTTTCTGCAAGGTGGCCCAGTCTAACAGATTTTCAACCAGTCGATGCAGGTTTTCCGATGACGAACGCAGGTGTTTGAGGCTCTGGCGAAGCTCTTGATCATCCATCTCATCATACTCGTCGAGCATCAGCTGAGACAGACCGAGCAAGGTCTGGAATGGGCCGCGAAGATCGTGTCCGATAATGGCGAAGAATTTGTCCCGCGTCCGGATCAGGTCTTCAAGGTGCGTGGCTTGTTCTTCGATGATGGCTTTCTGCTTCTCAACCTCGGCTTTCTCCATCCGGAGATCCTGGGTCCTGTCCTGAACCAGAATTTCCAATCGTTCCCGGATGGTCTGGAATCTCTTGGTGCGGATGTGGATCAGCATCCAGATGCCACCGCCTGAAATCGAAAGCAGAAGAAGCCAAACCCATGGACGTTGCCATATGGTCGGTGTCACCACCAGGGTGATCACGGCCGGTTCCGAGGCGAGGGTTCCCGCCTCATTCCAAGAAATCACCTCGAACCGGTATTCTCCCGGAGCAAGGTCATGCAAATGTAGCTCGTCGCGGTCGAAATCATCGATCCATTCGTCCGAAATGCCGATCATGCGGTACTGATAACGGATGCCGACCGGTGAGGCATAACGCAGTCCGGCATACCGGATATTGTAGTCGTCCTCACCGGCGTTCAGCCGCACATGCATGTTCCGCGAATGCAGGCCGGATGTCAGCAGGAACACAGGAGGCGGGAGACCTTTCGGATCAGGCTTGCTCAATGAGAAGATCGATACGCCGCTCTGGGTCGACACAAGGATGTGGGACTTATCCGGCGAGATGAGGCTGCCATTACGGAAACCGCCGTTCGCTTCCAAATTCCGCATCCCCTCGTATTCGTCGTATTCGATGAAATGGAATCCATTGCGTTTCCCATCCAAGTAGGCGTTCATATCCTGCTTGTTGATTCGGACCACACCGGCGTTGGTCGTGATCCATATCCATCCCAAAGGACCCTGCTGGATGCTGTGAGCCACTCTGTCGGGAAGTCCATCCTCCACACTCAACGAATGATAGGCCCCGTTGCGATATCGGATGAGCCCTGCCGTCTCCGATCCGATCCAGAGCACCGTCTCGTCATCCGGGTCGATCATGATGGAGCGGATATGGTCGGAGGGCAAGCCTGTCGCCGAGTTCAGGTGCAGGATATCCTGACTGACCGGATCATAGCGGAAAAGACCGTTGTCCGATGTGGCGATCCACATCCGGCCTTTGGAATCGACGGTGATGTTTTTGAGGGACTGGCTGGGCAAGCCACTGCTTTTATCGAACCGCAGAAATGTGCCGTCTTGGAGGTCGAAGCGGACCAAGCCTGCGGATGTCGCCAGCCAAAGAAAGCCGTTTCCGGACGCATGGATGGCACGGATGTCATTCTCCAAGACGCTGTCGCCGAGCCGATAGGAGACCAACCTCTGCCCGGGCTCTTCGAAGCGGACCAAGCCGTGGGGAGAGGTACCGATCCAGATGCGCCCATGTTCGTCTTCGGCGAAATCATAGACGGCACCGTAGCGCCTTTCGGTGGATCTGGGGAAGTTGACAAGACGGCCCTTGTCGACCAGGGCGAACCCGTCGTCCCGTGTGCCGATGAAGAGGCGGTTCCGGCTGTCGAAGTACAAACCGAGCGTATTCTCTCCACGCAAGCCTTCCAGACGTCCGATGTGTGAAAGCCTGTTGCGTTTGACGCGGAACAGGCCGCCGTACCGGCTTGAAAACCACAGATTCTTCTCCGAGTCTTCAATGACCTGGATCACCGAGGCATCGGCCAAGGAACTGAGTTCCTTGACCTGCAGAAACCGATCGCCGCGAAGCACCATGGGAACGCCCTTCTGAGTGATCACCCACGTGACGCCGTATGAGTCGACTGAGACCTCCGCAATCTGGTCGTCTTCCGGAATCCTCACCCCGCCGACAAGATCGAATCGCGTGCCATTGAGCACATAGGATGATCCTGGAACAGACACCATCACCCGGTCCCCAACCCGATGGATTGCGGTGATCTCATTTTTTCGGAGGAATGATGGAATCAGGGCTGTTTGCGAGGTCGAGCCGTCCGGATTCAACAACGAGAGTCCGTCCACTCGGCCGATCCACACCCGGCCATCGGCATCCTCCACGACGTCGATCACCTCGCCGGTTCCGAAACGTTCCGATCTCCGGTCGTCCACACGCACCAGGCCATTGTAGGTGGCGGCCCAGACAATGCCCTGACTCGTGCAGACGACATTGGTGATGTGGTTGGCCCGTCGGTCGTCACCGATGTCGATCCGGTCGAAACTGTCCTTGGATGGATTCAGAACATACAACCCGGCATACGTACCGACGATGAGACGTCCATCGGGCAACGTCTTCATGACCGTGATGCGCTCGTCGGACAATCCCTGTTCCGAATCGTAGCGCTTGAAGCCGCTCTTGTCGTATCGGACCAACCCCAGCAATTCCAAAGACACCCAGACCGCGCTATCGGGCGACTTATGGAACAGGTTCAGGCGGTTGTTTCGGATCGACGGGGTATTCGACTGATCCAGTGTATGGAATTCGAGGCCGTCGAATCGGACCAGCCCGTAATAGCTGGTCAACCAAAGGAAGCCGTCGTCATCCTGAATGATGCGGTTGATGGAGTTTCCAGGAAGACCATCTTCCACCGTCCAATTGCTGACGATCAACGTGTCGGTATTCGGAAGCAGATACGGTGGCGCCAGCAGAAACAAGAGGAGGGCAAACAGCATGCTCCAAATATAACCTTAACCGATCAACCGATCTCAAAGGCGAAGAAAAAGGATTGACGGCCTCGAACCAATTGCACAAGAACGACTTCCCCCTTCTTCAAAGGCTCGAGCAAAGCGGACGCTTCTTCGGCGGTTCGCACCGCACGGCGGTTGAGTCCGATGATCACATCGTCTTTGCGCAATCCGGCTTGGTACGCTTGGCTTTGGGCGTTGATCGCAGTGACCTTCACCCCACGGACGCCGCCCTCGGCATCAGCCGTTTCGAACGTGAAGCCGATGCGGTCCCATAGGGCGTCTTGTCCGGCGGCGAGGGTTCCTTCGGCAGGCAGCTCTTCGAGTTTGACGGTGATGTCGCGGTTTCGTCCCTCCCGGTTGATCTTCAGCTTGATGGATCGGCCAGGAACTTGCGAAGCCACATAGGCTCTGAATTGGCTGGCATTCGCCACTTTGCGACCATCCACCTCCAGGATCACATCGCCATCTTGAACGCCGGCCCTCTTGGCCGGGCCGTCTTCGACCACCTGCGCCACCAGGATGCCGTCGGTGGTGGCCAGGTTCAACGCACGCGACATTGTCGCGTCGATGTTCTGCGGATAAATGCCGACCCATGGGCGCACCACTTTGCCGGTCTCGATGATCGAGGTCATGATGTTCCGGACCATGTTGATGGGGATGGCGAAACCGATGCCTTGAAACCCGCCTGTCTGCGAGGCGATCGCGGTGTTGATGCCGACAAGCTCTCCGTCAAGATTGAGCAAGGCCCCACCCGAGTTTCCGGGATTGATCGCCGCATCGGTCTGAATGAAATCCTCCATCTCCACCAAGCCCACGTTCGAACGCCCTTTCGCGCTCACGATGCCCATGGTCACGGTGTTGGCGAGATTCTCGGACATCGGCGAGCCGATCGCCAAGATCCATTCACCCACGCGCAGTTTGTCGGAATCTCCCAATGGCATCGCAGGGAACTCGCCATTCACTTTGAGGATCGCGATGTCGGTGTTCGGATCGGCGCCGACGAGTTCCGCGGCGAGCACCTTGTTCTCATTGGTTCGGATGCGGATGGAATCCGCGTTCTGAATGACATGGTTGTTGGTGACGATGTAGCCATCTTTCGAAAGGATGACCCCGCTGCCCTGACCGGATTGCTGATACTGACGCTCACGCGGTTGGGAAGGCGCCCCGAAGAAACCCGGACCGAAGAAATCGGCGAACGGATCCCGCTGCTGCACCCGGATGGTGCGCTCCGTGAACACGGTGACCACGGCAGGGTTGGCCTTGCCGGAGATATCGACCATGGCGTCTGAAATGTCACGGAGGGATTGGATGCGTCGGTCAGCCGGTGGATTATCAAGATTTGCGAACTCGAACGGTGTGTGTCCACTCGACAGTTGAAACGCGATCACGACGGCGAAAAGGAGCGCGACTGCACCATAACGGGTCACAGGATATGTCATCATAGGTATCGGTTGAGATGGTGATTTGGATTCGTTCGAGGTAACGCCGAGCGACATTGATTTCGTATACCCCGAAACAGGGTGCGAATTTATATTCGGTATGCCATATATTGCAAGCATGAACCACCTCATGCCTCTCTTCACCGGTTTGGCAGACCCGCTTCGCCTCCGGATCCTGAATCTGTTGTTCACTAGCCCCACGTTGTGCGTGTGCGATCTGGAATTGGCCTTGGCCGAACCACAGGCGAAGATTTCACGGCACCTGGCATATCTGCGGAAGCGCAAGCTCGTCGGAACCACCCGACGCGACCAATGGGTACACTATCGGATCACAGGGCTGGGCGACATGGATGCCGGTTTCGTGACAGCGCTGCGCACCATGCTCATGGCGTCTCCCGAGGCGGCGGCCGACATCGAGCGCCTGCTTGAAGGTCTCGACGCCAATGCCGTGGTTTCCTTGCAATCGGCCCCTGCCGGCACCATCGAACGCGTCATCCGCACCTGCTGCGGAGAACCTGTCGCTTAGGCGTACGCCTGGCCGAAGGCCCAGAGCAGTTCCGCTCCGATCTGCCGGCTTCGTTCGATGTAGGCCGCGGCCTTGCGCTTGGTACCGTCGAAGGCTTTCGGATCCTCATAGGGCAGATGCACCCGCGAGGAAGCTCCGGGAACAAAGGGACAGGCTTCCTCCGCTTCGGAACAGACCGTGACGACGCAGAAGTCCTGCGAGGGATTGGCCGGATCGTCGAAGCGCTTGGAATAGAGCACGATCGAGGGCAGGTGACCGCCGGCTTTGAGCGTATGCCGGGAATTGCGGGTCTCCGGACCCACAGAAATCTCAAAACCCGCATCCTTCAAAGCCATTCCGGCCTGCGGGAACAAGGCTGTGGCCTCGGTTCCGCCCGAATACACCTGGACGTTCGGCTTTTCGTAATAGATGGCGGCGGCCCATGCCCAAGCCTGAGCCAGATGGCTGCGACGGCTGTTGTGGGTGCAGACGAAATTCAGTTTCGGGGAATCGGACGAACGAAGGTAGTCCACCAGCTTGGAAAGGAGGGCTTTCCTGGACTCCGGAATGGATGGCCCTTCTTCGATCAGGTCGAGGACTGATGCGATCAGTTTCGGATACAGCTGTCGTCTCATAAGATACTCCCTAAAAAACACGAGGGGAACCGTGTCACCGGAACCCCTCGTTGCACCTATTAATCTGCAAGCACTTGACCGTCAGAATCAAATGCTTGTTCTCAATACATCTTAACAGAGGAACGGTGCGCGGAGTTTCCGGATTGGGGTCCGTTTGTGAAAAAATCCTACATCATCAGACGTTGCGCATCTGCGACCACTCCCGGGTCACAAGGAATGCCATTTCCAACGCCTGGGCATAATTCAATCGCGGGTCGCAATAGGTCTGGTAATTCAAGCCTAGGCTGTCTTCACCAAGCCCTTGCGCACCACCTACGCATTCCGTCACATTGTTCCCAGTCAGCTCCAGGTGGATGCCTCCCAGAATGGTGTGTTCGGAACGGTGCACTTCGAACGTTCTTTTCACGTCCTCTAGAATATCATCAAAATCACGCGTTTTGATGCCATCTTTGGTGGAGAACGTGTTTCCATGCATCGGATCGCAACTCCAGACCACCTGATGTCCGGCGCGGTTCACCGCTCGGATAAGGCCTGGAAGCTGGTCGTACACATGTTTTTTCCCGAATCGGGTGATCAACGTGATCTTTCCTTCTTCCTGGCTCGGATTCAGATGCTCGATCAGGTGGAGGATCTCGTCGGTTTTGTACGGCGGACCCACTTTGATCCCGACCGGGTTCCGGATGCCGCGGAAATACTCGATATGGGCTCCGTTCGGGGGGCGAGTCCGGTTCCCGATCCAAGGCATGTGTGTGCTCAAGTTATAAAAGCCGGATTTGTGA
This sequence comes from uncultured Chitinophagales bacterium, assembly GCA_964454075.1. Classification (GTDB taxonomy): domain Bacteria; phylum Bacteroidota; class Rhodothermia; order Balneolales; family HLUCCA01; genus CAMTWZ01. The sequence goes on from CAYVRS010000024.1 coordinate 13,774, forward strand.
GGCACACGGCGGGTCTGAGCCGAATCATAGAACAGGTTCAGCGCCTCGTGCGACGTGAAGAACTCCACTTTCTGCAAGGTGGACACGTTGCCCGAAAGTACGCTCTCCACGAATTGCATGGAATGCTGGATGGAGTTCACCATCCGCTCATATTCGCTGTAGAAGCGGTTCTGCTTCATGAAATCCAGCTCCCAATACTCGGGGTGCCGCATGTCGGCGAAACCGCCGCCCTCTTCGGTGAGCGCACGGATGAAATTGAGCGTGAGGGCCGATTTGTGATAGGCTTCCAGCAGTCGCGAGGGGTCGGGCTGACGCACAGCCGCATCCGCGCCGTATCCGTTGAACAGGTCGCCCCTGTACGAGGGAAGCTCCACATCCCCCACCATTTCCATATTGCTGGAGCGCGGCTTGGCGTACTGTCCGGCGAGCCGGCCGATCCGCACCACGGGGATGTTCATCTCATGGATGAGGATAAAGCTCATCTGCAGGAGCACCTTGAGAAGCTTCACGATGTTGTCGCTGGTGCAGGTGTCGAAGGTCTCGGCGCAATCGCCGCCTTGAAGCACGAAGGCTTTCCCTTGGGCGGCCAAGGCCAGTTTGCTGCGCAACGACTCCACTTCCCATGAGGTCACGAGAGGTGGCAAGGTCTGCATGGTCTTGTAGGTGCTCTCGAGGAGAGTCTGGTCGGCGTATTCCGGCATCTGCCATACGGGGAAATCCCTCCATGACTCCGGATGCCAGTCCGTAGCGATTTTCTTTACTGAATTCATTTACCCTAACGAGCTTCTTACTAATTCTTGCCGAAGATAGTGTCCGGTGTGCGACTTTCCCAACTCGGATATCTGTTCGGGTGTGCCGCAGCCGACCACGGTTCCTCCACCGGCGCCGCCTTCCGGACCCATGTCGATGATCCAATCACAGGCTTTGATGAGGTCCAGATTGTGCTCGATCACGATTACGGTGTTGCCTTTGTCGACCAAGCGGCGGATCACCCTCACCAGCATGTCCACATCCTGGAAATGCAGGCCCGTGGTGGGTTCATCCATGATGTAGATGGTGTCGCCGGTACCGATTTTCGACAATTCCTTGGCCAGTTTGATGCGCTGCGCTTCGCCACCGCTGAGGGTGACGCTGCTCTGCCCGATGGTGATGTAGCCCAATCCCACCGAATCCAAGGTTTCGAGCACGCGCTTGATGCGCGGAACCGCATCGAAGAACTCGACGGCCTCTTTGACGGGCATGTTCAGCACATCGGAAATGGTTTTCCCTTTGTAGAAGATTTCCAGGGTTTCGCGGTTATAGCGCTTCCCGTTGCAGGTTTCGCAGGTCACGTACACGTCCGGCAGGAAATTCATTTCGATCTTGCGCAGACCGTCGCCGCCGCAGGTCTCGCAACGGCCGCCTTTCACATTGAAGCTGAAACGGCCTTGGTCATAGCCCCGGATTTTCGCTTCCGGAAGTTCCGCGAACAGGTTCCGGATGCTGTCGAAGACCTTGGTGTAGGTTCCAGGATTGGACCGGGGTGTGCGGCCGATCGGACTCTGATCCACCGAAATCACCTTATCCAGATGCTGCAGCCCTTCGATGGTGTCGTACGGAAGGGGAACCTGCTTCGACCCGTACACATGCTGCATGAGCAGCGGCACGAGGGTATGGTTGATGAGTGAGCTTTTTCCGCTTCCGCTCACACCGGTCACGCAGATGAAGGTACCCAGCGGGAAATCGACATCCACTCGCTTCAGGTTGTGTCCGCGGGAGCCTTTTAGGGAAAGGACGCGACCGTCGCCGGGTTTGCGCTCTTTCGGCATGGGGATCTGCTTGTCGTAGCGCATGTAGGCGGCGGTGATGGAGGCCGGATCGAGCTGGTCCGGCGTGCCGGATGAGACGATCTGCCCGCCATTGACCCCGGCTCCGGGACCCATGTCCACCACCCAATCGGCATGTTCGATGGTCTCGCGGTCGTGCTCCACCACCAAGACACTGTTCCCGAGGTCGCGTAGGCTCTGCAGGGACTTGATCAGCTTCATGTTGTCGCGCTGATGCAGCCCGATGCTGGGCTCATCCAAAATGTAAAGTACGCCCACGAGCTGGGTGCCGATCTGCGTGGCGAGGCGGATGCGCTGCGCTTCGCCTCCGCTCAGGGTCTGGGCTTCGCGGTCGAGCGTCAGGTAATGAAGCCCCACATTGATGAGGAAGTCGAGCCGGTCGCGGATCTCCTTGAGGATCTGGCCGCCGATGAGGTGCTGCCGCTCGCTGAGATTCAGCTTGAGCAATGTCTCCCGTAGCTCATGGATGTCCTGCCTCACCAGTTCATGGATGGCATACGTGTCTAGCTTGTAGCTGAGCGCTTCCTTGTTGAGACGTCCGCCGCCGCACTCCGGACACGGCTGATGGCTCATGAACATCTCGGCTTTCTCGCGCTGCGCGGCCGATTTGCTCTCCACGAACTGATCGCGGATCTGCTTCATGAGTCCGGTCCATGTCTGCTTGTAGCTCACGGTCCGCCCCTTGATCTCCACATTCACCGTGAATTTGCGGTCGCCGGCGCCATGAAGCAACGCATCCAGCAGTTCGGGTGCGAATTGCGCCACCGGGGTTTGCGGAGTGGCTCCGAAGGCCTCCAGCACCGTGTACAAGGTTTTGAAGGCGTAGTTGTCGCGTCCCTTTCCCAAAAAGCGGATCGCGCCGTCGGCCACCGATTGGTTGTGGTTGGGAATCACCAGATCCGGATTCACATCGATCGAATACCCGAGTCCGTCGCATTTCTTGCATGCGCCGAACGGCGAGTTGAAGGAGAACAGGTTCGGTGCGGGTTCCTCATAGGCCAGGCCGCTTTCCTCATCGAAGAGTTTCAGGGAGAACACGAGATCATGACGTCCGTCGTAGCCGTCCGGAATATGCAGCACCAAGGTGCCATCGGCCATGTCGAGTGCGGTTTCCACGCTTTGGCGGATGCGGGTGCGGCTGTTTTCCGACACGATAAAGCGGTCGACCACCACGTCGATGTTGTGGGTCTTGTAGCGGTCGAGCTGCATCCCTTTTTCCAGCTCCATGTACTCGCCATTCACCCGCACGCGGATGAAGCCCTGTTTCAGCGTCTGCTCGAACAGCTCGCGGTAATGGCCTTTGCGTCCACGCACTACCGGCGCCAGGCACGTCGCCTTGGTGCCTTCGGGAAGGCGCATGATCGCCTCGATCACCTGGTCCGGGGTCTGCTTCTGCATTTTCTTGCCCGAGATGTAGGAGTACGGAACGGCCACGCGGGCATAGAGCAAGCGTAGGAAATCGTAAATCTCGGTGACGGTACCCACCGTGGAGCGGGGGTTTCGGTTGGTCGTTTTCTGGTCGATGGAGATCACGGGCGACAGGCCATCGATGAAATCCACATTAGGGCGTTCCATCATTCCCATGAACTGGCGGGCGTAAGCCGACAGCGACTCCATGAACCGGCGCTGCCCTTCGGCATAGACCGTATCGAAGGCCAGGCTCGATTTGCCCGATCCGGACAAGCCGGTGATCACCACGAGCTGTTCACGAGGGATGTCGATGTCAATGTTCTTTAGGTTGTGTTCGCGCGCGCCGCGGACGATGATGGACGAGTTCAAAAGCAGTGGGATTGGAGAAAGGGCAACATCCAAATTACGGCTTTTGAAGCGAGGATTTCCGTATATTCGTTCCCATGGCATTCTTCCGTCACACCGCACTGCACCTGCTCCTATCGCTGATGATCATCAGCGGATTGGGTGCGCGCTATGTCTCCGGCATGGGCGACATGGTGGTGAGCCAAGAGACGACGAAGACGCCAAGCACCGCTGAACTGGCCAAGTTCTCCGAAAAAGGGAGCATGAGTCGGCCGATGCCGGTGCAGCGCCTTGGCTTGAGCCAAGCCTCTCTGCTCGACGGCGCGCCCAAGTTCGCGCCCCTTCCCTTCCTCCCCATCGTGGCCGTAGCCGACATCCGGCACAACGAGCCACGTTTCGCAGCCGTAACCACGGCGTTCCAGGTCTCCCCGACCACGGGCTCGATCTGCGCGAGAGCGCCCTGAAGGGTCTTATCGGTTTTCCGTTTTCAGTTTTCGGTGACCCAAGTGCGTTAGACATCGCATTTCTTGATGCATCCCAACACTGAAAACCGACAACCGACAACTGAAAACCCGTCTTACCGACAACTGAAAACCGAACACTGACAACCTTATACAAATGAAAAAAGAAGTAGGCACCAGAGTCGCCTTCATCGCCATTTTCGTGCTGATTTGCGGGTTTTACCTGCAGTTTTCCGCACGCTACTGGTTTGAAATGCGCCACGTGAACAGCCTCGACGAGGCCTCACGATCCGAATACATGCAAGAGAACGGCGCGCGTATCCAAGCGTTGCGTGAACGCATCCTCAACCTTGGTCTTGACCTCCAAGGTGGCATGCACGTGACCCTCGAGCTCGACACCCCGCAATTGCTCATCGAACTGGCTCACGGGTCCGCCGACGCCGAGTTCAACGACGTTCTGGCCATTGCGGCGCAGCGCGCCAACGACAGCCGTGGCAACGCCATCACCGAATTCGTGAATGAGTTCATCACCCGAGACCCGAACGCCCGTCTGAGCCGTTACTTCCGTTCCGACGCCCAAGGCATCACCCGCCGTTCAACAAACGACGAAGTGATCGCGTTCTTGAACTCCCAGCAAGCGGCCGCCATGGACCGTGCGGTGCAGATTGTGCGCACACGGGTAGACCGTTTCGGTGTGAGCGAACCCTCCATCATCAAACAAGGTGCCAACCGCATCATCGTGGAGCTTCCGGGCGTTGACGACGAACAGCGTGTTCGAAACCTGCTCAAAGGCACCGCGCGCCTCGAATTCCGCCTGACCCCTGAGCCAGCCGAGCTGACCGCGGCGCTTCAGAACGTGATCAATGCCTACACCGTGACCACGCAAGCCGAAGGCGACACCACCGCCATACAAAGCAATGTGCTGGCCGAGGTTTTCCAACCGGTCGGCCAAGGTGTCGTGATGGGATATGCCGCCGCGCCGGACACGGCCCGTGTGCGTGAGCTGCTGCTCGCTCCCGAAGTGCGCCGCTATTGGCCGCGCGACATGACCCTGATGTGGACGTCCAAGCCGGAGCAGGAAGCCGCTGACGGAACCGGCGTATTCGCCTTCATCGCGGTGCGCAGCACCGTCGAACTGGTGGGCGACGCTATCGTCGAGGCCCGCCAAAGCTTCGACCCGCAGACCAATGCCCCGGAAGTGTCCATGACCATGAACGCGGAAGCGGCACGGGTCTGGTCGCGCATCACCGGTGCGAACATCGGACGCCCGGTCGCCATCGTGCTCGACGGCGCCGTCATCACCTTCCCGAACGTCATCTCCCGGATCACGGACGGACGCTCGAGCATCACCGGACTCAGCGGCACCAACGAAGCCGATGACTTGGTGAACATCCTCATGTCCGGCGCGCTTCCCGCACCGCTTGACATCGTCGAAGAGCGCACTGTAGGACCGAGCCTCGGTGCCGCCTCCATCAGCGCCGGCTTCTACTCGGCCGTGATCGGCCTTGTCATCGTCGCCATCTTCATGGTGGTCTATTACCGCACCGGCGGGGTCATCTCCGACATCGCCCTGTTCTCGAACATCTTCCTGATCTTCGGCATGTTGGCCGCGTTCAGCGCCACCCTCACCTTGCCGGGTATCGCGGGCATTGTGCTCACGATCGGTATGGCTGTGGATGCGAACGTGCTCATCTTCGACCGGATCCGTGAAGAGATGCGTGGCGGCAAGACCTTGCTGGCCGCCATCGATGCGGGGGACAGCAAT
>CAYVRS010000025.1:0-958 GCA_964454075.1 uncultured Chitinophagales bacterium
GATGGAGTCGAGAAGCAAGAAGACGTCATGACCGGCTTCCACCAGGCGCTTGGCTTTTTCAAAGACGATTTCGGCCAGGTTCTTGTGGTTTTCGGGTTTCATGTCGAACGTGGAGGCGATCACTTCGGCGTTGGTCACCGACCGCTCCATCTCCGTCACTTCCTCCGGACGCTCATCCACCAGAAGAATCAGAATCTTGGTGTCGGGGTTGTTCACCGCGACGGCGTTGGCCACCAAGCGGAGCAGGGTGGTCTTGCCGGTCTTCGGCTGGGCCACGATCAGTCCGCGCGTGCCTTTCCCGATAGGTGCGAAAAGGTCGATCACCCGGGTGCAGTATTCGCTGGGCAGATGCTCCAATTTGTATCGCTCATCCGGATAAATCGGCATCAGATCTTCGAAATCGACGCGGACTTCCATTTCCGAGGGAAGTTTGCCGTTGATCCCTTCCACGCGCAACAAGGCGAAATAACGCTCTCCCACTTTCGGCGGACGGATGATTCCCACCACCGTATCGCCTTGGCGCAGATTGAAGCGTTTGATCTGGGAGGGTGAGACGTAGATATCGTCCGGACTCGCGCTCAGATTGTAATTGAGCGACCTCAGGAAGCCGTAGCCATCCGGCAGGATCTCCAACGTACCTTCATTGATGATGAACCCTCCCAACTTGGGTTCGATCTCGGCGATGCGTTCCAGCAAGGTGGGCGCTTCCGAAACCGGAAGATCCTCATACATCGGTTTCGGCTTGGGCTGCTGGGGGTTCGCTTGCGGCGAAGACGGCTGGCCTTGGGTCTGGTTGACGGCTGGAGCCGCGCCCTCACCACCTTCGAACAAGTCGACGTTCTTGTTCTTGTTCTTATTCCACTTGCGGCGGTTTCTGCGGCGCCGGTTGGGATTGGCGTCGGGGTCGACAGGCACCGGGTTGGCTGCGTTCGAACCTGCGGGTTGCGCCGCCATGGAC
>CAYVRS010000025.1:968-17064 GCA_964454075.1 uncultured Chitinophagales bacterium
GGGAATTGGAAGTCGATCTGCAAGACACGTTGCCGCCGGAGCCGGCGCGGGCGGTTCGACCGCAGGTGAATCATTGAAAAACTGATCGAGCGCATCCTTCTTCGGAGCGGGTTTCGGCTCGGCGACCGGTTTCGGATCCGGTTTCTTCAATTCGGGAAGCACTTCCTCACGACGCGGACGTCCACGTTGCTGCTGCTTGTCAGCGATCTTGCGAGGGACGAACTTCGGCTCGACAGGCTTCGCCTCGAGCATCGAGCCGATCAGTGCGGCTTTTGATATTCCGGTGACGCGGGAAATGCCCATTTCGCGGGCTTTTTCCTGAAGCGATTTCAGCGTCATCGCTTCAAAAGAGGATGCATCCTGACTCATACCGTCTTGGTTGCGGATGTACAGCGTAACAAATACGTCGTGATTGATCTGGTAAAGGGATCCGGCAAAGGAAGGGAAAAAAAGCCGGATGGCCGTTCGACATCAGGGGATGGAGTCCACCCAGCGTGTCGCGGTTTCATAAAAGTAAAAACTTCCGGCTAGGATTGCCAATTTTAATTCGGAAAGGGCGTTCGGGTCGTCAAAGAGCGTCGCTTGGATCCCCATCTCCCGAACATCCTGAAGCCGGGCGGCACGGGGCAGGTCCAGCTCCACCCAACGCAGATCCGGCAAGGTCCGGAGTACCGCCGCTACGTCGTGTGTGAGCTTGTCCCGCATCAAGGCCATGACATAGGTCGGCGGCGTGCTTGGAAAGCGTACGGCGACGTACGAAGTCAACGCCTGCAGCGCGTCGACGTTGTGCGCCCCGTCGAAATACCAGTCACGGTCGGCGCGTAACCGCTCGAAACGCGCCCGCAACCCGCTTTGCGACCGCACATGGCTGAACCCGTGGCGAAGAGCCTCTTCCGGCACATCCATCGTGAGCGCGGCCCGGACCAGCGCCACGTGGATGCCTGAAAACGCAGATTCGAGGTCAGTCTCGAACTCCACGTCCGGTTCCGTGACAAAGACCGCATCCGGAGCCGCATCCCTGAAGACGGATCGGACCTCCTGGGGTACCGGACCGATCACCGCCTTGCTACCAGGTTTCAAAATGCCGGCTTTCTCCCGGGAGATGTGGGTGAGCGTGGGGCCGAGCACATCCGCATGATCCATGCCGATCGACGTGATCACGCAGGATTCAGGCTGAAGGATGTTGGTGGCATCCAAGCGTCCGCCCAGACCGGTTTCAACAATCGCCACATCCACACCGCATTCGGCGAACCACCAGAAGGCCAGGGCGGTGGTGAACTCGAAATAGGTGACCGGATCGGACGCCAACGCCGGCTTCACCCGTTCATAAAAACGTTGCATCGCCTCATCCGGAATCGGTTCCCCATCCACCCTCACCCGTTCGTTCACTCGGAACAGGTGCGGAGAGGTGTACAATCCGGTCTTGCAACCGGCGCTTTGGTGCACAGAAGCCAGCATCGAACTTACAGAACCCTTCCCGTTGGTACCGGCGACGTGGATGGACGGGAAGCGGAACTGCGGATCACCGAGATGCGCGCAGAGTGTGCGGATGCCGTCCAAGCCGAACCGTGCGGCGGAGGCTCCGACCGCGCCGAACATGGGCAGCTGATTCAAATACGAATGAACATCAAGCATTGTGCGTAATTTACGGTATGTGGTACAAATCCCTCGTCCGCCCCCTCCTGTTCAGGATGGATCCCGAAACCGCGCATGACCTCACGTTTTCTTTGGCGGAACGGATGGGAAAACATGTCTTCGCACGTGCCCTGACCCGCCGGTTGGCTGGTCGACCGGATGAACGGTTGTCCACGAACGTCATGGGGTATCGGTTCCCATCACCCATCGGCACCGCGGCCGGGTTCGACAAGAACGGGCGGCTGATCGGCATCCTTCCCGAACTCGGATTCGGATTCATGGAGGTTGGAAGCGCCACCGCCGTGGCCAGCCCGGGGAATGCGCGCCCACGCATGTTCAGACTGCCGCAGGACCAGGCGCTGATCAACCGCATGGGATTGAACAACCACGGTGCGGCGGTGTTGGCGGAAAAACTTCGGTCCTCTCCCGCATCCAGCGTCCCCTTGGGTGTCAACATCGCCAAAACGCACGATCCCAAGATCTTGGGCGGTGCGGCCATCCGCGATTACGCCGAGAGTGTGCACCTATTGGCGCCGTATGCGGCCTACATCGCGCTGAATGTGTCTTGTCCGAACACCGAGGAGGGCAAGACCTTTGAAGAGCCACAGGCGCTTCATGACCTGTTGGATGCGGTTCGATGCGACGCTCCCCTGCTCGTGAAATTCTCCTCCGACATCCAGGAGCGTGATCTCGTCCCCTTGTTGGAGATCTGCGAATCGCACGACGTGGCGGGTTACATCGCCGTGAACACGTCGACCGACCGAAGTTCGCTGATCACATCGGCACATCAGTTGGAATCGATCGGCCGGGGCGGACTCAGTGGAAGGCCGCTTCGTTCGGATGCGATCCGGGTGCTGGATGTGATCCGAAAACACACTCCCCCCCATCGCACGGTGATTTCCGTGGGGGGCGTGTCCACCTCGGAGGATGTATTACGTCGCTTGGAGTCAGGAGCCGACCTGGTTCAGATCTACACCGCGCTCGTGTATGAGGGTCCCATGCTCGTGGCTCGTCTGAATCAGGACATCGCCTCCAGACTTCAACGCGAAGGCACCACGCTCGACGCCTATCTCAGGGCCGTACGCTGATCACGATGTCGCACCGGGTGCGCACAGGCACACCGCCAGACACGGGTGGAAAATAGCTCAGCCCCGTTTTCATGCGGTCTTTCAGAAGCAGCATGAAGCCGTATTCGTCTTCTTCGGTGATGGAGTCGGCATTCAGAAGGGTCCCATCTTCACTCACGATCACGTCGAACTCGAAATCGGCCTCCACCACGCCGACCCGCTCCATCAACGTTTTGAGTCCGCTTTCCTGGATGAAGGCATCCATCCCGCCACGGATAGTGAGCGGTTGGTCCAATGTCGAGCATTCCACGACTTTGAGATCCGCGGGTTCGTCGGTCTTCGGCTCGAGGTCTGTCAGCAGGATGCGGGCTTTCGCCACATTGGGATGTTGGGGGTAGCTGGCGACGAACGTGTTGAGAACGGATATGGTGCTATCCAGCACCCCGCCTTCCGCGTAACCCAAGGCCGCCGCGTAGATCAGATCCCCCGCGCGACGGAAATCCCGGTTCCGGGTCGCAAACGCGAGCAACGAATCGGCGCGTGCGACCGGTGGAAGAGACGCCACATGAGCGATCATCGCGTCGAACGCCGCGCTCAGACTGTCCGACGCCACGCCTCCGTCCTCCCCTGGCGTCGACATCCACCCCACGCGACGGGAAAGCCGCGTTTCGTACACGGTGCCGGCATGGTCGCTCCGCAACCGCTCGGCGAGTTGGCGTGCCTTGGTCGAATCGTCCGAGGAAAGGGCCACATCCGCGATCGAATACATGGCTTGCGCGCTCACATCGGTGTCCGCGAACCGATTCATGACTTTGGTGTAGTGCGCCAACGCGCTGTCCGGCATCTCAAGCGTGAGATAGAAGACGTTTCCGATTTCGTAATCGAGCGCGGCGATACGTTTGCGGGTCTCCGCTTGGCGCTCCGCCGTAAGAGGCAGCTCGTTGAGCAGGATGTTGAGCACGCCGTCGAGGTCGGTGCGGGTGCTCACCAAGGTCGATCCGACCCGGGGTGCGCCCGATTCGTCGCGGGTTTCAACACGCGCGTTGCGGGCCACTTCCATCCTTCTCCAATGGTCTACAAGCGGTCGTTTCTGCCACACCGCCGCAAAGGATTCGGACCCTTGGATCACCAGGGCCGGATTCCGGTGGTTGAGGAACCCGCTGTTGCCTTGGGCCTGTCCGGCGTCGGCACCTGCGCCCGGTCGCGTGGTCACCAAGGTGGTTCCTTGACGCAGGAGTTCCCGCTGACGCGCCTCATACGCGATGTAACGGGATTGACGGAGAGCGGCGATCACCGAATCTCGTTGCTCACGCGTCATCAGTCCGATAGTCAGTAGGCTGTCGAGCTTGAAGGATTCGCGGCTGAGCCGGGTGTGGTCGCCGAAGGCTTTCGACAGCGGTAAGGCGTCGAAATCGGCAGGCAGGAGCTCGGCATCGGTAACGGCACGGGCCGATGAATCGTAGTGCGCCGCCGCCAACGCGTAATCGCCGAACGCGAAGCGGTGAAGTTCCGCCAACCCGTAGTGCGCCATCGCCGTGGTGACCCTCGTCGGGGGTTTCAGGCTTTCATACAACACATCGGTATACAGATCAAAGGCGGCATCCGCATCGCCGCGGTCGTGAAAGGTGCGCGCGATTTCATACTGAAGATCCCCGATCTCATCGAAGTGTTTGTCATCCCGGGACATGGCCGTGAAATGGCGCAAGGCCTCATCGTATTGCCCCATGATCCGGTAGATGCGGCCTTTTTCGACCTCGGCATGGTAGATGAGCTGATAATCGCGGTATGAGCGGTCGACCGCATCGAAGGCTTTGAACGCGTCTTCGGGCCGATTCAAGCGATTCAGCACCTGGCCGTGCAGGAATCGGGCACGGGCTGTGAGGGATCGGTCTTCCACCAAGGGGATGCCGCTGCGCAAATGCGTTTCCGCCTGTTCGAAATCCTCCAATTCCACGAAGAGCTGGGCCAGAACCAGGTCGATCTCACCAAGCACCTGGTCGTTCCAGGTGTATTCCTGCGACGTCAGCCGGGCATCCAGATACTCGACGCCTTCGGCGTCGCGGTTGGTTTCCAGATAGATGCGTCCCTTCCAGAGCACGGCGCGTTGGCGCAGGTCGTCGTTGGGTGAGGCGAGCAGCACTTCGTTGAACTTCTGTTCCGCGGAGAAATACTGCCCGAGGTAGAAATAGGACTTCCCGATGAGTTCGAGCGCGTCGTCAGCCCATTTCGAATCCGCATGTTCGCGTAGCACGTTCGCGCTTTTCTCGATGGTTTTCTCAAACTCGGTCTGACCCGCACGGACCGGTGTCAGATGCACGCGGATGGGGCGCGCGGTGTTGATGGTGACGGTCTGGTTGTCGATGAGGCGAAGTCCGCGCTCGAACGACTCCTTTGCGTTGTAGTACGTGTTGAAATAGGCATTGAAATCGACCCAACGGTCTTTCAGTGCCGCGGTGCATCCTGTCAGAACCAGGATGGCCAGAAGGGTCGCATATGCCCGTGTGTACCTACTCAACCGTGCTGATCTTAACCATGTTGGTGCGTCCCCGTTGGGTGATGGGGATTCCGGTCGCGATCACGATGCGGTCTCCCGCTTTGACAACGCCGTTCTCCTTGAGAAAGTCTTCCATAAGTTGCACACTGCGGTCGGTATCGAACAAGGTGTCGAGCTTGACGCAGGTGACGCCCCAGACCAGGTTCAGTTGCCGGCGCACATCCACGCTTTCAGTGAATGCGAACACAGGGACTTTCGGCCGGTATTTGGCGATGCGCCGTGCCGTGGATCCGGAATGCGTGATGGTGGCGATCACTTTCGCGCCCACCATCTCCGCCAGTTCCACGCAGGTGTAACTGAGCGATTCGATGACCTGCTTCTCCTTCCACTCCGGCTTGATGAAGGGCATGTTGCTATAGAAATTCTCGGCATTGGCCTCGATGGTGCGTGCGATGCGATCCATCTGGGCGACGGCCTCGATCGGGAATTTGCCGGAAGCCGTCTCTCCGGACAGCATGATGGCGTCGGTACCGTCTAGGATGGCGTTGGCCACGTCAGAGTTCTCCGCACGGGTGGCGCGCGGGTTCACGATCATCGATTCCAGCATCTGAGTGGCGGTGATCACCGGCATACCCGCCGCACGGCAAGCCTGGATGATGCTCTTCTGCACCAAAGGCACGCGCTCGGAAGGGATTTCGATGCCGAGGTCGCCACGGGCCACCATCACACCGTCGGCTTCCTCAATGATCTCGTCGATCACATCCAAGGCTTCCGGTTTTTCGATCTTCGCGATGATGCCGGCATTGGATCCGGCCGCACGCACCCGCGAGATGAGCTGCTGCACGTCGTCGGCCGAACGCACGAAGGACAAGGCCACGAGATCGACTCCCATCGACAGACCGAACTCCAGGTCGGCGATGTCTTTTTCGGACATCGAAGAAATCGACAGTTTGATGCCGGGCAGGTTCACACCCTTGCGCGATTTGAGAAGGCCGCCGTTCACCACCAAGGCATCGATCTTGTCGCCGTCGGTTTTGAGGACTTTGAATTCGAACAGGCCGTCATCCAGCAAGATCACATCCCCTTCTTTCGCTTCCTTGGCCAAGGTGGGATAATCGATGGGGATGATTTTGGAAGAGCCCTGAACGCTGAGATCCGGTGTGAGGGTTACATAATCACCGGTGGTGATGATCTGGGCGCCGTCGGTCATCTGTCCGACACGGATTTTCGGACCTTGCAGATCCATCAGGATCGGAATGCTGTATTGCAGGGTTTTGGAGACTTCCCGGATGTGTTCGATCACTTTGCGGTGGTCGTCGTGAGAGCCGTGAGAGAAATTCAAGCGGACGACGTTCATCCCGGCGTTGGCCAGATCGAGGATGCGTTCGTAGGTGTTCGTGCTGGGCCCGATGGTACAGACGATTTTCGTGCGGCGTTCGATGCTTCTTAACATGAAATGATGCTGGATATCCCTTAAAGTTCGAGTGAAGATAACGGGTTTTAGGCTCAGTACCGTTATCATACCCGAGGTTCGACCAATATGGAGATGCAAGAATGAAACGATTCATGTTCACCCTTTTTCCGGTGATTCTGACAGCCTGCGCAGGGACCGACGAGGCCACGACGGAACGGGGTTCCGGGTATGGCTATCGGGAAGGTTTTCCGGAGGTGCGGGTGTCCGCGATCGGGTATTTCGCAGACGACGACACCCCCTCCATCCAGGTGGTGGCCGATATTGTGAAAGGCAGCCTGGTCTACAAGAGCGAAGAAGGTGTGACCAGCGCCTCGGCCACGCTGACGGTCCAGGTGATCAAGGTCGATCAGAAATCCCGTACCGGACTCACATCCATGCAGATTCCCATCACCTTGGAAGGCCGCGCTGGTGAGATCGTCCAATCCACAGAGCTGCATACCGTGGTGGAGACGATTCCAGTGACTTCCGGTGAGTTCGAGATCATGATCACCCTCACGGACAACTCATCAAATCAGCAGACCGCCCGGAAAGCCACCACATCCATCCCCGTGGCCTCCGAATCACGCATCGGCATGACTCCCGTCCGTCTGTACGGATTGGAGGGAGTTATCGCCGACGGTGTGATCTCCATCACCACCCATGATGTCCAGAACCGTTTCGACGGATTGATTTTTGAGAACCAGTTCCTGGTACCTGAATCCGTGGATTCCTCGACGGTCACCATCCAACTCCTTCGTTATGAGTCTGATGTGGAATCAGCGAGACAGATGGCGGGAATTCCGATCAGTCCGGGCAGCATCCAATACAAAGGGATTGAAACGAGCGGTGCCAAGTCCATCCTGACGGACTCCGCGGTCTTGAAGGGTGATGTCCGCCCTGTGCGCTTGCGACATACCATGCCGATGCCTGAATCAGGTAACTATCGATTGGAAGTGCAGGTGAAGCAACCGGACGGCTCTGTCGAAACGCGGGCACGTGAATTCGGAGTGAAAAGCGCATGGTACCCCAATGTGCGTAGCATACGCGAAATGGCGGAACCCTTGGTATATCTGATGAACCGGAAGGATCACGAAGAAATGATTCGGATCCAGAATCCGGACTCACTGAAAAAAGCTGTGGATACCTTCTGGCTGGCAAACATCCGAAACCGCTCCCGCGCCGCTCAGGTCGTCGAATTGTATTATTCCAGGGTCGAGGAGGCCAACAAGCAATTCGCCAACTTCAAGGAAGGATGGAAAACCGACATGGGGATGGTGTTCATCCTGTTCGGTCCGCCTTGGTATGTCGAGAACAACCTCGACAGCAGCATCTGGTACTACTCCTACAACCGCAACGATACGCGATACATCTTCCGATTCTACAGGCCGAGAGTGGCCGACAGCTTCTTCCCATACCAGCACTACATCCTGCTGCGTGAGCGGTTCTTCCACACCATCGAGTACGAAATGGTGGAAAATTGGAAGTCGGGATATGTGCTCCTGAATCCCTAAGTTCTTCGGATGTCGCAATTAATCAATACCCAACCAATCCCATCCCATATGATCTTACGTAACGGAAGGTACAGAACCTTTGTCGTGGCCGCCTTGGCAGCGGTCTCTCTCGGCGGCTGCAAAGTCTCGGAAGGCACCACGGGTGCCAAACAGAATGTGGTCAAAGAAACCATCAGCATCTCCTCACAAGACGATTTCAACCGATATACCGAACGGGTGTTGCTGCGACAGAATTATCTGGTCTACCGCCAGGAATCTAGCTCCGAATTCTATCTGGAAACCGACTGGAAAATCCGCCTCCCGACAGAAACCGAGTTGGCGCGCGGGATTTCGGAAGCGCGTACCAAAGTGATCTTGCGTGGACGTCCATACATGCGTGGCGAATACTCGCAGACTCCCCTGTTCACGATTCTGTTCGAAGGAATCACGGAGTACCGTAAAGCCGGGGCTCAAGAATGGATCATGCTCGAATACGATGAATCCGGACGCGAAATCATCAAGAAAGTGGCGTTCGAGCTGAAGTCGGAAATGGCCGGACGACGGTACGACCTCTAAATCTTTCCACTTGTTTTCAAGGCAAAAAAAAGGCTTCATCCGCGAGGATGAAGCCTTTTTTCATTGGATGAACCAAATCAGAGGATCGGACGAACCGTCTTGCCAAGTCCTTTCGGAGCGCTGCCTTCACCACCGCCACCAAAGGTGTAGTAGTCCATTTGCAGGGCTCCAAGCTCAGTGGCAGGTACCGGGAGGTGCAACATGGAACCAGACTGGAGTTGACCCCAGCGGCGTTTGTTGTACCATGGGCTCAAGAATGCAGGACCGGTCGGGCCTACTTCGATGTCCCATTCGTATTCCAAAGCGGTGCGTGCTTGAGCTGAGGTCGTCGTACCATCGAGGGCAGTAAGACCACCACGACCTACGCGGGTATCGTTGATTTTGGCGATCGCGTTGGCCAGATTGCCACCGGTGCGGTTGAGCTCGGCTTCAGCGATCAGAAGATCGTTTTGAGCTTTGAGCAACATCGGCATCGGGTCATCCCAGGTCACACCGTTTCCAAACTCGTTGTAACGAGCGTAGCGAACGTGGGAGCGTTTGAACACACCACGGTCAGGACGGAAGATCGACCAAGCCGCTTGATAGACGTAGTCTTTGCCTGCGCCATACCGTTGGTCAACGGAAACCGGCTCAGGAGCAACAGCACCGGACGCGGTCGGCCAGCTGGTCGGCTGCGACGGATCCAGTTTGTTGACGATCTTCAGGTCGACACGGAACCAGTCCACGTTCATGTAGAGGTACAGAATCGGGCCCCAGTTGTTGTCGTCCGAAATGGGAGCGAAGTCGAAGTCGATCCCGTTCGTAGCCAGAGTATGGACACGCGCCCAATCCACAGCGGCGTATTCCGCAGAACTGCGTGGCGATTGAGCGATGAACGATGCGGCATAGCTGTTCGAAATCTTCTTGAACTCGGCCCAGTCAATCGTCCCAGCACCGGCAAGGCGCTCGTCGATCGGACCCAATTCCGGAATGAAGTCGGTGCTAATACCGGTCGAACCGGCGGCCAGAGCGGCATCAGCCGTGGCATTGGCCTCAGCCAATTTGGCCAAAGCGGCTTCAATCACCTCATCATATGGCAAGAGATTGATAGCCGCTTGGTTGGTGAGATCAGTGTTTTCGTCAATCACGAAGGCTTGGTCGAAGATCAGCCCCAAGTGACCGTAGAGGACACCTTGAAGAAACTGACCGGCGGCTTTTGCTTGCAGCGTGGTCGCGTTGTCGGTGATCACCACACCGTCTCTGATCGCGCCCAAGGCCAGGTTGGCATTGGCGATCGAACGGTTGTAGTAGGTCCAGTGGAAAGTGGTTACCATCGGATATGCACCTGTTGGGGTGTTCGGGTAAGCTTCGCGCGGCTCGTGACCTGCGTTGTTTACCCAAAAGTTGCCGACGGTACCGGTGAACCAGTCCGCTTGAACCAGCAACGGTGCGGTTTGGTAGGCCATCGAGTAGAGGGCCCAGTTTTCGTAACCACCTTGGATCAGACCGAGAATGTCATCCGGTCTAGACAAAGCGATTGTCTTATCGGGTTCGTTCTTGTTGTCGACAACAAGGTCGGCGCATCCCGCAAGACCGAGCACGAGCAGGGAGGATGCGAGGATCCTGCCATACTTATGTGTTAGGTTCATGAGTGAGTTCATGTGTTCGTGTTATTGGGGTTAGAAAGTGATTTCGATAACACCGGTGAAGGTCCGGAAGTTCGGGTAGTTGTAGGTGTCGATCCGGTAGTTGGAAGCGTCACCGGAAAGACCGGATACTTCTGGATCGTATCCACTGTATTTCGTGAAGGTAAGCAGGTTACGACCTACGATACCGAATCGGACACGGTCGATGCTTTCACCCAAGAAACCGAGCTGTTTGCGATTGAGGGTGTAGTTCACAGCAACCTCACGCAGTTTCACGTAGCCGCCTTCTTCCACGAAGTATTCGTTCGCGTTGTTGGCATCGTACAGAGCCTGGTAGTAGGTCACCGCTTTTTTCTTGCTGTCGGCCACGCCGCGTTGGTCGAAGTCACCATGACGCAATTCGCGGAAGGTCCACTGTTTGGTCAGGTTGTACAACTCACCACCCACTTGCGCGTCCAGCAATGCGTAGACCGAAAGGCTCTTCCAGCTGAATGTGTTCGAGATGGAGAAGTTGAAATCAGGGTTGGTGTCACCGATTTTGAAGTCACCGATTTGCTGACCAGCTTCGTTCACTTCGAAGTAGCGGATTGGGGCTTCGGTCGGAGTACCGATGCGGCTGCTGCCATCCGTGTTTTTGCGGATCAGGTAACCATCGGAGTTGACTTCGTAGTCTGTTTCAACCGCCGTGGCATAGGCAGGGTTTTTCTGCAGTTCGGCAAAGGATTTGACCCAACGGCGACCATACATGATACCGAAATTCTCACCCTCGGTCAGGAAGAAGATACCGTTCGATTGCTCGCCCGGACCTACAAGACGCGATGGGAAGTTGATTTCGGTTACTTTCTGACGGGTGCGGTCGAAGTTGATGTTGGCCGTCCAGCGCATGTTGTTCTGATCGAGAACAATCGCACCGAATTGCGCTTCCCACGTGGTCGCATCCAAGGTACCAGCGTTCTGCCACTGGCTGGAGAATCCGCCGGCTTTCGACGACAACGGCACCAGAACAATCTGGTCTTCGGTGGTCTTGGTGGCGTAGTTCACTTGAGCCGAGAAGCGTTTGCCGAATTCCATATCGAAGCCGATTTCGGTTTCAGCGGAGCGGGCAGGCTTCAAGTCCGGGTTACCCAGGTTGACCGGAGTCGGCGAACCGGATGATACGTTGAACGTCTCGTATTGGGCACCGAATCCTGGGCGCAGACCTGCGGTACCGTACGACGCACGGAGTTTCAACTCTTGCACGCCGGGGATGGTGACATCTTCGGTCACACGGTAGGCCGCGGATGTACGGAAGTAGGTCGCGTAGCGCTGGTCGGCACCGAATTCGGACGAACCGTCTTGACGAATAAGGAAGCTACCGATGTATTTGTCTTTGTAGTCGATGTCAAACAGACCGAACACGTTCTCCGTGATGATCTGTTGCGAGTAGGAAGAGGCACCACGGGTTTCGTTGTCCGTGATGTCAAGGCGCGGAATGCCTGATACCGTGAATTTGGAGCCGGTGACGGAGAATTCGTCATAGATACGGTCTTCCAATTGATAGGACAAGCGAAGTCGGGTGTTGAACGCGCCAAGCAACTGTTTGGAGAACGTCGCCGTCGTCATGAACATGCTGGCGGTGTTGTTGTTGCTGTACTTGTTCAAGGAACCGTCGCCAGGAGTCGGAACACCACCGGAACCGATGGTCAGGAAACCAAGAGGCGTGTAGGTGGAGTTACGCTGTTGAGCGCGGTCATAGCCATAGCTGGCTTCCAGGCTCGCCCAATCCACCGGTTGGTAGTTCAAGCGGAAGTCGCCGAGGATACGGGTACGGCGGAAGTCATACTCGACATACTCAAGAGCGTAGAGAGGGTTTTCTTCCTGCACATACGGGTCGGCACGCAGATTGTATTTCTGACCGTTGGCGTTCATTCCGTAGATGTCGGCATCCGGCTGAAGCATCAAGATGTCGAAGAACGGCGAACCCGGGCCTTGCGGAACCGGTTCTTGGTCGGACTGCGCGAAGGAGGTGGATGCGGAGAACTTCAGGTAGTCGGTGATGCTCTGGTCGACGTTCACACGGACGGTTTGACGGCCGTAACCGGTGGTGCCGAAGAGGATCCCTTCGCTCTGGTTGTTCGTCACCGATACGGCGTAGTTGCCGGTACCCGTGTTGCGCTGGAGCGAGATGAAGTTCGTCATGAAGGAACCCGATTTGAAGAGTTCTTTCTGCAGATCGCGACCACCTTTGTAGGGGTTGTCGGCGATACGGTCGGTTTCCAGAATGCGGCTGCCGGTTCCGTCAAGCACGTAATCGCCATTGGCGTCGACTTGGTACGGGTGGCTCATCGACATGTCGAGGAATTTCGATACAGAAGACACGCCATATTCGTTACGGACGGTGACTTGGGTCTGGCCTTCGGAGAGGTACTGACCACGCTTGGTGATGATCTGGACCACACCGTTGGCTGCGCGCGAACCGTACAGGGAAGCGGCGGAAGCACCTTTGATGACCTCGATTGCTTCGATGTCTTCCGAGTTGATATCGGCGAGTGTACCGTCGAGAACGATACCGTCAACGATGATCAGTGGTTGCTGGGAACCCGTCAAGGACGTGGAACCACGAAGACGGATGGTTGGAGCGCTACCGGGAGCACCGCTGGCGGAAATCACTTTCACACCGGCGACTTTACCTTGGAGTGCACCAGCGGCGGATGTAGCAGGAGCGTTGTCCAAATCACTGGAACTTACCCGGCCAACCGTGAACGCTAGTTTCCGTTGGGATGTCGCATCGGATACACCGGTGACAACCACCTCTTCAAGACCGAGCAAGTCGGCGTCGAGTTGGAAATCGGCTTGGAGGCTACCCGTACCAACCTCAACAAGCGCCCGCGATTCGCGGTAGCCGATGTAGGTGACCACCAGGGTGTAACGCCCTGCCGGCACTTGGCTGATCGTGTATTTACCGTCCAAATCGGTGACTGCACCTCTGGAGATCTCGCGAATGAACACGTTCGCTCCTGTTAGTTCCTCACCGGTGTTTTTATCGGTTACCCTTCCTGTGACAGACCCGTTCTGGGCATACACACTCAGTGGCAACACCAATGCTAATGCTACGATAGAAAGTAGCTTCTTTAACATATATGACCTCATGTTTGATTGTTGGTTAGCAAGATAATGCGTCGTCGTAAAGTCCCGACACAAGCGTTCTGGGTGAATGACCCATTCGACCTATTGAAACACTTCCCGGCAATCTAATACTTGAATCGCAATTCGCAAAATTATTTACGCCAGGGCTACATCCAACACCATCATGACCGCGAAGCCGACCATCGCCCCCAGGGTCGCCATGTCGGTGTTCCCGTTCCGCTGGGATTCGGGCACGACTTCCTCAATCACCACGAAGATCATCGCCCCGGCCGCGAAGCTCAATGCGTACGGCAGGATGGGTTCCATGACCATGACCAACGCGGCACCGATTACGGCGAATATCGGCTCTACGATGGCCGAAGACTGCCCGAGATTGAAGCTCTTCCCTACCGGCATGCCGTCTCTGCGAAGCGGAATCGCCACCGCCGCCCCTTCCGGAAAGTTCTGCAGACCGATGCCGATGGCCAAAGACACGGCCGCACCCAAGGTCGCCTCAGGAACTCCCATGGCCAACCCGCCGAAAGCCACACCTACCGCCAATCCTTCCGGGATGTTGTGCAAGGTCATGGCCATATATAACAGTGTGCTTTGCCTCCAACTCGTCTTGGGTCCCTCCGCTTCAGATATTGGAAAGCCCAAATGGACGTGAGGGATCACCGAATCCAACAGGCGGATGGCGATTCCACCGCTCAGAAAGCCGACCACGGCCGGAAACCATCCGCTACCGCCGGAAGCCTCCGACATGGCGATGGCAGGATTCAGCAGCGACCAGAAACTGGCCGCAAGCATCACACCCCCGGCGAAACCGAGCATGGTGTCCATCACCTTCCGGTTGAAGGTCTTGAAAAAGAAGACGGAGGATGCGCCTAAGGCATTCATCCCCCATCCGAACATCCCAGCCAGAAACGCCTGGAACAAGGGATCTTGCGCTGTGAACCAATCGATCATCGGAGTCCTTTTTTAGTTTTGCCTAAAATTTACTCCAAGACAGACCCTGCGTCAAGCCCTAGTTCGCGTCCTTGCTCAAATAACCGTAAACAGCGGGAATCACATACAAGGTGAGAAGGGAGGAGAAGAGCAGGCCGCCGATGACGGCGATGCCCATGGAGACCCGGCTTTCCGAACCGGCACCCAAGGCCAAGGCGATGGGAAGCGATCCGAGGATGGTCGACGCGCTGGTCATCAGGATCGGGCGGAACCGCACCACCGAGGCGCTTACCACCGATTCAAGCACATCCAAGCCCGTCTCTTTGCGCTGATTGGCGAACTCCACGATCAGGATGCCGTTCTTGGTCACCAATCCCACAAGCATGATGATGCCGATCTGGGAGAAGATGTTGAGCGTCTGGCCGAACAGCCACAGAGACAGCACGGCGCCCGCCACAGCCAGAGGCACGGTGAACAGGATGATGAAGGGGTCTCGGAAGCTTTCGAATTGCGCCGCAAGCACCAGATAGATCAGTACGATGGCCAACGCGAATGCGAAGACCAGGCTGGATGAGGATTCCGCGAAATCGCGGGAGGTCCCGGCCAATGTGGTGGTGAAACTGTCCTCGAGTGTGGTTTCGGCGATGGCGTTCATCGCGTCGATGCCGTCTCCCAAGGTCTTGCCTGGAGCCAGTCCGGCCGTGACCGTGGCGCTCACATATCGGTTGAACCGGTAGAGTGCCGGCGGACTCACCTGCTCGCTCAGTGTCACCAGGTTGTCGAGCTGGATCATTTCTCCCCTGTCGTTTCGCACGAAGAGGCTGCGCAGATTGATGGGGGCGTCACGGAATTCACGCGAGAGCTGTCCGATCACCTGATACTGTTTCCCGTCCATGATCACATAGCTGAAGCGCTGGCCGCTCAGAGCCAGTTGGAGGGTCTGCGCCACATCGATGGCGGAGACGCCGAGACTGCGGGCGCGTTCACGGTTGATCTCGATCTGGATTTCGGGTTTGTTGAATTTCAGGTCCACATCCACAACCGAAAATGTCGGATCCTGGCGCGCCTGCTCGACGAACTGAGGCAGGATTTCGGTGAGTTTATCGAAGTTCGGCGCTTGAATCACGAACTGGACGGGGAGCCCGGAGCGGCGACCTCCGATGGTCTGGTCTTGCAGGATGAAAGCCCTTGCCGCGGAATATCCTTTCAGGGTGTTGGTGAGCTGATCGGCGATCTGCTGCTGCGAACGCCCGCGAAGGTCGGCATCTTTGAGGATGATGTTGACAAAGCCGGAGTTGACCGAGCTGGAGCCGAATCCTGGCGAGGTCACCGAAATGACCGCCTGGGCCTCCGGTACGCTGTCGCGGACCACATCCACCACTTCCATCAGATAGCGGTCCATGAATTCGAAGGTGGTGCCTTCGGGTCCGGTGGCGGAGATGCGCATGCGGCCGCGGTCTTCCATGGGGGTGAGTTCGGTCTGAAGCTGCGAACCGAGACCGACGATCAGGCCGGCGGAGAGAACGACCATCGCCCATCCCAACCAGCGGCGTCGCATGAACGCCCTCAATGACGATTCATAGCCCGAGTTCAAGGCGGTGAAGAAGGGCTCGCTGAACCGATAGATCCAAGGCTGCACATCCCGTTTTTTCAGGATACGCGCCGAGAGCATGGGCGTGAGGGTCAATGCGACGAAGGAGGAG
>CAYVRS010000025.1:17207-19174 GCA_964454075.1 uncultured Chitinophagales bacterium
GCCCGTGAGCCCTTCCAGGAAGATGACCGGCAGAAACACGGCGACCAAGGCCGTGGTGGTGGAGATGACGGCGAAGAAGATCTCCACGCTTCCCTCCTGCGCGGCGTCCATGGGTTTGGCGCCGCCTTCGATCTTCGAGTAGATGTTCTCCATCACCACGATGGCGTCGTCGACCACGAGGCCGATCGCCAGCACGATGCCCAGCATCGTGAGCACGTTGATGGAGAATCCGGCGATGTACATGATGAAGAACGATCCGATGAGCGAAATCGGAATCACCACGACCGGAATGAGCGTGGTGCGCCAGTCGCGCAGGAACATGAAGATGATCATCACAACCAGGATGAAGGCGGTGATCACGGTCTCCTGCACTTCGGCGATCGACTGTCGGATGTACTTGGTGATGTCGAACCCGATGGCCAGTTTGATGTCCGGAGGAAGATCCGCCTGGATGGTTTCCAAGCGGCGGTAGAACTCGTCGGCGATGGCGATGTTGTTCACGCCCGGCTGGGCGATGAGTACCACGCCCACCATGGCCACTCCGTCGCGCTTGAGCACGGTGCGGAGATTCTCAGGGGCGATTTCGGCCGAGCCGACATCCCGAAGTCGAACCACGTTGCCGTTCGATTCTCGGATGATGACATTGCTGAACTCTTCAGGCGTCACCAGGCGGCTCAGGGTGCGGACGGACAGTTCCACGGTCTGTCCTTCGATACGTCCGCCGGGCAGCTCCACATTCTCACGGTCGAGGGCGCGGCGCACATCCAACGGCGTCAAGTTGTAGGCGGCGAGCTTGGCCGGATCCAACCAGAGGCGCATCGAGTAGCGTTTCTCTCCCCAGATGTTCACGGCCGACACGCCAGGAATGGTCTGCATCCGTTCCTTGATGCGGGTGCTGGCGATGTCGGACACTTCAAGAATGGATCTGGAATCGCTGGCCACGCTAACAAAAACGATCGGATCGGAATCGGCGTCCGCTTTGGTGACGATGGGCGGCTCCACATCCACCGGAAGGTTCCGTTGAGCCCTGGACACCCGCTCGCGAACGTCGTTGGCTGCGGCTTCCATGTCCGTCTCCAGGTAGAACTCGACGGTGATGTTCGAGCGCCCTTCGCGGCTCACGGACGTCAGGGTGCGGATGCCGGCGATACCGTTGATCGATTCCTCAAGGGGCTCGGTAATCTGCGATTCGATCACATCCGCGTTCGCGCCAACATAGGTTGTGGATACGGTGACGACAGGTGGATCGACCGCCGGATATTCACGCACACCCAGGTAGGTGTAACCGATGATGCCGAACAGCACGATGACGATCGACATCACAGAGGCCAGAACGGGCCGCCGGATGCTGATGGACGACAGACTCATGGCTGAGGCACCTCGTCGATGGCGGTGAGCCGGACGGGCATCCCCCCGCGCAGCTGAAGGATGCCCGTGGTGAGTACGGTATCGCCGGGCGCGATGCCTTCCAGCACCTGGATCTGCGCATCGGTGCGGATGCCGGTCTGCACCGCCACCCGTTGCGCTTTGCCTGCCTTGTGCAGAAATACGAAAATCTGACCGGATTCGGGGACGAAGGCTTCCGCCGGCACCATCAGCGCGTTCTCGATCTCGCGCAACGAATAGGTGATCTGAGCGAACGCTCCGGGTAGGATGCGTCGGTCGGGATTGGCCGCCGTGGCACGGATCGCCAAGGTGCGGGTGTTCGGATCGATGCGCGGTTCGATCGCGGTAATGGTAGCCTCGTAGGTCTTATCCGACCCCTGCCTGGTGAAACTGATGCGTTCATCGTTTCGGACACTCGCCGCATAGCGTTCCGGCACGGAGAATTCGATGCGGATGCGGTCCACGTTCTGCAAGGTGGCCAGACGCGTGCCGACGGTCACGAATCCACCTTCGGAGACGCTGCGCAGACCTCGTCCCGGCCTCGACTTTCCGGTGATTTCTCTGGCATCTTCGGCGTCGAG
>CAYVRS010000026.1:0-3348 GCA_964454075.1 uncultured Chitinophagales bacterium
GGCCTTCGCCTTGCGGATTCGCCTTGCTCCGCGACGCCTCTCCCGCGATCAGCATCCTTCCCAACGCATCGATCTTCAACTCCCAGCCCTCCAGCGCAACCGGTTCGCCCGCAACCTCTTCCGCCGTGGTTTTCAACGCGCCATACCCCGGCGCGACGCCTTTGGGAACCGGGCGCGACTGCGCGTGAACAGCCACGGAGGCCGCGATAAGAAGGATGAGGAGCAAGGAACGTCTCATATCGGTCGAAAAGTTAGGAGAAGAAGAAAGCGTCAAGGTCGCCGTTAAATCGTGCAAATAAAAGTGCGGAGGCAAAAACAGACGTATATTTGTTTAAACAAACAATTCACCCGTTCCTTAAACCCCATATGAAATCCATCCTCTTCAGCCTCTTCCTCTTGGTCAGCGCTTCGGCCGCTACGGCCCAGGAAGCCACCCTGTGGTCGGTCGACAAAGCCCACAGCTCCATCAACTTCAAGATCCGCCACTTCTTCACCCCGGTCTCGGGCAGCTATGGCGATTGGGACGGCGTGATCCGCTTCGATCCGGCCAACCTCAAAGGCAGCAGCATCAACATGACGATCAACGCAGGCAGTGTGAACACGGCCAATGAGCGTCGCGACGGCCACCTCCGTACTGCTGATTTCTTCGAGACCGATAAATTCCCCACCCTGCGTTTTGTGAGCAACGACATCCGCAAGACCGGTGAGAACACCTTCGAAGCGGTCGGCAAGCTCACCATCAAAGACGTGACCAAAGACATCCGTCTTCCGTTCACCTTCCTCGGTTCCATGCCGCATCCGCGTGGCGGCACCGTGGCCGGCTTCAAAGCCAACTACCAAGTGCTGCGCAACGACTACGGAGTAGGCACCGGCAGCTATATCGAAACCTCGACCATCGGCAACGAGGTGGACATCGAGATCCTTCTGGAAGTCGTGAACCGTTAAGCCCGGCGTCGGTTTTTTTGTATCTTGAGAGGATAGCCACCCTATCCTCTTTTTTTATGCCTTCCAACCGACATCTCTTCCTGTTCGCCGTCGTCTTCATCGCGGCGCTGTTCCGTCTGATCGGCACCGGATTGCCCAATGTCTCGCCTGTGGCGGCCATCGCCCTGCTCGGCGGCGCGTACTTCACAAACAAATCCTGGGCCTTTATCGCCACCTTCGGCGTGATGCTTCTCAGCGATGCGATCCTCGGGTTCCACGACACCATGTGGGCCGTCTATCTGAGCTTCGCGCTGATCATCGGCATCGGGTTCGTGGTGGGCCGCCACCGCTCGCCTATGGCGATCGCCTCCGGCTCGCTGACCGGGTCCATCCTGTTCTTCCTGATCACCAATTTCGCGGTCTGGCTGGGAAGCGGCTACTACTCGCAAGACCTGACGGGTCTGCTCACCAGCTACACCTTGGCTATCCCCTTCTTCCATTACACCTTGCTGGGCGACCTGTTCTTCAATGCGGTCCTCTTCGGCGCGGTCTCCTGGATCTCCACCCGTTATCCTGAACTCGCACCCTTCAAGGCGTGACTCGCGCGGTGATCGTCGGCGCCACGTCCGGAATCGGGCGTGAACTGGCGATCCAGCTCAGCGCCCAAGGCGTGGAGCTGGGGCTCACCGGTCGACGGACGGACCTCCTCCTCGCGCTTCAGCAGGAGTTGCCCTCACGCTGCCTCATCGCCACGATGGATGTGGCCGAAGCAGACGCCTCCCGCGCCGCATTGACCACGCTGTTGGTTGAGCTCGGCGACACGGACCTCATCGTGCTGAACGCCGGCGTCTCCGGCCAAGGCAAGGAAGGCGAGTGGGAACGTGTGCGCGAAGTGATCGACATCAACGCCCGCGGTTTTGCCGCTCTCTCTCTCACGGCCTACGACCACTTCAAGAAGCGAGGGGGCGGACAGCTCGTCGGTATCAGCTCCGTAGCCTCTCAGGTGCCCAGCGGCCGAAGCGTCACCTACAGCGCCTCCAAAGCCTTCATCTCCAGCTTCATGCAGGGCCTGAGAAGCCGTGCCAAGGCCGAAGGCTGGACGCTGCATGTCACCGACATCCGTCCCGGGTTTATCCATACTCCCATGACCGAGCGTCTCACCTCCATGTTCTGGACGGTGGATGTGACCTATGCCACACGCCAGATGGTGGCCGCCATCCGGCGGAAATCGCAACGCAGCTACATCCCCAAACGCTGGTGGCTGATCCACCTGCTGGCCTGGCTGCTTCCCTACCGTTTCTTCAACCGAGTGTCCTGACCATGAAACGCGCCCTACTCCTCCTGCTAAGCCTCGTTCCCCTCACCCCGGTCTTCGCGCAAGAAACGCTCGAATCCGAACTCCGCGCTTTGGCGTCCGGCTTCAAAGGCGATGTGGGCATCTATGTGGAGCACCTGGTGACCGGAGAGACCGCCTCCATCCAAGCCGATTCGCTCTTCCCGACCGCGAGCATGGTGAAGATTCCCATCCTGGTCGGCATCTTCGCGAAATTGGAATCGGGGGAACTCACCTACGACGCCCCGATGTCGTACGACACCACCTTCGTCTATCCCGGAACCGATGTCGTGGGTCAGCTCACGCACGGCGCCGAAATCAGTCTGCATAAGACCGCCTTCCTCATGATGTCGTTCAGCGACAACACGGCGAGCCTTTGGCTGCAGCATCTGGCCGGAACCGGCACCGTGATCAACGAGCATATGGCCGCGCTTGGACTGGAGCACACCCGGGTGAATTCCCGAACACCTGGCCGGGAGGAGATCCGTCAGCGGTACGGATGGGGGGTCACCACTCCCCGTGAAATGGCGGGATTGATGACCAAGATCCACCGGCGCGAGGTAGTGAGTCCGGCGGCCAGCGAAGAGATGCTCCGCCTGATGTCGAAATCCCTGTGGGATAAAGAAGCGCTATCCGCGATTCCGCCCCATATCGAAGCGGCCTCGAAACAGGGCGCGGTGAGCCATTCGCGTTCGGAAGTGGTGCTGGTCCACTCGCCGACGGGTCCGTATGTGTTCTGCGTGATCACAAAGAACCAGGAAGACCGCTCCTGGAACGTCGACAACGCTGGCTACGTTCTGCTCCGCGATGTCTCCGCCCTACTCTGGAAACGCTACGCGCCAAACGACCCGTGGACGCCGAAAGAAGGTCACTCTCGGTACCAATGATCCAAACGCCGTACCTTTCGCCTTATGACCAAAGAACTGCTCCTTCCTGAAATCCGCGAACTCATCGCCACCCAGAAATGGGCGGAGCTGAGGGATATCATGGAAGAGTGGCCGGTCGCCGAAATCGCGGACATCATGATGGAGCAGGAACCGGGCGAGCGCGTCGTGTTCTTCCGCATCCTGCCCAGGCACCTCTCTTCGGAG
>CAYVRS010000026.1:3358-11082 GCA_964454075.1 uncultured Chitinophagales bacterium
TACCTCGAGCCCGAATATCAGAATTCCCTTCTCGACGACCTCACCGCGGAGGAAACCCGTCACCTCTTGGCCAACTTGGCGCCGGATGACCGGACGATGCTGTTGGATGAGCTCCCCGGCCAGGTCACCCAACGCCTGCTGAATCTGCTCTCCCCTCAGGATCTGAAGGAGGTGCGCCAGCTGCTCGGGTATCCGGAAGACAGCGTCGGACGACTGATGACGCCCGATTATGTGGCGGTGCGTCCGAATTGGACCATCCAGCAAGCGCTCGACCACATCCGCCAGATGGGCAAGACGTCGGAAACCATCAACGTGATCTACGTGACCGACACGCAGTGGCTTCTCATCGATTCGCTGGATCTGAGCGCCTTGATCCTGGCCAAGCCGGACGACCTGGTGTCCGACATCACCGATGAGCAATACGTGGCCATCCATGCGTCGGAAGACCGGGAAGTGGCGGTCGACATGCTCAAGAAATACGACAAGATCGTTCTGCCTGTGGTCGACAGTTCCGGAATCCTCCTCGGTATTGTCACGGTCGACGACTTGCTGGACGTCGCCGAAGAAGAAGCCACGGAAGACTTTCAGAAAATGGGGGGTGTGTCGGCCCTCGATACGTCGTACCTGAACGCCGACATCTGGACCCTGTTCAAAAAGCGCAGCGGCTGGCTGGCCGTGCTTTTTCTCGGACAGATGTTCACGGCGTCCGCCATGGAACGCTTCGAAACGGAACTCAGCACCTTGCTCGCTTTGGCCATCTTCATTCCGCTGATCATCTCCTCCGGCGGCAACAGCGGTTCGCAGGCCACCTCCCTGATCATCCGGGCGATGGCTGTGGGCGACATCGGCCTGAGCGATTGGTGGAAGGTGATGCGGCGCGAAGCCATCGTGGGGCTTATTCTCGGCGTGTTTCTCGCTGTGATCGGACTGGTGCGCGTGCTGGCTTGGGATTACCTCGGCTTCTACGACTACAGCGGCTCAGCCGTGCTCATTTCGCTGACTGTGGCCGTGGCCTTGGTAGGCGTGGTGTCGTGGGGTTCGCTGGTCGGCTCGATGCTGCCATTCCTGCTGCGGCGTCTGGGCTTGGATCCGGCGACAAGTTCGGCGCCGTTCGTCGCCACCTTGGTCGATGTCACCGGGCTACTGATCTACTTCTCCGCCGCGCAGTGGATGATCCGCCTCTTCCAGTAACCGACCGGCGACCATGGCCTCCCTCCCCATCCTGCTCATCGATGCGGAGATCCGATACCAGGATCTGTTTCCGGACATCGCCCGACGGACGCTTCTCCATCCTGAGTGCCGAGGGCGTGGGCACGACGGTCGAATGCCGGTTGCCCTTCAACGGTTGAGTTCAGCCGTGCAGTTGCAGGTGGCGTGAATCAGCGCCTTTCGCCGGAAGATTCAACGTCGTCGGGATGAATACCGGCACGGCGAACAGGGTGCGCAGCAAGATCCTTAAATACATCGCCGTGCCTTGATTGAGCACATAGAGAAGATCCAATTCCGCCTGCTTGAGCTGGTCGTTCGCATCGTCCGTCGTGAACCCGTACCCGTTCACGGAGGACCATGTCACAATGCCGGGTTTGGCCGCATAACACTTGTAGAACCAGTCAATGCGGTTATTGAGCAGATTCGCAGTGTCGTTGGTTCGAAGCGTGATTCCCACCAGACTCATCTTGCCCGTGAGCACGTGGGCGAACAGGGGCAGATACTCGATGCGGGTGATGCGAAGCAATCGCCCCAAACGCGTCAGCTCCCGGTTCACGACCGTCCGGAACGTGTACGCATGAAAGGTGAGCCCTCGGTAGCCGACGCCTTTCTGAACCGTGAAGACGGGTCCGCCTTGAGTGAACTTGATGGCCAGGGCGACCAAAGGAAACAAGGGTGCGGTGAACAGCAAGGCGATGAATGAAAGCACTCTGTCAGACACACGAATCGCAAGGGAACGACGTTTGACCAACTCGTGGAAGAACAGGTGGGAAGCCGGACTGTCACCGGCTATTGCCGGTTGTCCCGATCTTGATTCCATCAGGATCGACTCATTCACCGTCATAGGGGATTCTTTATAGCTGAGGTTCATGAAAGCGGGGTTTTGTGAAGACAAACCCGTAAACTAAGTGCCGTTTAAATAGTTCCTATCAATGCCAAAGATATGATTCTTGCTTCAATATCCATCGTCATCGGCTTGCTCTTCCTAACGTTCGGCGCCGACCGCCTGGTATTGGGAAGCAGCGCCATCGCCCTGAAACTCGGGGTTTCCCCGCTGCTCATCGGTATCACCATCGTCGCGTTCGGAACTTCCGCCCCCGAGCTCATCGTCAGCATCAACGCGGCTTTGTCCGGCAACGGCGGCATCTCGGTCGGCAATGTGGTGGGCTCGAACATCGCCAACATCGGACTGATCCTGGGTGTGGCATCGATCATCACCCCCATGATCGTGCATGTGAACCTGATCCGCCGCGACATTCCGCTCATGATCGTCATCAGCCTCGTCTCGGCGTGGTTCATCTACGGCGCCGAGGTTTCGCGCCTGGAAGGCTTCTTCCTGTTCGCCGGACTGATCACGTTCCTGGTGATGAGCATTGTGTGGGCCAAGCAGGAATCGCCCGATCCATCACTGGTGAAAGAACTTGAAGAACCTTTGCAAAACGCGCATATCGCGACCTGGCTGGCTTGGCTCTATGTGGCCATAGGCCTCGGCTTGCTTGCGGGAGGATCCGAGTTGCTCGTGGGCGGCGCGGTGCATATCGCTGAAGTCTTCGGCATGTCTCAGACGCTGATTGGATTGACGATTGTCGCCGTGGGTACCTCTCTCCCGGAATTGGCGACCTCCGTCACTGCCGCATTCAAAGGCGAGAGCGATATCGCGGTAGGCAACGTGGTGGGTTCGAACATCTTCAACGCCTTGGGCATCCTGGGCGTGGCGGCGATGATCCGCCCGCTTCCAACCGCGACATTCAGCATGCTGGATGTGGGTGTGATGCTCGGTTTCGCCATTCTCATGTTGCCTATGGCCCGCAACAACATGCGCATCTTGCGTTGGGAAGGTGCCATCCTCTTGTCCGGATATGTGGCGTACATGGCTTGGCTTATTTCAGGAGTGACAGCCTGAGGCTCGAAGAGCGTCCCTCGGAATCCGTCATCCTGACGATATAGACCCCGGAGGCGAAACCGCTGGCATCCAAGGTCGCGGTATGGTCTCCGGGGTCTTTGTTTTCATCAACCAACACCGCGACCTCCCGCCCGAGGATGTCGTGGACGGTGATTTTGACCTTTCCGAAAACCGACAACCGAAAACCGACAACCGTTTTGGGATTGAACGGGTTCGGCCAGGCCCGGAGCAAAGCGACGGACCGGGGTGAATCGTCCGCCGCCCGGCCGAGGGTGAGCACATCGCCGACCAACGACGCGTCGATGTCTGCCTGCGTGATGCGTGCAGGCGCGTTGAGGCGGATCCGCAGCGGCGTTTCAGACTGGGGGACCGCGACGGCACGAAACGCGACGCCGTCGGCGTCGAGAAGTGACAAGGGCTTCCGTCCGTCGAGCGTCGAGGGTTGCGGCACGTCGTAAGGATCCCAGCCGACACTCGCATCCGGAATCACGCTCACCACGACCTCGTCCCGTCCGTCGCTCAGCCGAACGTGAGGAAAGCGGGACTGCTTGCCCATGAACACGGCTTGCGCGCCGTACACGAGCGCCGAGGCATCGAGCACGAGTTCGGCATCCGCTCCGATGGCGAAGGCGAAGAAACCGGAGAACGCCGGGATGTACCGTCCGGCGTCGCCTGCTCCGGGATTGCCTGCGGTATAATGCCGGAATCCGGAAGTGCCACCCCCGCTGGTGAGGGACGGATCCCACACGTAATAGGAGTTGGCGATGCCGGTGGAGGCGGCCACCACGGCGTCCCAATCGAGCACGCCATGGAACGGGTTCCCGGCCAGCGCGAAGCTCGAAGACGGACTGCCGTTCCATGGCAAGGGACGCACGAGGGGGCTTGCGACCGACGTGCCGTTCATGACCCAGTCGGCCGGCGCGTCCGATTCAAACACGTACAGGAGATAGCCGACGCCGGGCTGGGTGAGCGTGTCGGGATCGGTGACGGCCACAAAGCCCTGCCCGTCCGTGAATCGGTACAAGGTCGCATCCCCATCCGCCCCACCGAACTGGGTGGTGAAAGGGTCGGAGAGTCTGGAAAAAGGCACAGATTCGAAGGGAACGGAAATCAGCCTCCATCCGGCGGCATCGACGGTGAACCGGCGCCGCTGTTTCTCGCCTGAGCTGACGATAAGGGAAAAGGCTTGGGCGGAGGCCAAGGTTCCTTTGTGGGTGACCCGGACCGTGTAGGTTCCGGCCGTCAGACCGCTGTACCGGAGTTGTTCCACATTGTCAACGGCATTGTCCGTCGCGCTTTGCCCCACCACACGCAGATCGAGGTCGTTCACAAGCACATCGTTCGTTACGCCGTCCGGATCGGTCCACACCAGCGTCGCTTTGAGTTCGCCGACACCATCATGATCCATCACGAATTCATAAGTCTGTCCGTCAGACAAGCTCGCCTCCACCACGACCTCCAGGCTGGCGGTCCGCACAGCAGCTTCCACGTCGAGCAATCCCCATCCGTACACCGCGTCCGGACCCGCATCGCCTTGGTCTTTCGCTGTATGGATCACGAGCGCCTTCACCGTGGAGGCCAGGGGCGCGGTGCCGAGCTCATCCTCGAGGTGCTCCTGGATCAGCGCGATGCCGCCCGCCGCCACGGCCGTCGCGGCGCTCGTTTTGGAGAATGTGCCATAGGCATCGGTGGCGGAAGCGCTTGGCGCATCGTCCACCGAGCCTGGAGCCACGATATCAGGCTTGATACGACCATCGTCGGTGAACCCTTGGCTGCTCGACGCCTCATTGGGCCAGGTGCTGACCGTCAGCGTGTTTTTGGACACGGCCAGGGACGTCATCCCGGCGTTCAGATCGCGGACGATGAGTTCGGTTTCGGTCCACGACCCGAGCGAATAACTGTAATAGCAATGGCGAACGGGTTGGGTGGCCGGTCCGGCGCCTTGATGGTTCCCTGCCGCCACCACCGCCAAATGATGCGGCTGATCATGCAGTACGGCATCCCAAGCGGCCGATTGAGCGGTGTATCGGTTGAAGAGCACATCTTCCGTGGGTGAATCCGTCTCGACACCCCGCCAACGCCACTGCGATAAGGCGGAACAACCCGCCATTTCGGTCCAGCCCTGCTCCTGATATTCCCATCCGCCCGGATACTGATAGGGATGTGCGCTCAAGCGGATGCCTGCCGCGGCAGCCGCATCGAGCGAATCCAGATCGTTCGTGTCGTACAGAAAGGGTCGGACGGTGGCCCCTGGCGACAAACCCACCGATCCGCCGTTGATGATCCCGGCGACAGCGGTCGCATGACCATCGGTCGCCCCCGGACGCGCAAACAGCAGCTTTCCTGCGAAATCCTCGTGGGTGTAGAGCGGAACCCCCTTGTCCCACAGCCCGACAGTAACCCCGGCGCCCGTCAGACTTCGCTGCGCCGCGCCACCCGGACGCACCTCGCTCGCACCGACCGTTGTCGCAGGAGGTTCCATCCACAACCAGAACAGGATCAGGGCGAAGATCATGCGGGAATATAGGGCTTCGTAAAAAGTCTTACCTGACGTTGCATTCCATCGGAGACAGCCCTAACCTCACCCCTCATGAAAACCCTTCTCCTCCTCCTGGTCTTGGCGGCAGCCCCAGCCGGCCTGTCCGCCCAAGACGACCCCGTGCTCGTCACCGATCTGCTGAAAATCGCCCAACCCGGCTCCATCACCTATTCCCCTGATGGATCCACTTACGTCTTCACGGTTCGCAGCATTGTCGATGACGGTTATGTCACCCAGCTGTGGTTGGGCGAATCGACCGGGAGCACCCCACGTCAGCTCACCTTCGCCAAAGAAGGCGCCAGCTCGCCGTTCTGGCACCCATCCGGCGAATCGGTCGGTTTTCTGCGCACTGTCGATGGCACAACCCAGGCCTATCTTCTGCCATTGAACGGCGGCGAAGCGGAGAAACTCACAAACCATTCCAAAAACGTTTCAAACGCCCGTTTCTCTCCGGATGGAAAGACCATCCTGTTTTCAAGCAGCCTCACGCTCACCAATCTGTTGGCGGATTCCGCCTTCGCCGCTGGACCGTCATGGCCGCTTGAACTCCCGGGACGATCGGTCGGTGATGTCCCCTCAGGTACCGAACCCGATCCAAACGGCTCTATCGAGCAGATGCGCGCCTATCTGAACCAAAACACCTCGGGTGGCAACCCGCGCGTGGTGAACCGCCTCAATTTCCAAGGCGAAACGAATCTGAATCCGACCTTGAGCTTCAGCCATGTGTATCTGCAGTCCGCCGATTCCATGGCCAAGGCCGACGCGCTGACCTCCGGCTATTTCTCCTTTTCCGGCGCCACCTTCTCCAACGACGGCGCCTATGTGCTGATGTCGGCGGCACTAGATAGCGCCACCCATCCCGACCGGGTCCAAACCTCCTCCATCTATGCGTATTCCCTGACTGAAAAGGAGCTCCAACATGTGGTGTCGATGGATGGATTCGCGCTGTTCTCCCCTCAGCTCTCCTCCGACGGCCGCTATCTGCTGACCTCCGGCAGAGATCTCAAGGACCAAGGCTACGGGCAGACGCGGTTGTTCCTTCACGACATGAGCATCGGCACCGTCATCCACATCACCGACGGATTCGACCGGAGCGCCTCCAACGCCACCTGGAGCCGCGACAACCGCTTCGTCTATTTCACGGCCAACTCCAACGGCGGGGTGCCTCTGCACCGGTACGAACTCCGCACCAAGCGCATCACCCGCCTCACGCCGTTCGAACAAGGCGTATCCGATTTCGACCTGTCGTCGACCGGAATCGCCCTGGTGCTCACCGAAGTGGCCAATCCGTTCGAAGTGATGCTCTCCCGGCTCGATGGCAGCCAGATGCGGCGCGTCAGCGACCTCAACCATCATTGGGTCTCCAAAAAGCGACTCAGTTATCCGGAGGAAGGCATTGTGACGGTGGATGGGGTCGATGTGCAATACTGGACCATGAAACCGTCGTTCATGGAGGATGGGAAAACCTACCCGCTGATGCTGAACATCCACGGAGGTCCAGCCGCCATGTGGGGACCGGGAGAACCGTCGATGTGGCATGAATTCCAATACTTCGCATCGCGCGGGTATGCCGTCGTGTATTCGAATCCGCGCGGATCGAGCGGATACGGACGTGATTTCCAGGCGGGGAATTATCAGGATTGGGGGACGGGTCCGGCGAAGGATGTCCTCGCCGCCGCCGACATCGCCGCCAAGCTTCCGCACGTGGATCCGGATCGCCAGGTGATCACCGGTGGCAGCTACGCCGGGTATCTGACGGCATGGATCATCGCGCACGACCACCGCTTCAAGGCGGCCATGGCTCAGCGCGGCGTGTACGACCTGAACACCTTCCTCGGCGAAGGCAACGCCTGGCGCCTGGTGCCGAACCATTTCGGAGGCTATCCTTGGGAAGCGGGCATCGACTCCATCCTCACCGCCAACTCACCACAGACGTTCGTCGCCAATATCCGCACCCCCTTGCTCATCAAGCATGGCGACACCGACCTCCGCACGGGTGTCATCCAGAGCGAAATGCTGTACAAGGCCTTGAAGATCCAAGGCAAGCCTGTCGAATACATCCGCTACCCGCGG
>CAYVRS010000026.1:11174-16681 GCA_964454075.1 uncultured Chitinophagales bacterium
AGCCCAAACAGCGCATCGACCGCATGCTGCGCATGGCCGAATTCTTTGAACGATACATCCAACGCTGAACCATCATGAAACGACACCTCACCAGACACACCTTGCTGGGAGCGCTGCTCCTGGCGTCCTCCTCGCTGATGGCGCAAGACACGCCCGTCGCGATCCGCGGAGCGAAGCTCATCCCCGTGAGCGGCCCTGAGATCGAAAACGGCGTTATCGTCGTGCACCGAGGCAAGATCACCGCCGTAGGCGGAGCGAACACCGCCATCCCGCGCAACGCGCGCATCATCGACGGCAAAGGCAAGGTTGTGATGCCGGGCCTGGTCGACACCCACTCGCACGTGGGCGGCGGCGACGGGGGCGACGGCAGCGCCGCGCAGCATCCTGACGTACGGATCGTTGATGCCATCAACCCGCGCAGCGACACCTTCAACAAGGCGCGGGCCGGCGGCATCACCACCGTGAACGTGATGCCGGGATCCGGGCATCTGCTCAGCGGACAGACCGCGTACCTGAAACTCCGCGCCAATCCGCGCCGCATCGAAGACCTCTTGGTGAACCGCTCGCTCGAGGGCATCTATGGCGGCATCAAGATGGCCAACGGCACCAACTCTCTGCGCTCGGGCGGAGGCACCTTCCCCGCCACACGGGGGCGCTCGGCCTTGATGCAGCGGAACCTGTTCCTCAAGGCTCAGGAATACCAGAAGAAATTGAAGGATGCGGGCGATGATGCGAGCAAGCGTCCGGCGCGCGACCTTCAGATGGAGACCATGGTCGAGGTGCTCGAAGGCAAGCGCATGGTGCACTACCACACCCACACGCATTACGACATCCTGACCGTGCTCCGCCTGAAAGAAGAGTTCGGATTCCGCGTGGTGCTGCATCACGTCAGCGATGCCTGGGCCGTGGCCGACGAGATCGCCGCCGCGGGTGTCGCCAGCTCCATCATCCATATCGATGCGCCCGGCGGAAAGCTCGAAACCATGAACATCACGCCTGAGAACGGCGCGGCCTTGGAGCGTGCCGGCGCCGATTTCGGCTACCACACCGACGACGGCATCACCGACTCGCGCCTGTTCCTCCGCAGCGCGGCCTTCGGCATGCGTAGCGGTGTGAGCCGGGCCAAAGCGATCGAAGCCATGACCTTGGCCGGCGCACGCATGCTCGACCTGGAAGACCGCGTCGGATCCTTGGATGTGGGCAAAGACGCCGATTTCATCATCCTCAACGGCGATCCGTTCAGCGTATACACCCGCATCGAGCAGACCTGGGTCGAAGGCGACAAGGTGTTCGACTTCAACGATCCGAAAGAGCGCGGTTTCGCCACCGGCGGACTCGATGTCTTCCGTGAAACCAACGTCCACGTCGCTTGCGAGCACTAATTTCTAAATGAGTCCTTCCATGAAAAAGATCCTTTCTTTCGGCATCCTGCTTCTCGCATCCGGCATGCCGCTTCTCGCGCAAACCTACGCCATCCGTGGCGAAACGGTGCATACCATGACGGGTGAATCCATCCGCGACGGCGTCGTGCTGGTCAAAGACGGCAAGATCGAACGCGTAGGTCCGGCTAGCCGCGTCACCATCCCGTCCGGCTACACCGTGACCACCGCCAAAGTCGTGACTCCGGGCTTCATCGACGCGCACACCGTGGTCGGCCTGGCCGGCTACCTGAACCAGACGCACGACCAGGACCAGCTCGACCGCTCGTCCGCCTTCCAACCCGAACTGCGCGCCATCGACGCCTACAACCCCCGCGAAGTGCTTGTGGAGCATCTGCGCGTGCACGGCGTGACCACGGTGAACACCGGACACGGTCCCGGCGCCTTGGCGAGCGGACAGACCATGATCGCGAAGACGTCCGGCGAAACCTTGCAGGAAGCCTTGGTTGACTCGGTCTACAGCGTCGCCTTCACCTTGGGAAGCTCCGTGTCGAGCAACTTCACCAATCCCGGGAGTCGCTCCCGCATGATGGCGATGCTCCGCGCCGAATTCCTGAAAGCGCAGGAATACGCCAAAAAAGAGACGAAAACCCGCGACCTTCGGATGGAGATCCTGTCGGATGTGCTCTCAGGCAAGGTCTACGCCATGATCACTGCGCATCGCGCCACCGAAATCCAGTCGGCCTTGCGTCTGCAGAAGGAATTCGGCTTCAAACTGATCCTGGATGGCGCCTCGGAAGCCTATCTGATGCTGGATGAGATCAAAGCCGCGAAGGTGACCGTGATCGTGCACCCGACGATGATCCGTCCGGTGGGCGAAGCCGGAAACGCGACCATGGAACTGGCCGGCATCCTGCATAAGAACGGCATTCCGTTCGTCTTCCAAAGCGGTTTCGAAGGCTATGTGCCCAAAACCCGCGTCGTGCATTTCGAAGCGGGTGTGGCTGCCGCCAACGGTCTGCCGGTCGACGCCGCGCTCCGCGCGCTCACCATCCACGCCGCCACCCTTCTGGGTGTGCAAGACCGCGTGGGCAGCCTGGAAGCCGGCAAAGACGCCGACCTGGCTCTGTTCGACGGCGACCCGCTGGAATATCTGACCCGCACCACCGCGGTGATGATCAACGGGAAATGGGTGTCGACCGAGGCCCGTTAAGGTTGCTCGATGCGCTGCTTCCCTGACACGCTGAAGGGAACCGCCAAGAGATTCGGAAAATCAGGGAGACCCACATTGAGGTCTCCCTTTCCATTTAACGCATAGGTGAATTCCTCACCGCGCGTGAGAATGCGGTACACCGTAGTGCCCCAACGCTGCAGATTCACTTCGATCGGGATGCTGAGCACCACATCCGATTTCGGCATCAGATCAATGCTGCGGCTCAGTCTCGAATTGAGCCACTCGTCACCATTCACCTTCAAGGCATAGCTGGCATTCGAATAGGTCAGTGCGAAATAGTTCGGATTGGCCACACGCAGTTTCAGAGTGACCACCGACCCGGACAAGGAGAATTTCGTGAGCTCGAAGTCATCGATGCGGAACGTCGGCAGTTTCGGGACGGGGATGTAGCCTTTCGAACTTACCGGAACGGACCGGGTCCCCAAGACAGGAATCTCCAGATCGGTGTTCAGATTCACCACATACGGCACGCTGTCGTTCGCCGCCAGATCGCCGAACGTATCAAACAAATCCTTGAAGCCGATGGTGACCGGAATCTGAACCACGCTCGTGCTTTTGCCCGCGACGACAAGTGGCGCCTGACTCTCACCAGCCACGAACTGCTTCTCTCCGATGTTCACATTCCAGCGATAGGCGCTGGCATTCAGCTCGAGCGCGTTCGGGTTAGTGACCGCGAAATCCATAAGTACGGTGACGCTGTTGAAATCGATGCTTTGAACCTGAACCGAACGGTATTCGACGGAAGGTTCTTTGAGAAAGGCTTTCTGGAGGGTGGCGCACGATCCGAGGATCAACGCAAGGCTGGAATAAAGCAGGAGGTGTTTCATGCCGCCAAGATAGGGATTAGCCGAGAAAGAGCGAGCGCTCCTCATCGGTCGGTACCCGGCAGGTCTCCCGCTTCCCAAACCAGGTATAGCGGTTTCGGGCGATCCAGGCATACACCGGATCGCGCAGGAAAGGCGGAATCAGAAGGAAAACGGCAAGAATCGGCCAGAGTCCGTCAAGCCGTGCCGCGATGCGCAAGGCCGCTCCGGATTTCGTGTGAAGCACGCCGTTCCGCACATAAATCACCGACTCGAACTCGGTCTGCGAAAATCCTTGATCACGCAAGATCCGCTGCCCGACGTCCGACTGCAACGACGCGAACCGGAATCGACGCTTCGAATCGTTCCGAATGACCAGATCCACCGAAGCGTTGCACAAGTTGCAGACGCCATCGAAGAGAAGCAGATGATCGGGCAGGGCGCTCATTTGAGCAGCACCATCCGTTTGGTGATGACGGCTCCGCCGGATTGGATCCGATACAGATACATCCCCGTGGCGAGTCCGGTGGCGTCGAAACGCACCTGATGCCACCCCGCGGCGAAGGATCCTTCGGCCAAGACGGCCACTTCACGACCCAGGATGTCGTACACCGCGACCCGGATGACACCCGCCTCGGGCAACCCGAACGAGACGATGGTCGACGGATTGAACGGGTTCGGATGGTTCTGATTCAGCGTGAGTTCCGCAGGCAGCTCCGGCCCGCGCTCATCGATCGAAACGACCGTTCCGGTCACGAACGAGCGCACCGAGCTCCACGGCCCCCAACCGCCGTCGTTTCCGGCACGAACCCGCCAGTAATAGCGTCGGTTCTGCGCGAAGGACGCGCCCGACCACGTCGTGTCGACCACCGTGGTTCGCACGGTGCTGGAGAAGAACTGGGTGGAGGTGGACATGTGCACGTCGTAGCGGTCGGCACCGGCAACCGGCGTCCATGAAGCGGTCACCTGGATGCTCGGCAGACGGAACTCGTTCTCAGGGCTGAGCAACGTGGGAGCCTGTGTGGGCGCGGGTGGAATCGCGGCGACCGCGAATATTCGGACCTGTGAGGCCGGACCGGCGCCCGTGCTGTTTTCCGCCACCACGCTCCAGATGAATTCGGGCATGTCCGCATCCAGGTCGGCGGACAAGGTGAACGTGGTGTCGGCGATCGGGCCGAACACGCGGTCTTTCCGAACGCAGCCTTCGCCGGTGCAGACGACTCCATCGCTCACGGTGAGCGTGTACCACTCGGCGCGATCGGCCGGATGCCAGCTGAAGGTCGGGCGGCGCGGCACGTTGCGGGCATTGTCCGCCGGCGCATGCAGTTCGACCTGCGTCGGCACGGGCACGGCTTCGGTGGAGTTGACGGGGATGAACGGGCTGTGATAAGGTCCACCCGTGGGGAAGGTGTTGAAATTCACGTTGAAGCCGTGGTTTCCGAAGGTGTCGGCCGTGCCGATCGAATCCCCCGGAACCAGCACGTTCGAGAAATACGCGGTGGAGGAAATGATGAAGGCGAAGGCGCGCACAGTCCCGCCGGTGACGCCGATGGCGGATCGCGGAATCGCGATCTCCCAACCCTCACGAAGTCCTCCGGTCTTGCGGAAGGCATAACGGACCGTATCGCCGCCCAAGGGCAGGAGCCGGCCGGACGGCGCAGGCTCGGTGAAGTCGGCCAGGGCGACGCCCGCGTTTCCGGATTGGACGCCCAGGAGCGCGAGCCCGAAGTCGACCTCGAAATCGAACGCGTAGCTGATGTGGTCGGGATCGGGGCTGTTCAGGAAGAACGCTGAGCCGGGGACCTGCGTGATGGGGCTGCCCGCGGGCAATCCGTCGCGTTGGGAGAAATCAAGCATGAGGCCGATGCCATCGGCGTCGGTGAGAGGAACGCGGCCCTCCACGAAGAAGTACAGCGAATCGGGCGCATCCGCCACATAGATGCCTTTCACATCCTTGCCGAGTCCGAATCCGGCGTTCGTGTTCTGCTTGAGGGCCAAGGTGCGATACCGTGACTCCGAACGGTTTCCATCCACCCGGAACGGATACGACGTGGTGGTGTCGGCCACAGTGATGCCGCGGGTGAGGCGGTT
>CAYVRS010000026.1:16691-18974 GCA_964454075.1 uncultured Chitinophagales bacterium
TTGTCGGCGCCATCCTCGTCCAACGCGTAGCTGAGTTCGGCGACGGCCTCGAACCGACCCACGCTCCCGAACACGAGCGGCGCGAACGCCACAGCCACAGTCTCCCCGGCTTCGAGGCGGTTGATAAGCACCGAGTCGCTATAGACGACCGTCTGGAGCGAATCACGGAGGGTGAAGCGCGTAGTGATCTGCTGGGCGCTGAAGTCCGAGAGATTCGACACCCGGATCCTCGGGGCGTCGCTGTCGCCCACAAGGACGTCCGTGCCCGGCGACGTGATCTCGGTCACCGCCACATTCATCACATCCGTCAAGGCGTAACCCAGAGGCACATACACGTGGTATTCCGACGGATTCGTCCGGATCAGCACCCTCCCGTCCGCAAAGACCTGAAGGGTGTCGCGCCGGTTTCCGGTGATGTCCACGAGCTTCTGGCCAGCCCACAGCTGCGAGGTCACCCAGACATCGATCGGGAACGCGCTGTGCTTGTTGATGGCGACGATCAGTCCGGTATTGCCGCTTCCCGTGTCGTTGGTGCCCAAACGCTGCGCCACATACACATGCTTCGGATCTTCGGTGCCGTTGCCGGGCCAGAACGTGTCGCCACGGGCGGTCAGGACGCGGAGTCCGCCTCCGACGAACTCGTTCCGGATCTGCACCAGGCGGGTGATCCGGTCGCGCAGGCCATAGCGGAAATAATCCCTCCACCAGACGGTCGCCATGCCCGGATGGGTGAGCAGGTGCGCGTAGGCCAGGTGCTTGTTTCGAGTGACCGGCGCGTGCCCCTCCTGTTCTGCCCGGTCGAGGAAGTTGTTCCGGTCGAAGTCGTGGTTCTCGACAAAGGTGTTCACCCGGTTCCAATCGACGCCCTCCTGGGTGAAGAGTCCGCGACCGTGCCAGGCGCGGATGTCGTAGCCATCGCCGCCATCCGACATCTCCTTGTAGGCGAACCGCATGTTGAAATCGAAGATGGCGCCGGGTTTCTCTGTGCCTCCGATGAGATTCAGGTAGGTCTTGAGCCGACCCATGTCGCCGTCATACAACTCGTGCACGGTGTATTTGCCGCGCACCGGACCGGCATCCACGAAACGTTTGAAATACTCCGGATGCACGCCTTTCACGAAATCGAAACGGAAGCCGTCGAAACCGATCTCGTCGATGAGCCACTGGCCCCAAGCCATGAGCGAATCGCCCATGGGCAAGTTCGAGCCGTCGCCGTTGTGCAAGGCCACATCGTACCCGAAGGAGTTCACATACATCTGATGGAAACCACCGATCTGGGTGTCGGCGAAAAAATCTCCGGTGTTGGAAGGATTCCGGACGGCGTTCGGATAGAAATACGCGCCGCCCGAGCCGATCGACGAGGCGATACGGCCTGAGCCGTGGGTCAGCGGAAACGCCGTGTACGTGGAATCGCCCCCGGGAGAGAACAGGGATCCGCCGGTGCGACTGGTGTAGAAGCGCCCGTTCGGATTCGACTCGAGACTGCCGCCGGAACGGTGGTTCAAGACCACATCCACATACACCTCCATGCCGCGCGACTTGTAAGCCTGGATCGCCGCCTCAAGCTTGGATCGCGTGCCGTAACGGGTCGGGATGAAGTTGCCGAAGCCGGAGGTGAGGTCGCCGGGCGCCGAGTCGAACTCCCCGAGGTCATAGTAGTCATACGGCGTGTACCCCACGTCGAACGAGCCCGCGCCGCCTTTGGCAGGAGGCGGGAACCAGATCGCGTCGAAGCCGACCCGCTTGAGCAAAGGCGCGTAATACGCGAGAGAATCGTACCAGACGCCGCCCGGCGTCACGTCCCAATAGAAGCCTTGCATCATGGTTTTCCCATTCTGGGCGTGAAGGGGCAACACGGCACAGCACCAAAGAGCGGCGATGATAATGACGGGGCGGAATCTCATGCAAACGTCTGTTTTTATGTAAGCGCTTACAATACCCAAAAGCGCGGTAAAGTTCAATATCTTCACCGCATGACACCGACCGCCATCCTGCTTGTTCACTGTCCGGACCAGACCGGACTCGTCGCTTCCGTCACCGCCTTCCTGGCGGCGCACAAGGCCAACATCCTCGACCTCGACCAACACGTCGACACTTCGCAGAATCTGTTCTT
Source organism: uncultured Chitinophagales bacterium (assembly GCA_964454075.1). Classification (GTDB taxonomy): domain Bacteria; phylum Bacteroidota; class Rhodothermia; order Balneolales; family HLUCCA01; genus CAMTWZ01. Next base: position 18,805 of record CAYVRS010000026.1, read on the forward strand.
CATGCGCGTGTCTTGGGATCTGAACGGGTTCTCCTTGAGCGAGGCCGAGTTCCGGACGAGATTCGCCACCGACATCGCCGAACCTCGGCAGATGACTTGGAGCTTGTACATGGACGCGCCGCCGCCCAGGTTTGCGGTGTTCGTGAGCCATCTTCCGCATTGCCTGGTCG
>CAYVRS010000027.1:0-17473 GCA_964454075.1 uncultured Chitinophagales bacterium
TCGCTCAAGAACAACGTTGGCGCTGCGTGTCAGGCGGAGGTCGTGATCGCGCCCGTGTAAGCGCCGTCGGAGAGCTGGAGCCGCGCCCCGCCTCGGAAGGCGCTCAGTTCCCAGATGTCGTACCGCAAGGAACCCGCGACGCCGTTCCACCCCTCGGTGCTGGTGCTCGTGTTGCCGCGGAGGCGGGTCCCGTGCCGGTTGTGGGCGAACATGGACGGATCGGCGCGCAAGCCTTGGTGCTGCAGCAAGCCCAAGCCCGTGGAGACGCGGTGATCGCCAAGAACGATGCTGAGGTTCGGATGCTCGAGGCTGAGAAACTGCCTCGATGAGCTGCGGAACACGGAAAGCGGTCCGGCCGAGGCCTGGCCACGGTACTGGCCAGAACGCAGGAAGGCGGCCCCGGTGGGATGCCAGGCGTCGCGCCATCGGATGCGCAGGTAAGGACGCACGGCGTCGATGTGTTCGGCGTCGATCCCGGGGACACGCGCCAGCTCCGAAACGTCCCGGAAAGCGCCGCGTCGGGTGCGGTGGCGGACAATGGCTTGGGCGAGGCGGGGGTCGAGGCCAGGCAACCGGGCCAGTTCATCGGCCGAAGCGGTGTTCAGATCGAGCGGCGCCGCACTGAGATCGTTCAGCCAGGCGGAGAGCGATTCGGGGTCGTGCGTGTCGTCGACACTCCAACCCGCCTGCATCCAAACGAGCACCATCACCAGAGCCATTCGACCTCCTGCGCGGAGCTCCATCCCAACCAAGGATGGTCGCGGAAAACGAAGCCGATCCGGATCGCGCCGGTCCGCAGTCGCACCGCACCCGACCATCGGGCGGGATCGGTGGCCCGACCCAGTTCCGCTTCGAACGCCGGGACGGGTGCCCATCGCAACGTGAGGCGGGCATCATAGTCATATGAGATGTCTTTAAAAAGAACCGCATCCGCGGAGAAGGCGCTGTTCAGGGTTTTCGAGAGTCCGGCCGCCCAGATCTGAGGCACGTCGGGTGCGCCATTGAGGTTGTCGAGAAGGAGTCCGCCTCGCGCTCCCACGCCCAAGGGCATCTGCGCTTTGGCGGACATCGAGCGGCGAACCACCGGGTCGAAACCTCGTGCCGAGAGAACCCGGGCTTCGAGGAGGAGGGCGGCACGCAGGTCCCCATACGTGACACCAACCCCGCCTCGAAACCGGGTTTCTCGAAACAGTTCGAATCCGAACGTGGAGAGTCCGGCTTCGAACGGCAGGTTGAGCATCGTCCATTGAGCGGAAGCGGTGAATTCGGTGAGTTCGGGCATGCCGAAGGCGCGATCATGGGTGAACACTGCGCCGGCCACGCCGAAGCGCGGATCCACCGGGTGGGTCGTGAAGACCTGCATCCACAGAATGAAAAGAAAGCTCATACCTGTATAAAGGCGGAAATCACGAAAATCTTACAGCACTTTCGTTCCTAAAATTGTGCGAGGTCGAAATCGTTATCTTGGGACCATGTTCCGCTCCGTTTTCATCCTACTGATTCTCGCGATCTGTGCGTCGGCGCCGGTGTCGGCTCAGGAATTCACTGCGAAAGTGACGCTCAACCGGTCTCAGATCACCAACACCTCCCTCGATTACCTGGAAGAGCTGGTGCCTCTGATCGAGAACTACATCAACCAGTACAAGTGGACCGAATTCACCTTTGAGGAGCACGAGCGCCTGAGGCTGAATCTCCAGGTGATTCTGAACACCGAGACGAACAACACCTTCGATGCCACGCTTATCCTGAGCAGCGAGCGGCCCATCTACAACACCTTGCAGCTCACCCCGCTCATCGCGGTGAACGACGAGAGCTGGCGCTTCGTGTTCAACCGGAATCAGAACGTGATCCACGATCCGCAGGTGTTCAACGACATCGCGTCGGTGCTCGATTTTTACGCGTACTTCGTGATGGCGCTGGATCTCGATTCGTTCGCGGAGTTGGGTGGCAGTGAATACTACCGCAAGGCGCAAGGCATCGTGGATGTGGCTCAAAGTTCGGGAAGCCTGGCTTGGCAATCGGGCGGAAGTTCACGCCGCAACCGCTTTTATCTGATCAACGGCTTCACCGGGACCGGCGCGGAAGGTCTCCGCAAAGCCATTTACCGGTATCACCGGCACGGACTCGATCTCTTCACTCAAGATCCGGAACAGGCGCGCAAGAACATCCTCGAAGCGCTCACGCTCATCCGCGATGCGAAACGCGCCACCACCGAGACGTACGTGTTCGACTTGTTTTTCGACTCGAAATACCGCGAAATCGCCTCTGTCTTTTTGGATGCGGATGCGACGGTGCGGCTCGAAGCGTACAATCTGTTGCTGGAAATCGATCCGAGTCATATCGGGGAATATGATAAACTTCAGTAATCGGTACTCAGTACTCGGTACTCGGTACTCGGTACTTAGAAATCACCCCTCTTCCCGAGTACCGAGTACAGAGTACCGACGATGCTAAGCCCAGAACTTCAATCACGACTGTCTCCGTTGGAGATAAAAGCCCGGCAGATTGTCGAGGGCTTCATCACGGGTCTGCACAAGAGTCCGTTTTACGGATTCAGCGTGGAATTCGCGGAACATCGTCCATACAACCCCGGTGACGATCTTCGGCACGTGGATTGGAAAGTGGTGGGCAAGACCGAGCGCTATTATGTGAAACAGTACGAAGAGGAGACGAATCTGCGCTGCACCGTGGTGCTCGACACCAGCACGTCGATGGATTTCAAGCACTTCGGGACGCTCACGAAGCGGCAATACGGCGCGCAACTGGGCGCGGCGATGCTGTATCTGATGCACCGTCAGCGCGATGCCTGCGGCTTGGCCACCTTCGATGAGGCGCTGAACGGCATCATCCCTGCAAAATCGAGCTATCGTCACCTGCGCTATCTGTTCGAACAGCTGCAACCGCATGCCGACACGCAGCCCAAGGGCGCGAAGCGCAAGACCTCGGCCGCGGTGGCCTTGCACCAGTTGGCGGAACAGATCCATCGTCGCAGTCTGGTGGTGGTGATCACCGACCTGTTTGATGATCCCGCTCAGCAATCCGCCTTGCTCGAATCACTCAAGCATCTGCGTTACCGGCATCACGAAGTGATCCTGTTCCATCTGATGGAAGCGAGAAGCGAGCGGCTCTTCGATTTCGCCGACGGACGATTGATGATGGAGGATCTGGAAACAGGTCAGACCTTGGATGTGATTCCGTCCGACATCCGCGACAGCTACCGCCGCGAAGTGGAAGCCTACACCGCCGCGTTCAAGCGCACCTGCCAGGAGGCCCACATCGATTACGAAGCGATCGACACGGAGGGCGACTTCACACTTGCTTTATTGGCGTTCCTGACGAAGCGGAAGAGGATGATGTAGGGGGGACGTGCGACGCAATAAGCGCGATGTGCGAGGCAAGAGGAGTCGAAACTGTATGTCATCCTGAGCCCGCCGGCAGGCAGGCCGAGATGCGGCTAAGGACCTACTTGATCAGCGAGATGCTTCGCGTCCTCACCAATCCGTCCGCCTCGAGCCGCACCACATACACGCCACTGGCCAAGCCCGACGCGTCGAACGTCACGGAATGCGGGCCGGCGGGCATCGCGCCATCGACCAGAACAGCCACTTTCCGGCCCAGAACATCATATATGGCTAAGCGAATATCACTGAAAACCGACAACCGGAAACTGACAACTGTCGACGGATTGAACGGATTCGGATAGGCCGGCAGCAATTCGAATCCATCCTCGCGGAGTACCTCTGAATCTTCGATGGAGGTCCCTGTGGCGTAACTCACGGAAAAGACCCGGGTGCCGCCGGGTGCGACGGACATCGCACCGATCGCATCGGCCAAAGGCGCCCGCAGGGTATCGCCGGAGACGCGTTCCACAATCATGGTGGCGCCGGTGAGCGCGGTGCTGATGCGGGTCCATGCCGAACTACCCGCATCGGCGACAGAAATGGATACCGTTCCGAGGTTGGTCATCACGATGCCGCTTGAGGACAGGTCCGCATCCACATACACCTGCGTGAGCAAGGCTCCGGAGGCATGCGCGGTGTAATCGCCTTCACGATAGAAGGTGTCTTGATCGCGGATGGAAATCATGTCGCGGTAGGTGCTCCACAACGAGGTGTCGTCGGCGCGTTGAGCATCCACCACATCCCAATCGATCTGCCGGCGGATGTTCGGATCGGGTTTGGTGCCCGAGCTTCCGATCTCTTCGCCATAGTACAGGTAGGGCACACCAGGCACCGTGAGCAACAGCCGTGAAGCGGTTTTGAGTTTGCCCACATCTCCTCCAAGCACATCAAACACCCGGTCCTGGTCGTGGTTGGTGAGGAAGCTGCCCCATTTCCCCGGTCCATAGAGCGCTGTGATGGTGTTCAGATGCGACGCGAGTCCGCCCGCCGAGCGGGAGTTGACGGCGTGGAGCATGGCGCCGGCCAGATCGAATTCGAAGGCGTAATCCAGCCGGTTGTTGGAGACGTAATTGCGGACGATGCTGGATTGGGTCCACGCCTCGCCCACCAGGAAGGAGTTCGGATTGGCGGAGGCGGTTTCGGCTTTGAACTCCTGAAGAAGATTGAGCGTGCCGGAGGTGTTCGTGAGCGTGTTTCCATCCTCATCCAGATAGAGGACGGCATCCAGCCGGAAGCCATCCACGCCCACATCCTGCAGCCAATGGCGTGCGGCGGCGAAGATTGAGTCTTTCACCGGCGCATGGTCGTAGTTGAGGTCGGGCATGCCGGAGAAAAAGAGTCCGTAGTAGAAGGCGTTGTTCCGCGAATGCCAGACCTGCTGCCCCCACGGGCCGGTGATGCCCGGGTTGGTGGTCGACCACCGGTAGAAATTGCGGTACGTCGGGTTGTTGGCGGCGGATTGCACGAACCAGGGATGCTGGTTGGAACTGTGGTTCATCACATAATCGAGGATGACCTTGATGCCGCGCGAGTGGGCGGCGGCGAGAAACAGCTCGAAATCAACCTTGGTGCCGTACTGCGGATTCACGCCCCGGTAGTCGGTCACATCATACCCATGGTCGCTGGGCGAAGGATGGATCGGCATCAGCCAGATGCCCGTGATGCCGAGCTCTTCGAGGTAAGGCAGGCGGGCCGTGAGGCCGCGGAGGTCGCCCACGCCATCGCCATCGGAGTCCTGGAAGCTGCGCACATAGATTTCATAAAAAAGATCTTCGCGCCAATCGCGGTCGATCGAGCCTTGCGTCGGGTCGGGTGCCGAATCGTTCACCATGATGCGATTCTGCGCGATCAGGGTGTCGACCCGTCCGCTTCCGGAGACGATGAGCCTCACGTCGTACTCGCCCGCATCCGGATACGTCACGAGCGGGTCGCGCAGGGTGGATGTGGCCGGGCTTCCGCCCTCGAAGGTCCACGCGAAGCTACTGGGCTTGCCCGCGGACGCATCCGTGAAGCGGACCGAGCCGCCCGGTCGGATGTGGGTGCGCGAACTTCCGAAATCGGCGATCAACGGCGTGCTGGTCGGCGTTCGGTCGCTGTACCAACGCCGGTAGGTCGAATTCGAGGAAGGGACCAGGTACGAACGGTTCGGTCCGCCGCCAGGGAATTCCTCGGAGCCGTCCCACAGGCCGTTCTGTCGGAATTTGAATTGGATGGTGGCGCCGGGCGTGAAGCCGGTCACGGTGACGCTGTAGACGGAATCAAGGTCGGCATCGCTCAGGCGGTGGCCGGTCGACCCCCATCCGTTGAACGATCCGGCGATGTCGACGGTCTCCGTGATGAGGTTGAAGCGTCCTTGCTCGATCTCCCACCGCATATCGACTTCGAAGGTGATGGAGACCGTCTGGGCCTGAAGAGCCGGGAGAAGAAGCAGGGGCAGGAGGTAGATGATGACTCGCATCCATAAAGATGCGGAAAAAAGCGGAGACGAGGGTTGTTCTATCCATTGCCTTGATCATGCCCGCCGAGAACTCATTCAGAATCAGTTCATCCAGAGTGGATATGCGCCCAGAACGATCACTCCCTGCAACAGCATGGTTCCATCCAAAATGCCGTAATGATACAGGGGAAGCTGCCGGATGCGTTCTTGGGTGATCAACCACATCGTTGTCAGAGCGGATATCGACAACGCGACCGCAAGAAACATCTGACTCGTGTGCGCATAATGGATCGCCGTCACAATGATGAACACCATCAACATCAGAACGGAAATCATCCGCGATTTGCGTTCACCGATGAATAAGGGAATGGTTTTCAAGCCTAGGCGCTCATCTTCGATCATGTCTCGAATGTCGAATGGGATGGTGATGGCGAACACGAACAAGGCTCGCTCGAACAGCACCAACCATACATGGGCATCCAGAGAAATCCCATGATGGATGACGGGTAGCAAGACGGTTGTCGCCGACCAAGTGATGGAGACGAGAAAGATTTTGAGAAATGGAATCTGACGCAGTCGGAACGTTTTGTCTCCGACGATGGAAACAGGCAATGAGTAGAACAGCGTCAGAAACGCGAATGGAGCGAGAGCAAGTAGCGCGAGGAATGAGGTTTGGGTGACGGCGATCAGAAGTGCGACGAATGAGCCGACCACAAGGACATGGAATGTCTTCACATGGTGGACGGCCCATCGATGCTTGACTGCAGTCGAGACGTCTTGACTTGTCAGAATGGTCACCAATCGGTGCAGGTTGTATTCGAAGAACGTCGCTATGAAAATCAAGCACAGGTAGGGATGCCAATGGGGATCCAGGTTCAGTTGAAGCTGTGTTTCAACGGTCAGGAATACGGCTGCAAGGGAAATGAGGATGTTGGTATGGACGAATGGCTGAATGAATCTCAATGCGATCACATGGTCTTGAGTTTCGACGTGACGTCGATGTCGTTCATGGTCATACACTCGACGTCCGAAGTGCGATGTTGCCTCAGTATGCGCAAAAGCACGGCGAGTGTCAACCAAGCATTTCGAACCAGCGCTCCGCCTCGCGGTGGATCGCCGCCCGTTTTTCCGCCGGCATGTCGTCATACGTGCGGATCAGCATCCCCATGCGGGGATTCTGCAGGAAGAATGCCCGATGCGCATCCAGGAAACGCCAAAAGAGCGCATCCCAGGTGGTCTGCCACCCGCCTTTGGGGTAGTCGCCCATTTTCATGAGGTAGTTGCTGCCGCTGATATAGGGCTTTGTGGAGAGGATGCCGCCATCGGCGAACTGGCTCATGCCGATGACATTGGGAACCATCACCCAGTCGTAGGCGTCGATGAACAGTTCCATGAACCAGCGGTAGACGTCGTCAGGATCGAACTCGCTGAGCAGCATGACATTGCCCAACACCATCAGGCGTTCGATGTGGTGGCAATAGCCGGTGTCGAGCACCTTGCGGATGGTGTCGTCGACGGGCGGGATGCCGGTCGTGCCGTCGTAAAAGCTCTGCGGGATCTTCCGCGTAAAGCCCCACACATTGCGTGTGCGCTGCTGGCGACCCTTGGCCACATATACGCCGCGCATGAATTCGCGCCAGCCGATGATCTGCCGGATGAAGCCCTCCAGCGACGCGAGGGGCACGTCGCGCGTCGCCGCGAAATCCAGCGTCTCTTGAAGCACAACCGCCGGGGTGAGCAGTCCGATATTGAGCATCGGCGTGAGCACGGAATGGTTCAGCACGAGCTCGTTGCGCACGATCGCATCCTCGACTTCTCCGAACCCGGCAAGGCGTTCGTCCAGGAAGGTGCGCAGCCAGGATTTCGAGGAGGCGTAATCGGACGGATAGGGCGGGATGCGGACCACCGGCGGTGTCTTTCCCTTCGGCCAGCGTTTGCGGTTTTCGACGTCGTAGGTCCACTGTCCGCCGGCCGGGGACCCGTCCGCCTCCATCAGAATCCCGCGCTTCACGCGCTCGCGTTTGTAGAAATCGGTCTGGAAGTATCGTTTCTTAGAGGGATGGAAGTACGCGTCGATCTCGGCCCGCGAATTCAGGAACATGGGCGAATCGAACACGCGGAGGGTGATGCCGAGCCGGGCGCAGGCCGCCTCTGTCCGCCGCGTGAGCCAATCGTCCACCGGGTCGACCATGGCCACCTCCCGCACGCCCTCGGCATGCAGGGTGTCGAGAACATCGCGCACATCGCCGGCGAGCTCGCGCACAGTGCGTCCTTTGTTCCGCTGATGCGTCGCGAACATCCGCATCGTCTCATGATGGTAGGCGGTTTTCAGAGGATGGAAGGCGAACTGTGTGAAGAACAACGGCTCTTCTATGAGCACGACCGGAGCGTCGATGGCATCCAACGGATGCCGCTCGAAGAGCTGATGGGGGAAGACGAGGTTCAATTTTGTCACAAGGGCTGACAGACAATGGGAGGTGGACACATTGACAGTGATTAGCTATGGCCTCAAGGTGAATATCACGATATCGCCTACGTCCGCTCCATGGTTTCGAACTGATTGTGGATGATCAGGATCGCCAATCCGAAAAGAACCGCGACTACGATTAACGCGTTATTGATGAGTCCCTCCACTGAAAAGGAGACTTTCAGAAGCACAGTGGAGATGATGAATCCCGAATTCCGGATGATCTTGTGGAATTGGTCCGACAAGAAAAAGGATGCCAGAAGGAGCGTCACATCCACGATGATGAGGACTGTGAAGAATTCATCGAAAAACACAGTGTTCAACCCGCTTAGCGCCACAATGCCGTTCTTGTAGTCGTCAAACGCCAGAATGGCCCAACGGGTCAAGGAGGTCAAGGCAAGCACAACCAACGTCGGAACCAACAGTACGGCAATCGCTTTTTTGAACTGGATGAACCGAGCCATATTCATGTCGATAGGTAGCGATTCATCCGAGATCGCAGCGCTGCGAGACCTGGTTTGCTTGTAAAAGAAATAGATCAGGAAGAAGAGAATCAACGAAGTCAGCACATCATATGTGAATTGAAGGTCCTGCTGGATGGAGAACCAATCGGAGGTCAATTCCAGATTTGCGATGTCTTTGAAGATCCGCCGAATTACGATTAATGTGATGATCTCATACTGCTTCCCGATGTACGATGAGATCGACCGTGGAAGAAAGAAAATCAGCAGATAGACTTCGTAGATAAGGATGAAGGAGAATGGAGTGTAGATGGCCGCGATCGGGTTCGAAAAGAATTTCGATTCGATCTGTATGACTTCCTGATTCACGAGTAAGATCAGCAATAGGTGGACCAGATAACTGATGATGGCGACTCCCAGAATCGCGTTCTCGCTTCGATGTTTCACATCGGTAGATAGCAACAACTCGTAAACCCTATTGACGATACGCATGATGGTAGACCTTGTGGTGATGGTAACTCAACCGAAACCAATGGGTTATCGTTCTCTTGGCGATCCGTGTCCTGAGCGAAGCTGTTCGTGCGCTTCCATAGCCCGTTTTCGGGTGAGGTCGATGTCGACGATCGGGGCCGGATAGTCCAGGCCCACCCGGAAGCCGTACATCATCTCTTCCATCGGGGTCACTTTCCAGGGTTCGATGGCCAGGCTCGGAGGCAGGGCCCGCAGTTCGGGCACCCATCGCCGGATGAACTCGGCGCGCTCGTCGTACTCCTGCGCGTTCTTGGTGGGGTTGAAGATGCGCACCACCGACGAGCCCGTGAATCCGGACTGCGTCTGCATCTGTCCGTAATGGATCCCCGGTTCGAAATCCAGGAACTGCCGCGCCAGCCACGCGCCGATGTGCCGGAAATGCTGGAACAGATGGTGCGCATAGAAGGAAAACAGCACGGACCGCATCCTGAAATTCAGATATCCGGTCTCCACCAGGCAACGCATGCAGGCATCCACCAAGGGGTAGCCGGTGCGGCCTTCCTTCCAAGCGGCGATGTGAGACTCGATCACAGGCATCTCGAAGCGTTCGTAGTCGGGCAGAAACGGACGGGACTCGGTGTACGGATGCGATTCGAATTTCTGGATGAAGTAGCTCTGCAGCCGAAGCCTCGACAGGAATGTGAACACGGCCTTCTGCGGAAGCGAAGACGACCGAGCCCGGTGGACGAGCTCCCTGACGGAGAGATTCCCCCAGGCCAGATACGCCGAAACCTTGCTGGCGCCGGAATCGCTGAGCGCGGGCTTGGAGATGGAGGCGGAATAGCGCTGGATGCGGTCGCTGAAAAAGGTCTCCATCCAGCGCTCGGCTTCGGTGCGGCCTCCAATCTGCATGCTGTGGGATGGGGTGTCGGTCGTAAACGTGGGCAGATCGGTGACGGACACGAAACGGGTGTTCGAGAGGTCGGTGCGGGTGAGGGGGGCGGAGACGTAGGTGTCCCAATGGTCGAGCCAGGGGGTGCGGTCGCGAAGGCCGCGGCGGATGCCGTTGTGCCGGGTTTCGGTCCACCGGATGCCGGCGGAAGCGCAGAACGCCGCGACGCGCAGATCCCGTTGGAAGGTCGCATCCACCCCGGTCTCCCGGGTGCTGACCAGCTCCGCGACCGGATGCCGCGCATGGATGGCGGCGAGCGCGTCGACCGCCTCCATCTGCAGGCAGAGGATGCGTCCGCCGAAGGGCTCGAGGCGCCGGTCCAGATCGGCGAGGCTTTCCTTGATGAAGCGGATGTGGCGTTCGTCGGTGTGCGGATCGGCCAAGATCGACGGTTCGAGCAGGTAGACAGGCAGAAGGGGTCGCCCCGTGGCGCCCGCCGCCGCGAGGGCGTCGTTGTCGGCGAGGCGAAGGTCGCGCTTGAACCAGTAGACGGTGAGGCCTGACCCGTTCATCTTCATGACTCAGACAGCCCGTTCTTTTGGCTCTTCATGGAATGTGCCACCCAGAACCAATGCCGCTGAGATGATCATCACATTCTTGATGATGTATTGCCCTTCCAATGATGGGGCCAGGATGTTGCCATTCTGGAATGTGAGCTCTGGCAAGAGAATCAACGGCATGAATGTTCCGAACATCTGGAGGAACAGGAGACCGATGGCGATCTTGGTCGTGCGTTTGAACAGGAATGTGACGCCGATGACCACTTCCCACCAACCGATCACGATGAGCCAGAATCCTGGCGTTCCGAAAGGCAACCAGACCACGGTCGCTTTCAAGAGGCTTTCGGCGGAGGAAATGTCGAGCGGCTTGAGGATGCCGAACCAGATGAAGATGATGCCGAAGGAAATCCGAAGGGCCGGGATACTCCAACGGCTCATGGAACGAGCAATCTGCCGGTCGAGAGAGGAGAAAAATGGAACAAGGTTCATGCGGTTGGCGACGTGTTATTTAGGTCACTTTGCCAACATGACCGGGGTTTCGGGGGTTCCCCATTGTCTGGAATAAGTCACAAGGATGCCTTGTTCCGCCGGCACCGCTCGCTGCAGTACTTGACCTCATCCCAGACCTTCTGCCATTTCTTGCGCCAGGCGAAGGGCCGGCCGCAAACGGGACAGATTTTTTCGGGAAGGTGGGGTTTTTTCATGGGGAGGTCGCGCACAATTTCAGGACTGTATCCCAATTCCGCGTCGTGATGTCCTTCCCGAGGCGGCGTTCGAACTCCTCCATCGCCTTGATCGTGTTCGAGTCGCGAAGATCGACGACGGTCGGATTGTTGTCGCCCGACCGGGGGAAGGTGATGTAGAGGCGGATGTCGGGGTCCTTCGCTTCGCTACGGATGAGGGCGAATGGCGACGAAGCGACGAAGGCGCGTAACGATTCGTCGGTGCGGATCATGACCGGAATCGGGAATCCGAACACATCCGTCAAACGCGTTTCGATCACTTTTTCCAGAGTGCCGAGGTCGGCGCGATCGGAGTCGAAGGTCACATTTCCGGAATTCAGCAGCGTCCGGACCGACGTGAAGCCCATGGCTTCGAACACCGTGCGGAGAGTGGCCATCGGCACCTTGTGGTGTCCACCGATGTTGATGCCTCGAAGGAAGGCGTGGAGGGTCACCGCTTCCGGTTCTCCCCGGCGCGGAAGACCGTGATCCGCTCGATGAGGTCGTAGGGAATGGGCTTGTCCAGCGGAAATTGGACTGACCCTCGTCCTTGCTTGTAGCCCGACAGTTCGGCCGCGAAGGCCTCGTGCCCTGTGGGCGTGGCATAGAAGCCGATATGCTTCGGATAGGCCGCCATATACACGAGCGGACGCTTGTTCAGACGGTAGGCCGGCATCCCATACGCCATCGACTCCTCCGCTTCCGGCGCGGCGGACACAATCCGCCGACGCATCTCGATCAGGATCTCCTGCACGGATTCCGGAAACGTGTCGATGTAAGCGGCGACGTCAGGGTTCATGGGATTCCTACAATCTGCTTGAATATCGTCAGAAAAAGGGTGCCATTCACACAACCCGCATTCACACAATCTTCACATTCGCGCCGTTTCTTTGCCCATCTATGGCTAAACCAAAACTCGGCGTTGTGCTGATGAACCTAGGCGGACCCACCTCCGAACCCGCCGTCAAGCAGTTCCTGTACAACCTCTTCCGCGACGAAGACATCATCAAACTCGGCGGCGGACGCGTTCAAAACGCCCTCGCTTCCACCATTTCCACGCTTCGGTACAAGAAGATCGCGGCGAAATACCGCGACATCAACGCCTGCCCGAAAGGCTGCACAGGCAGTTCCTATTGCCCGAACCGCAAGAATAAATTCATCAGCGATTGCTGCTCGCCCATCAACGGTCTCACCGAGCTTCAGCGCCGCACCTTGGAGAAATTCCTGAAATCCGACCTTCCGGAATTTGACACCAAAGTCTACACCGCGATGCGCTATTGGGTGCCCTTCGCCTCCGACATCATGCAGGAAATGATGGACGACGGCATCGAGCAAGTGGTGCTGATGCCCCTCTATCCCCATTTTTCCTGGACCACGACCGGCTCTTCGCTCCGCGATTGGGAACAAGTTCGCCACGACTTCATCCAGAAAGGCAAGACCCCGACCTGGAGCGAGTACACCGTGAAATCGTACCACTTGCAGCCCAATTTCCTGAATGCGGTGAACGACCGCATCGAGCAGGCCATGGCCGAGTTCACGCCCGAAGAGCGCGCCAAAGTCCACATCCTGTTCACGGCGCACGGAACTCCGATTTCCGAAGTGGAAAGCGGCGACCCCTACACCGACCAGATCGTCGACACTGTGGAAGCCATCATGGATCTGCGCGGCCGTACCGAGAATTACTGGACCTGCTATCAGAGCCGTGTGGGTCCGTCGAAATGGACGCAGCCCAACACCGAAGACCTGGTCTTCCGCCTGATCGATTACGGCGTGAAGCACCTGCTGATGGTGCCTGTGGCCTTCGTGACCGACCACATCGAAACCCTGCACGAGCTGGGCATCGAGCTGAAGGAAGAGATCGAAGAGCAGGGCAAGCATGTCGACAAGATCGTGGTCACCAAGGGCTTGAACGACCATCCGGAGTTCATCAAAGCCATGGCCGAAGAAGTCAAATTGAGAATCGCGCATGTCGCTGTTGGATGAGTTCATTGTCGTAGGCATCAGCCACTGGTATGCCGAAGTGAGCATCCGTGAGCGCTTCGCATTGCCGGAAGACGCTGTGCGTTCGCTGCTCAAGGAAGCCGAATCGCTCGGACTCGACAGCGTGATCGTATTGTCGACCTGCAACCGGACCGAAATTTTCACCCGTGGCGACCGCGCGGAAGTCCTCTTCGGACTCATGGTCAAGTTTTCCAATGGCACGCGTTCCGAAGTCGAGAAATTCGGCTTTGTGAAAAAAGGAACGGATGCTGTCCGCCATTTCTTCCAGGTCGCCGTCGGACTCGACGCCCAGATCCTGGGTGATTTGCAGATCATCCAGCAGGTGAAGCAGGCCTACGAGGTCGCATCTTCATCCCATTCCATCGACGCCACCACGCATCGTCTGATGCAGTCCGTCTTCCGTGCGCACAAGCGGTCACGCAGCGAGACTACGCTCGGTTCGGGCGCGGCCACCACGGCCTATGCGGCCGTCCAAGCCTCGGCGCACGCGCTGGGCACCTTGCACGACAAGCGCGTCCTGCTTGTCGGAACCGGCGAAGTGGGCAAAGTGACCTGCATGAACCTCGTGGCTCAGGGCGTCAATCGCATCACGCTGATCAACCGGAGCCAGGAGCGTGCCGAGCTCATCGCAGGCAAGTACGATGTGGATGTGCGTCCCTGGGAAGACCTCCCCCAGGCCATCTCCGAGCATGAGTTGGTGATTGTGGCCACGGGTGCTGCCGAGCCGGTGATCACCAAAGACGTGGTGGACATGTCGCAGAAATCCTGCAAAGTGTTCATGGACTTGGCGGTGCCCCGGAATGTGGACCCGTCCATTTCCGAAAACGATCATTTCCTGATCGTGAACATGGACATGTTGAACGACCGTCTGGACGCCACCTACAAAGACCGTCAGGCCAATGTGCCCTTGGTGGAAGCCATCCTCGACGAGGAGATCGCCGAGTTCGAGAAATGGATGAACGAGCAGCGCCTCGTTCCCACCATCCTCGCGCTCACCCGCCGTCTGGATGAGATCCGCACCGATGAGCTCTCCAGATTCCGCCACAAGTTCTCCGCAGACGACGCCCTCATCGCCGACCAACTCACCCGCCGCATCGTCAACAAGATCCTGGCCTATTCGATCGATCACCTCAAAGAGGATCACGAGCGGCCGGAAGACATCACCAAGATGGTGCAGAGTCTGTTCAAGATCGAGCCCGACGTATGACCATCCGCCTCGGCACCCGAGATTCGCTCCTTGCGATGTGGCAGGCCAACACCGTGGCCGATGCGCTGAGGGGATTGGGGCACGCCGTCGAGATCCTGTCCATGAAATCGGAAGGCGACCTGGTGCTCGATACGCCGCTTCCGCTGATGGGCGGGAAGGGTGTCTTCACGAAAGTGCTGGATGACGCCCTTCTGGACGGATCCATCCACATCGCCGTCCATTCCCACAAAGACATCCCCACCGACGCCACGGCCGGATTACGTGTCGCGGCCGTTTTGGAGCGCGAAGACCCGCGCGACGCCCTCGTCGCCCGCAACGGGCTCGAGTTTTTAGAGCTCGAGACCGCACTCATCGCCACCGGATCCGTCCGACGCGCCGGCCAGTGGCTCCATCGCCACCCCGGCCACAGCACCACCGACCTGCGGGGCAACGTGCCCACGCGCCTCAAGAAGCTCGAAACATCGACCTGGGACGGCGCGATTTTCGCCCTGGCCGGACTCAAGCGCCTCGGACTCGAACACCGCGCCACGCAGATCCTCGACTGGATGCTTCCCGCTCCGGCCCAAGGCGCCGTCGCGGTGATGTGCCGCGCCGATGATGACGCCACAGTCAAAGCTCTCGAACCGCTGAACCACGCCGCCACCGCGGCCAGCGTGCGTGCCGAGCGCGCCTTCCTGAACGAGCTCAATGGCGGATGCAGCGCACCGGTCGGCGCCCTGGCCGAATGGCGCGACGGTCGGCTCGCCTTCCGAGGCAACGTGCTCACGCCCGACGGCCGCGACCGCTACGACATTTCCGGCGAGGGTGACCCCGCCGACGCCGACGCCATCGGCCGCGACGCGGCCCGTCGCATCCTCGACCTGGGGGCCGGATGGGCGCTACGGTCCTGATCACCCGCGAGGAGCGTCCCGGCGAGCGCGGGTTGGGCGAAGAGCTCGGGCTGAAGCTGGTGTTCGAGCCGCTGACGAGCAGCAAGACGCTGGACGCCGGACGCCAGACGCCAGAGGCGCTTGCCACAAACCACAACCCACAAACAACGAACATTGCGTTCACAAGCCGAAACGCCATAGAGGCGTTGAAACAGGCAAACCTCCTGAACGAACTAAGGGGAAAGAACATCTGGTGCGTGGGTCCTGTCACCGCCTCCGCCTTGGGCGACATCCCGCATCATGTTTCTCCCGGAACCACCGGCGAAGACCTGGCCCGTTTCATGATCGAGTCGGGTGTGTCCGGCGCTGTGCTGCATATCTGCGGAGAGCCGCATCGGCCCGAACTTCGCGCGACGTTGGAACGCGCGGGGTGCGACGTGAAAGAGTGGATTGTGTATGAAACGGTTCCCGTGGAGGCGGAAATTCCAGAAGAAACCATCGATGCGGTCGCGTTTTTCAGTCCCGCCGCGGTCAAGCAGTTCAAAGCCCTGGGCTGGACCGAGTCCTTGCACGTTCCCTATGTGGCGATCGGGCCTACCACGGCCTCCGAACTCTCTCCAAGCTCCTGCACCGTATCGAGCGAGGCGAGTTTCCGGGGCGTGCTCGAAACCACGAGGAGAATTTTAAATGTTCAATTATAAATGTTGTGCGTTTAGCCACCTTAACAATGTACTGCTCTTACATAACTATGTTCAATCAAGACAATGATTTAATGCCACTGTATAATTTAAAATTGAACATTTAAAATTTCCCAGCTGAACCTCATGAGCCATTCTCTATTTCTAGACGCTTTAGCCGGGAAGGAAGTCGCGAGGCCCCCGGTCTGGATGATGCGCCAAGCCGGCCGCTACCTTCCCGAATACATCGCCCTTCGCGACAAGTATGACTTTTTCACGCGGGTGGAGACGCCCGAGCTCGCCGCGGAGATCACCATCCAGCCGATCGACCGGTTGGGTGTGGATGCCGCCATTCTGTTTTCCGACATCCTCGTGGTGCCACAGGCCTTGGGCTTCGAAGTCACCCTGAATGAAGGGGAAGGTCCGCGCCTTCCGAATCCCATCCGTACGGTCGAGCAGGCCATGGCGGTGGCTGTTCCCGATGTCGAAGACCGGCTGCATTATGTGATGGAGGCGGTGACGCTGACCCGGGCCGGCCTCGGCGGACGCGTGCCGCTCATCGGCTTCGCCGGCGCGCCCTGGACCTTGCTCTGCTATATGGTCGAAGGCCGCGGATCGAAGGATTTCGGCAAAGCCAAAGAGTTCTGTTACAAACATCCGGAAGCGGCGCATCATGTGCTCGATGTGCTCGCGGACACCACCATCGCGTATCTGAACGCGAAAATCCGTGCCGGTGCGCAAGCCGTGCAGGTGTTCGATTCGTGGGCGGGGTTGCTGAGTCCGGACGATTTCAACACCTTCGCGCTGCCCTATCTCGAAAAAATCTCGAAAGGAGTGGAAGGCGCGCCGGTGATCCTGTTCGCCAAAGGAAGCTGGTACGCGCTGGAGCGCCTGGCTTTCCGGAGCGGCGCGGCGGCGTTGGGGCTGGATTGGACCGTGAGTCCCGAATACGCCCGACTCGCCACCGGAGGCAACATCACTTTGCAAGGGAACTTCGATCCGTCGATGCTGCTCGCCTCCCCCGAGCAGATCACCAAAGCGGTGCATCGGATGATCGACCGTTTCAGCGCGCAACGCTACATCGTGAACCTGGGGCATGGCATCACGCCGAACGTGCCGGTCACGAACGCGCAGGCCTTCGTCGACGCCGTGAAATCCTGGTCCTCGAAATAACTCCCACTGTCAACCGAAAACTGAAAACCGCACACCGTTTTGCTAGAACGCTTCAATACCTTCATCACCAACGCCCAAGACACCATTTGCGCCGCATTGGAAGCCGTCGATGGCAAAGCCACGTTCCGTGAAGAC
>CAYVRS010000027.1:17529-18301 GCA_964454075.1 uncultured Chitinophagales bacterium
GCCCATTTCGGAGTCAAAGGCGGACAGTTCTCCGCCTGCGGGATTTCGCTCGTGCTGCATCCGTCCAATCCCTTCGTCCCGACCGTGCACGCCAATTACCGCTATTTCGAAGTCGAGGGGGATGCCTGGTTCGGCGGCGGCGCAGACCTCACGCCGTATTATTTGTTCGCTGATGATGCGGCCCTGTTCCACCGGAAGCATCGCGAGGCCTGCGACCTGATCGACACCGCGTTCTATCCGGAATTCAAGAAGAACTGCGACGAGTATTTCGTGAACACGCATCGGGGCGAGTCGCGTGGCATCGGCGGCATCTTCTACGATTACAAGCGTCCGGACGACAAGCACGACAAGAACGACTGGTTGCGCTTGGCCCGGGCCAGTGCGGACGCCTTCGTGGATGGGTACGTTGCGATCGCGCAGCGCCGGAAAAACACACCGTTCAACGCCCAGCATCGGTATTGGCAGGAGATCCGCCGCGGGCGTTATGCCGAATTCAATCTCATCCATGATCGCGGGACGCTGTTCGGACTGAAGACCGACGGCCGCATCGAATCCATCCTCATGAGTCTTCCGCCGCAGGCGCGATGGGAGTACGACCACCATCCCGCGCCTGGTTCCCCCGAAGCGGATCTTCTCGAGGTGTTGAAGAAGCCGGTAAAATGGTAGGATGGTACGCTAGTACGCGGGTATCACAGTAAGCTGGTGCGCTTATGCCTTAATGATGATTTTGATACATTCTTACTTTCCAATACCAGCATACCAGCATACCAGC
>CAYVRS010000028.1:0-18192 GCA_964454075.1 uncultured Chitinophagales bacterium
GAGCCGGTGACCTGGAGCCTGGAAGGCGGTGCGGATGTGGGCGCGTTCGCCATCAATCCGAACACCGGCGCCCTGCGCTTCATCGACGCTCCCGACTTTGAAACCCCGACCGATCTGGGCGACACTGCAGGCAACAACACCTATGTGGTGGTCATCAAAGCGACCGACGCCAACGGCAACGTCAGCACGCAAACCGTGACCGTCACCGTGACCGATGTCGACGACACGAAACCTGTAGTGACGGGTCCGTCGGGCAACGCCGGCGCCGCGACCGATGCCACATCCATCCCTGAAAACACCACCCCGGTCCATGTCTTCACCGCGAACGAGCCGGTGACCTGGAGCCTCGACGGTGGCGCGGATGCGGCCAAGTTCGCCATCGACCCGGCTACGGGCGCGCTGGTGTTTGTGAGTGCTCCTGACTTCGAGACCCCGACAGACCTGGGCGACGGCGCAGGCAACAACACCTATGTCGTTGTTGTGAAAGCGACCGATGCCGATGGCAACGTGAGCACGCAGACCCTGACTGTTACCGTCACCAACATCGACGAAGTGCCTCCGACCGTGGTGCCTCAAGGTCCTGAAGGTGCCGAGATCGAGACCGATCCGAACACCGGTGACAAGACCTTGGCCATCACCATTAATGAGGGCACCACGCCAGTCGCCGACCTGGGTGCCGATGAGAATGTGACCTGGGCCATCACCGGTGGCGCCGACGAGGATCTCTTCCAGATCAACGCCGACGGCCAGCTCGAGCTGATCAACCCCGGCAACCCCGGCGAGTACACCGTTGTGGTGACCGCGACCGATGCCAACGGCAACACGACGACCGTGACTGTGACGCTGACCGTAGCCTCGACGCTTCGGATCACCACCGAGTCACTGCCGTCGCATATCGTCAACAAGCCGGGCTACCTTGCTCCGATCGAAGCCGTGGGCGGCCGCCAGCCGTACGAATGGACCATCGACAGCGGATCGCTGCCGGATGGCTTGTCGATCGAGGCCAGCACCGGTCGTGTGATCGGAACCCCGACCAAGGTGGGCACCTTCGTGTTCCGTGCGAAAGTGACCGACGGCAACGGCATCGTCCGACGCCGCGATTACTCGATCCGCATCCAAGACATCGATTTCGTGCCGGTCCTGAGCCTGCACGTCACCCAAAACCCGAATCCGTCCACCGAAGCCGGTGTGGTGATAGGGGATGTGGTCGTGACTGTGAAAGACCAGCTCGGCAACGTGGCCGACTACCACACCAAGCCGATCCGGGTGACCGTGACTGCGGGAACCGGCGGACCGAACACCGCGGATGCGGCCCTCTTCGGCACCACTACCGTGAACCCGACCTTGGGAGTGTCGACCTACTCCGACCTCTTCATGACCCGTGCCGGTGTGGCCTACACCATCACCGCGACGTCGGAAGGCACCATCTCCGGCGTCTCTGCGGCCTATGACATCATCCCGGGTCCGCCGAACAAGCTGCACATCGTGGAGGTGTCCGACTCCCTGGCCGCCGCGTTCGACCTGGTGAACGGCGCCCTTGGCAAGAAAGCCGCCGCTCCGACGGTTCAGGCCAACCTGACCGGAAACCGGATTCCGCTGCTGATGAGCGTGTTGGACCAGTACGACAACAAGACCCGTGTTCCGGAAGGCGACACGCCGGTCAATCTGCTGGCCAACTCCGCGACGGGCAAATTCTTCAACCGCCGTACCGACAATGATTCCACCGCAGTAGTCGTGATTCCGGTGAACACCACCAGCATCATCTTCTACTACGAAGATCCCGTGGCCGGATCGGTGGATGTGGACGGTATCGCAACACCTCCCCCGGGAGCGCGCAACATCCTGCCGGGCGACACCCGCGTGCAGATCATCCAGCCGAACGGTCTGAATTCGGATCCAGCGGCGGCCACTATGCGCGTCTATGAGCGGCAGCTGCTGCGTGTGAATCTGATCTCAGCCGACGGGTCGACGGTCCGCGCTCCGAACCCGGGCGTGACCGTGACGTTGAGCTCTTCGTCGCCGACCGGACGTTTCTATCTGCCGGACAACGATGCCTTGCCTGTGAACTCGGTCGAGATTCCTGCCGCGCTCACGTCCAGCGGCGTCTACTACGAAGACCCGACGGGTGGCGTGCACACCATCACCTTCACGGCGGCGGGACTCCCTGCGCCGACCGACCAGTCGGTGATCACGGTGATCGGTCCGACGCAGTATGCCGTGGTTCCCTCGGCGGTTCTGACCCCGGTCGGCACCACCATCACGGTGACGGCGCAACTGAAAGAGGCCGACGGCACCGACGTGCCAGTGGCGGGCCATGTCGTGACGTGGACAGCCACCAATGGCGGAACCTTCGCGCAGCCCACCAGCGTGACCAACGCCCAGGGCTTAGCCACCATCCAGTACACCGTGTCGACCACAGCGGCCGTCTCGCACCGCATCACCGCGACCGACGCCGACGGACGTACGGGTCAATCGGTGCCGGTGGTCACCCAAACCGGAGGCCTCACCTTGATGAACCTGTCCGCGGGCGACAACCAGACCCAACCGGTGGGCACCTTGCTCGCGGCCAACCTGGTGGTGGTGTTGCGTGACAATTTCAACAATCCGATTGCCGGAGAACCTGTCACCTTCCGTTTGGTGAGCACCCCTGACCGCGCGGTCGGCGTGAGCTTCACGAATCCGGATCTGCCCAAAGCCTTGCCTGGAGACGAAATCCAGCAGGCCGGCATGCAGATCCAGGTGGTGAGCGATGCCACGGGGACGGCCGACATCCGGATGGTTCTTGGCGACATGCCTGGTGTGTACCGCGTCGAAGCGACGGTGGCCGGATTGCCGCCTGTCTACTTCAACGAGACAGCCATCCCTGGAGACTACGACCTGTTCCAGAACTTCCCGAACCCGGCCGATGGCTCCACCACCATCCGCTACCAGCTTCCGGTACGGGCCAACGTGACGATCCGCGTCTATGACGTGGCCGGCGCCTTGGTCGACACCCCGATCGACGGACAGATGATCGACGCGGGCTCCCGCCAGATCGTTTGGGATACCTCCCGCTTCGCGAACGGCGTGTACGTGTACCAGCTCATTGCCCGCGGCGATGACGGCAGCCGCTACGTCGAGTCCCTTCCTCTCACCATCATGAACCGCTAATCATGAACCGCATTCTTTCCCGCATCTTTTCGACCGGACTCCTCGGCGTCGGCCTTCTCCTGAACGCCGGCCTCACCCATGCGCAGACCGGACAAACCTCGATGACGTTCCTGCGCATCGAGCCCAACTCCCGCGCCAGCTCCCTCGGCAACACCGGGGTGGCTATGGCGGATGGAGACCATGCCGCGTTCTGGAACCCTGCCTGGCTAGGGTCCGTGACGCAGACCAATATCAGCCTGAGCCGGTATGATTGGATGCCCGAACTCGGGCTTCCGTTCGTGTACCATCACCTGAGCGTGAGCAACCCCTTGGGTGAGCGTTCGGGGATTTCGGCGTATCTGACCTACTTCGACCTGGGTCAGCAGACCGCGACGGATGCGGCCGGCAACGATCTCGGAGCGTTTGGCAACTACGAGCTGTCCGCCGGCCTGGCGTACGGACGCCGACTCAACGACCATTGGTCGCTCGGCGGTGGCGCGAAGTATCTGCGCAGCAGCATCGCCAGCGGACAGACATCCGGCGGCGAGGCGATCGACGCGGTCAACAGTGTCGCGGTGGATCTCGGTGCGGCGTACCGGAGCGGTTTCCGCAGCTATTCCCGATTCGACGGAGAGTTCCGCGCCGGGATGAACCTGTCGAACATGGGTCCGGGCGTGAAGTACATGGACAGTCAGCCGGCGCACGACATCCCGTCGAATCTGCGTCTCGGATGGGCCTTCGAAGCCAAATCCAAGGAGGCGCCGGGTCACCGCCTCATCCTGTCGAACGACATCACCCGTCTGATGAACACCACCGAGTCGCTGCCTCAAGCCTCGCTCGGCCTGGTGGAGTCGCTCACGTTCGGCACTGGCGCCGAATACTGGTGGAACGACCTTGTGGCGCTCCGTGGAGGGTATTACACCGAATCGCGTGCCAACGGCGACCGCGAATACGTCACGCTCGGGACCGGCATCCGGTACCAGCAATTCGGCATCGACCTGGGCTATCTGATGAGCACCCAGGCGTACCATCCGCTAGACAACACCTTGCGGATCACCGTGAAGCTGAACCTGGCCAAGCCGAAACCGGTCGTGATTCCGGCACCGGTCCCAGTGAAATGCGACTGCCCGATCGTGGCGCCTGCGGCACCGGCTCCCGCACCTGTCATCGTGGTACCGGCACCGGCCCCTGCGGTCGTGCTTCCGGCCATTCCTGATCTTTCGGACGCGATCGTCCGCTTCGACATCATGAAATCGGACATCAAGGACGAATACCGCGCCGACATCCAGCGCGTATTCGATGCGATGAGCGCCGACAGCACCCTGCGCGTGAAGATTTCGGGGCATGCCGACATCACCGGAGACGCGGTCAAGAACCTGTTGCTCGGTGAGTCGCGCTCGCGCGCGGTCATGCTTGAGCTGATCGGCATGGGCATCGCTGCAGATCGGTTCGTGATCGAAGGCTATTCGGATGTGGTGCCTGTGGCGACGAACGAAACCATGGATGGACGCACCTTGAACCGCCGCGCCGAGTTCACAGCCTTCCGTGGCGGCGAGACCGTCCGTTTCGCGACAGCGAAGGCCAAGGGTCGCATCGACGTCGGCGTGCCGGTCAAGAAAGGCACCGACATGCGCTTCAACGTGCTCCAGTGGATCGACCAGCCTGCTTCCGGCGAGTGGATCGCCTCGGTCAAAGACGCGTTGGCGGCCGACGCCACCCTCGAGGTCGTGATCGGCACCCGCATCCGTAACCGCGCCGGCATGATGCCGAACTACTTCCGCGAGCTGGAAAAAGCCCGCTCGGAGAAAGTGAAAGCCGAGATGGTGTTGTCGGGCATCGATGCGAACCGCATCCGCGTGGCCAAGCCGAACAGCTCGCTGTGGAACACCCATCTGAAGCCGCACGCCACCCGCGACACGGAGCAGACCATCGTGATCGTAGTGAGATAAAAAAAAAGCCCGTTATCCAGTCAAGGATGCGGGCTTTTTTTCTGTGATCAGCGGTTTTACGCTTTCTTTCTCAGCCCCCGAAACGCATATCCGGCGCCGGGCAGCAAGCCCAACCCCCAATGGGTCATCACGAACGATCCCCGGTCCGCCGTTTGCGATTGCGCCACCCAAGAGGCAAGGACCATCGCAATCACACTGACCCAGATAACGTTCAAGCTACCCTTGGACTTCAGGTTGGCTGCTTAGAACTTCGCGATGATACCGATCCGTGGTTCCACTCGCACTTGCTGCTTGTATCGGATGGTTTGACCTGCGGCGTTCTTCACCGGCGCATAGGTGTATTGGTACATCATCGACACCAACGTGAAGCGGTTCATCTTGTACCCGAAGTTGGCATACAGGTTCGTGTTCTCGTCGAGCACGAAGATTTTGCCGATGCGGCGCCGGTCCATGCCCGCGTCGAACTGGAATCCGCCGGGGATTTCAAAGCCCGGGGTGACACGAGCGAAAAACTCACCCGCGTTCTTCACGCCGATGGGTGAGTAATATTGACCGTTGATGGTGAGGCCGCCAAAGATGTTCAGCGTCACTTCGCCATAGTTTCCTTGCACGGCTTTCGCGTATCGTAGCTCCTGCGCACGGGTGAGGGCCGTCGAATCGCTCAAGGGAGTGAACCGGGTCTTCTCGTACTGCGCTCCGAAGTAGCGGGGAAGGAACTGGTCGCCCAGATAGCGGCGTTCGAACTGGATGTTCAGATCCATGAGTCCGAGGGGTTTGAATTGGAACCCGATCCCGGCGGCGGCGCCGCTTCCGAAATCCACGATCTTGGCATAGTCCAGGTACAAGCCGGATTTGATCCAGGAGGCGGAAAAGATGGGAAGTCCCAAATCGAGGCCGATCACCGACATCGCGCCGCCATCGGTGGCGTCTTCGGTGAGGAGCAAACCCGGGCCCGCAGACGAGGTCAGATTCGCGTTCGGATGGAGGTCGGTGACGTAGGTCGCGCCGGCTTTCAGGTTACTGACGATCGGGATGGCGCCGGCTGGCGTGAACTTCAGCGGGCGGATATGGGCTCGCGCACCGAGCAGTGAGGCTTCGCCCACATCCGACATCACCGTTTCGATGCCCATGTTCTCGAGACCCAAGTCCAGTTCAAGACCCACGCGGCGAAGTTCGTAGCTGGCCGTGTTGCGGTAGTTGCCAAGGATGAAGCCGTTGCCGAGGCGAGCGTAATCCAACGCGCCGACCCGGCCATACAGGTTGTCGCCCTTGCTTCCGTAGCGCACATAGCGCAGGATTTTGCCGGCCGTCAGGTCTTCGGTGTCGATCTTGCCGGCGGTGTTGAAGCGGACGTTCACGTCCAGACCCAAGCCAACTTTTCCGAGCGCCAGTTCTGGAGTGAAATTCAGCAGATAGTAGGCTTCTCCATCCACGAACGTCATGCCCATGTTTCCGCCGATGGCGCTTTTCGCGGCCTCGGCGTCTTGGGCTTGCACAGTTGGAGTGACGACGAACGCCGCGAGCAGGGCGGCAAGACACAATGGTTTCACAAAATCCCCTTGGTTGGTGGTGTGCGTAACCTACTCTCTTTTTTCGGAAAGAGGAAGAGCCTACCTTGAAGAATGTTCATGAACCCCGACCCCAATTTCCTCCATGAGCTGGTCTTCGCGAAGATGCCTTTCGGCAACTACGAGGGGCGCTACATCACCTCGCTTCCGGTGCATTCTTTTCTCTCGTAGCGGTTTTTTTGCATCTCAAGGCTGGGTTTCACAACTCGTTTCTCACTTTATCCCATGGCGGTGGGTCATGACACGAAGCACCGTCAGAATCCGACTGAGATACTGTATTTGAACAGCAGGTCCGGATAGGTGATCGTGCTGAAGCCCATCTTCACGTTCTTGCCGAGCATGTAGGTGCGTGTGAGCGACAGTCCGGTGGGGATGGGTGCGCCCAACGTGGTTTTCATGCTGGCATCAGGGTCGTCGTGAAGGCCTTCGCCCAACATCACGGTGGCGCCGAAACGGTAGTGCGGGTCGCGATAGCCTGACAAGCGTCCCAAGGCTTGGAAAAGGAATCCATCCACATCCAGATACACCAGGCGGATCGGAATCAGCAGGATGCTCATCGGGGTGAAGCGGTCCTTCATCTGGAAATCCATCCCGAAGCCGACACCTTGGGCCGATTTCTTACCGAGGTAGGAATCGCCGAAGGTCATCGACAGTTCGCCTGAGTATTTCGTGTAGTTCAAGGTCAGGGTATGCCGGCCCAATGCCACATCCGCACCCAAAGCCATCGAGGAAGGCAATTCCACGGTCATGTCGTCGATCAGCGAGCTGATGTCGCGACGCGTGGTGAGGTTCGGTTTGGCGGCCTGAAGGGTGTCTAGCTTCACTTTGATGTCGCCGCCGAGCACGTCGTCTCCGATGGCGAACACTGGCAGATAGGCGTCGCCATAGGCGTTCGGATCGGTGAGGTGGAAGGTCGGCATCTTGGTGTACAAGGCGGACAGGGTGACCCGGCGGAACATCGGAGCCCGGTAGGTCAACCCGATCGAATAGCCGTTTCCGGTGTCTTTGTAATCGCCGCGGGCGCGCATGTACAAGGCGTTCGATTCACCGTTCGCGAAATCCAGGTTCGGATCGTCGGGGTTGTTGAAGAAGCGCTCATCGGCGCGGCTCACCACCACCATCCCCGTGAAGTCGGCTTCCAGATTCCGGAAGCTGGACATCTGGTAGCGCGACAGCGACATGCCGACGTCAAGGTCGCCGAACGGACTGTTGTCCAGCACCCGCACACCCAACGCGGTCGTGAAGGCGTTCATGTTCAGGGTCATCCGCGTGGCGATGGAGATGTTCATGAGCACATCGAACCGGATGCTTACGTCGTCGCTGCCTTGCTCTTGCGCGATCTGCGTATTGATGCCCGTGGCGAGCAACCCGAATTCGGCGTTGATCGGCTGATGCGTGGCGAAGGCCAGGGTGGCGCGGTTGCTCAGTGGCACAGCCAGGGAGATGGACGGGAAGGCAGGGCGGATGCCGCCGCTCACGCCTCTGAACGTGGTGTGCGACCGGTAGCCGTCGGCCAGGAAATTGACCTGCTCCGGATCGTCCAGGATTTCATCCATGGCGCCGGCCACTTCGTCGTCGAGGATGGAGCTCACTTCGTTGCTGAGGAAGGTGCCGCGTTTGAGCGCGGGCATCAGGCTTCCGTCGAAGATGAACTCCCGTGTTCGGAGCGAGGCGAGCTCGGCCGGGTTGCCGGTGGCCGCGGCGGCTCCGGAACGGATCCGAGGTGACAGGAGTCCGCCATAGCCTGAGGAGCCGAAGGTGTTCGACGAGTTGAATCCGAGGCGGAACGTCAGGTCGACATTTCCACCCCGCCAAAGCGACATTTCGGGCTTGGCTTCTTCATCATCGGCTTGAGCCGAAACAACGGGGGCGCTCAGCAAGAGCAACAGGAGCACGGAGAGGGCGATGCGTGGGTTCATAACGTCTCCTTGATCAGAATTCGATGGCGATGGAAATCCGCTGCGATGGCTTCAGCGGATCGATGAGGTAGGCGTAGTCGAGACGGAGCCTGAGCCCCACCAACGAAGGGGTGCGCAGGCCGATGCCGGTGGTGTAGCGCTCGTCGTCGAACGAGTTCACGCGGTACTCGGCGCCACCCCGCAGATACAGGACGTCCATGAATCCGGTCTCCAAGCCCACCCGCAGGGCCGGATCGATATCGTCGCTGAGCGCCGGTTTGTAATCGGCGACCACAGTGGTCGATTTGAACGCCTTGAAGCTCGATCCCAGGATCAGCTCAGAGGGCATGGCTTCGGAATACGTGCCACGGGCCGGGTTGGTGGTGCTGGCGTTCTCCGAATCCCAGTTGAAGGAGTTAAACGCGTCTCGGTACACCATCCCGAAGCCGACACGCTCGTTGGGTCGGTAGAGCAGACCCAGATCCAATCCGAATCCGGTTCCGTTGCCGCTCACTTGCGTTTCGCGTCCGGTCTGGATCTCGTCCGGATCGAAGACGATGTAGTCGCCATCGTCGAACCCGTTGCGACCGAATCCGGAATGGCGGTATTTCAGGCCGGCTCCCGCGCGGAAATTCTTCCATTGGTAGCCTACGCCCATCTGCGCGGAGAATTCCCGCAGCATGTCGTCGCCCGATTCGATGATGGTGAGACCCGCGCCGAGGTTGTCCCATGGCAGCGGTGCCACCAAGGCCATGAACCGGTAGGTCACAAACTCCATCTGGTCGGCGTGTGAGAAGGACGTGACGTAGTGCTTGGTGTCGGCGAGACCGGCCGGATTCCAGTACACGGAATGCTCGTCGTCCGCCAGGCCCACATAGGCGCCACCCATGGCCATGGGCCGGGCGCCGAAGCCGATATCGACGTGGGAGGCGGGGATGTCGCTCAAGCCTTGCGCGATGGCGGCGGGGACGATGGCGGCGGCGATCAGAAGGGAAAGAAGGGATTTCATGGGTGGACTCCTTATTTGATGAGAACGACCGGCAGGTACTCGACTTTTTCGGTCGTGCTGTCCTTCAATCGGATTTCGATGATGTAGCGTCCGTTCCTGGCCATGTCACCCGAATCGGTGCGGCCGTCCCAAAGCAGCTCGGCCAGGCTGCTTGCGCTGCCATAGCGGCCCGGTTGCTGCAGATCGTCTTTGAGAAGATGGCGGACCAGCTCCCCTCTCACATTGTACACGCGGATGTTCACCAAGGCCGGCGGATACGCTGTGTTCAGGATGTACCCGATGCGCACAGGTCCCGCATCCGGAGAGAACGGTGTGGGCAGTACCGCGGCATGCTTCAGACCGAGAGGTTCGTTCTCGGCAAGCACGGCGAACTGTCCGACAGACCGGATTCCGGTCACGGTGCGGATGTCGCCGATGGACGCATCCTCTGCCAGCTCATCCGAGGGCAGCGCACGTGGCAAGGTTCCAGTGACGCTCGAGTTCAGGAGTCGCCACGACAGCACCAGCGGATCGAAGAAGGCGACCGCCTTCTCGCCGGTGTAGAAGCGGAAGGAATCGTCCACAGGCACATCCAGTTCGACATCGCGGACGAACGCTCCGGTCGACAGATTGAAGCGGTACAGGGTTTCTGACGTCGTGTACGACACATCCGTTCCAAACGGCATCACGAATTTCTTGACCGGTTCTGGCTTCACTTTGCGCAAGGTCAGCTCCGACGGACCCGTCACCGCTTGGGAGGGTACGCGAAGGGTCACGCCTTGCAAGTCGGTCAGGGTGTAGCTTTGCGCGGCCTGCAGCGATGCGGCCAAGGTGATCGGATCCGTGGTTTGGCTTACGCCTGTGCGGCTGTCTCGCACCTGGACCTGGAACTCACCCAGATAGGAGGTCGACGCGGCGCGGAAGATCCCATCCGACGAAATCGTACCGGCCACACTTGGCAGCACCAACCACTCCAATCCGGATCCCAACGTCAGGGAGCGGCCTGTCACATCGCGGGCGGTGTAACTGAAGGCGACCGGTGTGGCGTTCGACACTTGCGATGCCGGGGCGCGGAGCGTCATGCTGGTGACCGGCACATCGAGCACCGTGATGGTTTGCGAGCCTGTCAGTTCCACACCGTTCAGGCTGAGCAAGGTGCGGATGGTGTAGTTGCCGGCGGCTGTCGCCTTGAACGTGATGGAACTAGCTCCCCCACTTTCGAGACTCAGTCCGGTGGGCAAGGTCCACACGATGGAGCCGGCGCCGGTTCCGGTCTGGAAATCATCGAGGATGGATTGGTTCAATCCGTCGGCGATGGCCAGAGACACCGTATAGCTGTCGTTCACCCGGAGGTTCAGGCCGGCGATTTGCGGCGCGTACCGGAAGGAACTCAGGATGCCGCTGGCCAGAGGCGTGATCGTGCGGTCGATCGATCGGTAATTGAGGCTGCCGTGGGTCGCTGTCACGAAGTACACCACCGGCTCCACCGAGAACAGAGCCGGAATCTGGGCTTCGAATCCGTTGGCGATCGCCGTCATGTCGACCGTCGTGAACGCGGACGCCGAGGTCTGCCGATAATGGAGCTTCATGCTTGGCGTGTCCGGAACGAAGCCGGCCGCGTAACTGATGCGGACCGTGCTCGGCTGGTCGGCCAGAATCTCGGTCAACGGCGTGATCTGATAGGGCAGAACCACGGTCGTTTCCACACGGCTGGTGTCGGTCGCCAAGGTGATCAAGGTCGGATTCACCGGACGCAGCGTGCCTGGCCGCTGGAAGGTGGCCGTGTACGTGGCTTGGCGCAGGTTGTCGTTCGACGTGAACAAGGCCGTGTTGCCGATGAGGGACGTCGCCGTCGATCCGCCTTGGCGGCCGAACAGGATTTCGACCCCGGACAGCGGATTCGCGCCATCGCTGGTGCGGATGCGGATTCGTCCGCTCGGCACCAAGAACTCACCGGTTCCGAGCCATTGGCCCACTTGCGAACCGGTGACGCTGACCAGACGGGTGAGGGTCACATCCCCGATCACCGCTCTCAGTTCGAAGGTCGTGGTATCGGTCGTACCGGTCCGGATCGGATAATCCATCAGGTAGAAGATCCCATCCGTGCCGCTCACGGTCGATTTCGTGGTGCTTCCGACTGCCGAGACGGTCACGTTCGGTACCGGTACGCCCAAGCGGGTCACCGTTCCGAAGAAGTTCGCGACCGAGGGCTCCAGATCGACATTCACTCCGGTCCGGTTCTCACCGACGTCCAAGGTGAAGGTGAGGGTGTCCGGACTGAATCCGTTTTTCGATCCGATGAGTTCGTATTGGCCGGCGCTGATGGAAGAGAAACTGAATGTGCCGTTCCAGATCGACTGTTCGGTCCGGGTGGCTCCGGTGGCCACGTTGCGAAGTCGAACGCTGGCTTCAGACAGATTCGGACGCTCGGTCCCTTGGATCCGGCGTACGGTTCCGATGAGGCTGCCGCTGTTGGCGAGTCCGACGAACGATGCCGTCGCGGTTCCATTGAGCGGTACCGTCACTTCGCGGCGGGCCGGGTCGAAGCTGAAGTTGGTTCGGCTCGGGGTCACCGCATAAAGGACACCGGCGGGAAGTTCGGTGACCGTCACCGTTCCTTGGGCATTGGTGCTTACGGTGCGGTTCACGCTACCATCCGCACTGACGATGCTCACCGGGATGTTGGCGAAGGGTTGGCCCCCGCTGGTCACGGAAACGGTGATGCCACCCACATTCGCGGTCGATGTGGCGTTGAACGTGGCGGTTCCTCCCACGGCCAGGGTCAGTGTCGAGCTGGTGGCCGGGTTGAAGACGAAACCGGAACGGTTCACACGGACTTGGTACTGGCCATCCGGAAGCAACGTGAAGGCATAGCTGCCATCGTCGGCGGCGGTCATCGATGTGACGACGGTTTCATCAGGAAGCGACAGCAAGGTGACGGTGGCTCCGGATCGTCCCACGTTCCCGCTGATGCGTCCTTCGTTCACGCGGACCGTGATGTCCCTGACCACCTCGTCGCCTCCATCCGGATACGGCACGTTCAATTCGGCGTTGACATGACCTGGACGGAACACCCGTGTGGAGGCCTGGTACGTGACCCCCGTCGGCATGTCGCCGATCTCATAGAACCCGGTGGCGTTCGTGGTGACTCGGAACGAGCGGTCTCCGGTCACAAACTGCACTTCGGCCAACACGGAGAGGGGAAGACCATTCTGATTGGTAACCCGGCCGCGGATCCGACCCGCATCCCGTTTCAACACAACGTTCTGGGTGGCGGTTTGCGATGCGGCCACATCCACGGTGAACGTCTCCGCCCTGAAGTTGGCCAATTGCGCGCGAAGCTCATAACGGCCTGGCGCCATGTTCGGAATCCGGAACGATCCGTTCGTCGCGGTGATCACGGACCCGGCACCGGCCGAGCCTTGGACGGTGACCGAAACGCCGGTCAACGCCGCGCCACCGCTGAAATTGGTGACCACGCCGGTGATGACGGCATCATTCGGAATCAATCCGGTGACATCCGCGCCCGTCAGGGTCAGAGCTTCGGCGGTCAACCTGGCTGAAATCGGCGTCGCCACACCGTAACCGCTTGCGCTGGCATCCACCACATACTCACCAGGTGGCATCAAGGTCAAGGAATACGTTCCGTCGGATGCGGTCACTGTGCTGAATTCCGCTCCAGTGCTTGAGGTGGCGGTGACGGTGGCTCCTGCCACACCAGCGGATGTTCCGGCGGCACGGACAGCCCCCGTGATGGATCCCGTGGCCAAGGTCAAGGCCAGATCGGCGCGACGGGTCTGTCCGTCGGGCAGTTCAAAACTCGTGATTGTCCGGCTGATGTAGCCCGAACGGCTCACTTCCACCCGGTACGTGCCCCCGATGAGACGGCCTGCGCTGAATGAGCCGCTCGCATCAGTGATGAGCGATGCGCCGGTACCGCTGGAGGATTGGAGATTCACTTGGGCGCCAGCCAGAGGGGTGCTGCCATCGGTGATCACCCCGGTGATGAATCCGAAGTTTTCGGAAATCAGGAAGTCGGTGTTGAGCAGATTGTCACCGATGTTGAGGGTGACGTCCCGACGGTCGACGGTATAGCCGGGAAGCCGGGCGGATACGGTGTAGGCGCCGCTTGGCAGACCCAAGGCGTACGTACCGTTCGCACGGGTGAAGACGCTGTCCACCGGCGCGTTGTTGGCTTTGTTTCGAGCCAGGATCCGCACATTGGCCAGCGCGACTCCGGCTTGGTTACGCACGGTACCGCTGAAACTGGAGGGGTTCGGGGTGAGCGACAAGGACACGTTCACCGCGGTGTTGCTCGCCGGCAAGGTGGCGGTGGTGCTGGATGCCGTGGCATACACCACCGATTCGGTGCGCACATGGTAGGCGCTTCCTGCAGGAACCGTGAACGAGAAGGACCCGTTGATCAAGGTCAGCGAACTTTGCGAGACATTCGGATCGGTCACCGAGGTCACGATCATTTGGAGATTCCGCACAGGTCCGTTCGCGTCGGTCACGGTTCCGTTGATTCGCGCGGTGTTTTCGACCAAGGTGTATGCCCGTCCTGTGATCTGTTGACCAGGTCCCAAGGTCAAGGTATCGGCCGTGGACGACAGGAAGCCCGACTTGGTCACCAAGACACGGTATCGTCCCGGCTGCAAACTCATGGTGAATAGACCTTCCGAATCGGAGGTCTGCGTGGTGGTGATGTTGGTCGACAAGGACCGGGCGGACACAGTGGCCGCTGACAGGCTCAGACCGCCAGAGCTGACCCGACCCGCGATCACACCGGCGTTCGCCGACATCCGGAATTCAACGCCCGTGATCTGCTGATCGGCGGCGACGGTGACGGATTGGGACCCGCTGGACACGTACCCGGTGCGGGATGCGGTCAAGATGTGCGATCCTTCGGTAAGACTTAGGGTGAAGTTACCGGATGGGCTGGTCTCAACGCTGGCACCTGAAGTCGAGCGGATGGTGACACCGGAGAGCCCGACCCCATCCGAACCGACCACTTTGCCCGACACCGAGCTCGGGTTCGGAATCATCACGAAGTCGACACCGTTCACCGTTTCCTGCACATTCAGCACCAAGGTGGTGGAGCTGTTGGTGGAATAGCCGGCTCGGGTGAGCAGGATGGTGTAATTGCCGCTTGTCAAGCTCAAACTGAAATTCCCGTTGGTGCCAGTGACCGTTGAAATGGCCGCCCCGGTGGTCGGAATCGCCGAAACCGTGACCCCTGCGAAGGCGGAAAAGCCGGTCTGACCGTCGGCAGTGGTCACCGCGCGGCGCACAATGCCCGAAACTTGGTTGGCCCCGGAAGCCAGGCTGAAGTTCTGGTTCTGGATCACCGCGCCGACGGAAGCGGCCACAGTCACCGATTGCGAAGCCACGAATCCGGTCTTCGACGCACGCACCGACCAGCTTCCGCTCGACACGTTCGCCGTGTAGAAGCCTTGGGAGTTCGTCAGCGCTTCCATTTCCGTGGTTCCCGAACGAAGGACCACTTTCGCCAAACTGATCGGAGATGACGATTGGTTCGTCACCGTTCCGCTGATCACCGCAAGGTCGTTCCGAAGTGTGAATGGTGTGGCCGATTCGTCCTGACTTTGGCCCAAGTCGACGGTAAGAGTCCGCGCGGAGGATGCGATGAATCCAGCTTTGGTCGATGACACGCTGTACGACCCAGGATTCACTTGGATGGAGAATTCGCCTAGGTTTGTGGTGAGTGTGGTGCGTTCGGATCCGGTGAGGATATCGACCACGCGCACAGTGGCGTCGGCAACCGCCGCGCCTGTCTCATCGACCACTTTTCCGACGATCGAAGACGGCTGGGGCGTCATCCGCAGGTTCACGAATGTGCTGGATGCCTCACGGATGGTGACCACTTCATTGAGTGTCTCATAGCCCTGTTTGGTCGCTTGGAACTCGTAGGTTCCGACCACCAGGCTATCGCTGAGGCTGCTGCTTTGCAAAATGTACCCAACCGACGAAGAGGCACCGCCGTTGATCGGCACGGTTTTCACTTCCACACCCACAAGCACGGAATTGTCGGATGCGTCGAACGCGCTGACCGTGAACTCCCCTGCGGGAATCGAATAGCGAAACGCGTTGGGCGGGCTGGATGTCCCATTTCCCAATTCATCGTTCGCGACCACGATCCAACGGTAGCTGGCATTCTCCATCAGACCTTCGGCATTCACGTCGATCAGGGTGTTTGTGGTGGTCGAGCTCCATATGGGAAGGGCCACTTCCGCACCGGCCTGGGTAAGCATCTTGGATAGGCGAACCGTGTAGTTGGCGGCACCGGCCACCGCTCTCCATTGGAAGGTGATCTGCGGCGTGCCCACCATCACGGTGTTGTTGGTCGGAGAACTGAGCACCGGAGCGGGCAATGCGGTCGGGTTCACGTACCGGAACGGGATGATGCCCCCGAATACCGGGCTCACATAGACGGGGTTCTGATCGGCATAGAGATTCAAAATGGTGTAGGAATACTCCTGCCCGGCATTCAAGGGAGGCGGTTCATCCGGAAACGCGGTCGATGTGGCCCCATAGGTGGCCGAGGTTCCGGTGGTGATGTACTGCCAGACGCCGGTCACGCCGGTGATGCTGATGTTGCCGTCGGATCCTTCCTCGATCTTGAACGGCGTGCTCGACACGATCACCCAGTAGGCGACCACGCCGGGAACCGGTTCCCAGTTGAAGGTCGGTGTGCCGGTTGTGATCGAACCCCGCGGTGCGATCGGGTAGGCCGCGGTAGGCGCTTCCACGATGATCTCGATCTCGTTGGAGTAGATGATGGTGGACGGGCTTGCCTGAAAATTGCTCAGAATGGCGCTCGTGGTGCGACCCGTCGCATTCGTGATCCGGGCGAAGTACTTGCCGGGCGTGAGTCCGGCGCTGGCCGGGGTGAAATCAAGCCGGTTTCCACTGACGGCGACCTCCGCGAAATCATATGAGTTGGGCACTTTCCCGATCACCAGAGACCCTCCACGCCCTGTCAGCGAAAATTCGGCGCCCTGCAAGGTGTTCCAATCCAGACGCACGGTGCGATCGCCTTTCACCAGCAGTTTCACGCTGGTCGTGCCGTCTGTGGCAATGGTTTTCGTGGGTTGGAGCGCGAAGGTTTGGGCGCTCAGAGGGCTGATCGAGGCAAGTGTGATAGCGAGCAGGCTGACCACTTGGAATAGGGCTTTCATAACGACGAAATTGACGATGAATCTTTATCTCTGTCTCTCTGCCTGTCGCTCTGTCTCTCTCATGAGATTGCAAAACACTGACACCATTCAAAGTAGCCCTGATTCAACATGGTGTCAATCGGTATTTTATCCAAACTACTTCGCCGTATGCGCCGCTAGCGTTTGGCTCGCCGCCACTTGGCCGTTCTTGAGGTTGGTTTCCGAGTACGCTTGCGAAATCCATGCGATCGCAATCGCAAGACGCAGACATTTCATGCAGGACGGGTTGATGAGGGGGTGTCTGTTGAAGGAAGCAAAATTGCTGTTTCAGATTCGATATCTTCGCTCCATGAGCACTTCCATCACACGGCGTTCCTTGCTGAAAACCCTTGCGGCCGGCAGTCTCGGCTTCGCCTTCACCTCCGCCCCCCGCAAGGGCAACATCCGGCATTCGGTCTGCCGCTGGACCTACGGCATGCTTCCTCTCGAGGAACTGTGCACCGTGGTCACCGATCTCGGATTTTCGGCGATCGATCTGGTGGGTCCGGCGGAATGGGACATCCTCAAACGACACGACATCGATTCGTCGATGTGCAACGGGGCGGAGATCAGCCTCACGGAAGGCTGGAACCGTCCCGACCTCCACGACACCCTCGTGCAACGCTACAACGAGCACATCGAACTGGTGAGCAAGGCCGGGTACGTGAACCTCATCTGCTTCAGCGGCAACCGGAACGGGATGGATGACGAGACCGGCCTGGAAAACTGCGTCGCCGGACTCCAGCGCATCCTGCCGCTCGCCGAAGAACGCGGGGTGGTGATCCAGATGGAGCTGTTCAACAGCAAGGTGAACCATCCGGACTACATGTGCGACAGCAGCGCCTGGGGCGTGGAGCTATGCGAACGGTTGGATTCGCCCAGCTTCAAGCTGCTGTACGACATCTACCACATGCAAGTGCAGGAAGGAGACATCATCGCGACGATCCGTGAGAACCATCGCTGGTTCGGCAACATCAGCACCACGCAAGCGTACATAGACGTCAACGACGCGATGAAGCGTCGCGCCGTTGAGTTGGTATAAAAAGGACAGTAGCTTTCGCTACTGTCCTTAGCTCGTCAATCTCTTCTGACTAGACCGCTGCGCGATATTGCCGCAAGACAGGGGACGTTATGATGCCGTTGATCTGTCGACCCATCTTCGCCAGGTGAGCGCGCGCTCGACGATCACTTGCGCTGACTAGCGACTCTGCGAGTGCAACAAAGCGCCCCCTAGTGCCGAGCGCCATATTCGCGTAATTAAAGGCCCGGTACGATTCGGCGAAGATCTCCATTGATACGGCTCCGCCTTGTGTGTCCATACATCGATGAAACCAAAGGCTTCGAAAAATCTTACATAGTTCGAGGCCAGCATCGTCATCAAGATAACAGTAGCGCTTGTTACCGAGCATCGTAACGGCCTCCTTGTAGACAGCAAAAGCCAGC
>CAYVRS010000029.1:0-927 GCA_964454075.1 uncultured Chitinophagales bacterium
CACTACACGAAGGCCTTCGATTATCTTCAGGAGTCAACCCGCTTGGCGGAAACACTGAACGACTCCCTTCTCATCTCCTACAATTACCACAACATCGGGGTGATCTACGAACACTTGGAGAACTTCGATCGCGCGGATTTCCATTATCAGGCTTCGATGCGGCTCGACTCGCTGCGAGAGGATTGGGAAGGTGTGGCGATCGGCACCTTGAATCTCGGGAACGTGGCCTCCAACAAAGGGGACGAACAAGAGGCTCTGAAGCTCTACAACCAAGCCTTGGAGATGGCCAGAGAACTGGATCTGCCTACGCTGATCGTCGACGCGTTGCAGAACATCGCCACCATTTATGACGACCGGGGCGACCTCGACACAGCGATGCGCTACTACGACGATGCGCTGGAACTCAGCCGAGTCCAGAAAAATGTCTACAATCAGGCGAGCATCCTGAACAACATCGCCGGCTTGAAAATCCAGCGCAAACAATGGATGCAGGCGCATGATGCCGCGGAGGAAGCCCGCGTGCTCAGTGAAGCCGTGGGGGCACGGCATCTGGGCATGACCGCCCATGAAATCCTGTCCGAAGCGGACGCCGGCTTGGGGCGCATCGAAAAAGCGTACGGCCACCTCGTGAAGGCCAAATCCTTGCGGGATTCCGTGCTCAATACGGTCGAGATCCAAGACTTCATCGAAGCCGGATTGCGCGAGACGTTCACGCGCAAACAGGATCTGGAGCAGGCACTGGCTGGGACCGAACGCAATCGGAACCGCATCGTGATCGCATTGACCGGTCTGTTTATGATCGTGCTGTTGGTCAGCTTGGTCCTCCTGCTCTTTGAGTTCAAACAGAACAAGGATCTGTTTTCATTTCTGAAACAGTCGGAGTAGTCTCACAGCGCGCTGTTCTCGATCATGGCACCGAAGTGTATC
>CAYVRS010000029.1:1012-3440 GCA_964454075.1 uncultured Chitinophagales bacterium
ACATTCGCGGGTGTTTTCTCATGCGCAAGGATGTGAGGTCGGCCGGCGGACGCCTTCAGCATCGCATCAAACGACGGAAAAAACTTCAAATCAGGGATGTGGAATCGTTTCGACTGTTTGGCGGCCGACACCAAGTGCGCATGAAGCCGGTCTTCGCGGATGCGGCTCGTTTCGGAGTGGTCTGCGGAAAACAGCCAGATGGCGCCGACACCGATTTCTGTGGCTTTCTCAAGGGCGAATTCCAACCGCTCGGTTTTCTTGATGAGTCCGATCGCCAATGCCAATCCACTACCCGGTTCGGACGGCATCTGCTCCCGCTCCAGAATGTCGCAACGGACGCGCTTGGGGTTCGGGTCGGTGATTTCGGCGAGAAGACGGAGCCCTTTGCCATCGAACGCCTCCAAGCGGTCGCCAAGCGACATCCTCATCACCCGGATGGCATGATGCGACTCGCCCTCATCAAGCGTGAACTGAGCGGCGCCTTCGGCCGATGTGTCAATCAGGAAGCGGTTCATCAGCTTCCCATGCGATAGACATCGCCGGGTGCGAATTCGGTCTCGCCGCAATCCAACATGCGACGCACGTAGGGATGGCACATGGCGCAGTTTCCGCCGCACCATCCCTCCTGCACGAGCTCATCCAGCGACGTGAGGGTTCTTTCCTGAGCGATGGATTTCAGCTCGGCGAACGTACGCCGATGGCACACGCACATCACGACCGTTTTAGCTCTCACGGAAATGCTTGCTGAGTTTGAGTTCCTGGCCTTGGTAATTGCTCCGGATGTCGCGGCCGTAAATCAGATCCGGGGTTTCGGTGTTCGGTTCGAACACCATCCGGAAGAAGGTCTGCCCGTCTTCGATGAGGAACGGGACATCGTGGCTGCGCACTTCCAACACGGCACGGGCGCCCCCCTGGTCGATCGAGCCGCCGAAGCCGCTGTCAAAGAATCCGGCGTAGTGCGTGCGCAATTCTCCAGAACCGGTATCGTAGGGAACCATTTCCGCGGCAAGATGGGTCGGAATACGAACCCTTTCTTTCGACGCGAAGATGTAGAACGCCTCCGGCTCCAAGATGAGCATGTCGTCGCTCTGGGCGTAGATCGGATCCCAGAACTCGGAGATTTTGTAGTGGTTGAGCAGGTCCAAATCGATCAGATCCCGGTTTTTCTTGGCTTTGTAGCCGACGATGTCGCCTTTGTTCCCCTGGAGCGTCACGCTCATGAACAGTCCGTTGCCGACCTTGAGCTGGTCGATGGGAATCGGCGATCCGTCTTCGCGGAGCAGGATCGGATCGGCGGCATGGGTTCGGAGGATGTCCTCGTCGCTGATCCAGGCATTGCCATGGCGGACTCGGAGTTGGTTGAGGCGTTGGCCTGTCCGCACGCGTACCGGAAAGCTCTTGGGAACCACTTCCAAATACAATCCACCACTATAGCCTGGGGTGATCTCCTCGAAACGGTGCGAATAATCGGTGACCACGCGGGTGAAGATGTCCAAGCGTCCCGTCGAACTTTTCGGATTGGTTCGGGCGGACAGATGCTCTTCCGACACGATCAGCAGCGGCGATGCGTCGGTGGATGCCGGCACCAACTGTTGCTGGAATCCGGACAGCGATTGGGGAAGATCCAAGCGCTCCAACAAAGGTATGAGATAGGTGCAGTTCGGCTCGAGCACGGCACCGTCCACGATTGAAAACGAATGTTGAGTGAGTTTGGCCAGCTTGCTCTGCACCGATTCGTTTTCGGGAAGGAAGCTGCACCGAACGCGGTATGCCACCTCGCCGAGACGGAGGTCCATCGAATTGGGCTGGAACTGGTCGTCTTGGATCGGCCAATCGGCCGGAGCGCTGATCACACCGGCATCCGCCAAGCGACGCAGGTTCTGGATGGGCAGCACGCCCCGTGTGCGGATGGAAAGTCGGTCTCCCTTTTTGGTCATGGTCAGGTCGGTTTCACACCGGCTAAGTGATGGATGATGCGCCATTCGTCGGCGGTGACAGGATGCACCGACAACCGGGTGCCGCGTTGGAGGAGGATAATGGACTCGAGTCCGGGCGTGGATGCCAAGGTCTCGCGAAGCACCGGCGGTTCGAAGATGGAGACCAGACGGATGTTCCGCATCATCCATCTCGGGTTCGACAAGGAGGATGTGGCGTCGAAATACTCCGAATCTGGATCGAACTGCGTGGGATCGGGAAGGGCGTCCGACACCACGACCGCGCTGCCGGCCACGCACAGAGGGTTGGCGTTGCTGTGGTAGAACAGGACCCCGTCGCCGGGTTTCATGCTGTCTCGCATGTAATTACGGGCTTGGTAATTGCGCACGCCCTCCCAAGCTGTGGTCTGATCGGGTGAGTTGGCAAGGTCTTGGATTCCAAAGACGTCGGGCTCGGATTTCATGAGCCAATAGCTGCGTTCTGACATGGCGGG
>CAYVRS010000029.1:3450-3988 GCA_964454075.1 uncultured Chitinophagales bacterium
CTCCATGAAAGCATCCATGATTCTCGCTGGTGCCGCCCTTCTTCTCACCTCCGGCACCCCGACACCTCCGACCACGATCACCCTCCTCACCACCACCGATCTGCACGGTTGGGTGCTCAACTGGGATTACGCCACCGACTCGCCGCAGACCCGTTACGGACTCGAGCGCGTGGCCACCGCGATCGACTCCATCCGAGCAGAACATCCCGACGCTCTGCTCGTGGACGCCGGCGACTGGCTCCAGGGAAATCCCTTCGCCGGGTATTTCGCGGAAGTGGCCACCGGGTCGAACGACTATCCTCTGCTTCGGGTCGCGGACCATCTGATGTACGACGCATTCGTGCTCGGCAACCATGAATTCAATTATGGCATCGAGTACCTGAACACCCGGATTTCCCAAAGCCGCACACCGGTGATCGCCGCCAACATCTATGCCCACGGAACCGATTCCACAGCCTATACGCCCTACATCCTGAAGAAGGTGGATGGATTCACGGTCGGCATTTTGGGACTGACCACACCCGGCGTCATGGTCTGG
>CAYVRS010000029.1:3998-4797 GCA_964454075.1 uncultured Chitinophagales bacterium
GCCCGGCTTTGGGTGCCGCGCATGAAAGCCGCCGGCGCGGAAGTCGTCGTCGTCCTGGCGCATACCGGCTACGACGGGGCGTCCTCCTACCATGATGCTGACATCGGACGCGAAAACGTGGGCAAAGAGATCTTGGAGTCGATTCCGGATGTGGATCTTTTGGTGTTCGGCCATTCGCATCGGGTTACCCAAGGCGAGGATTACCTCCAGGCCGGCCGCTGGGCCTCCCACCTGGGCGAAGCCCGTCTCCATGTGCGCCGCACCGCGGCCGGCGACGTCCTCGTCGACTCCGTAGTCACGCGCACCTTCGAGGTCGCCTCACGCGCCCCCTCCGAAGCCGTGCGTGCGCTCGTGACCGCCGAGCATGAAGAGGTCCGCGCGTATGTGAACGCCCCCATCGTATCCATTCCCGAGGCGTGGTCCTCCGAAAACGCACGGGCAGGCGACACCCCGATGCTCGACCTCATCCATCACGTCCAATTGAAAACCACCGGGGCGGACCTGTCCGCCGCATCGGCCTTCACCACATCGGCCGAGTTCACGCCACCCACGCTCAAGCGCCGCGACCTGTCCGCGCTGTATCCCTATGAGAACACACTGTACGTGATCGAAATCACCGGAAAACAGCTCCGGGAGTATCTGGAATTCACGAGCCGGTACTATCTGGTGAGTCCGACGCCGGGCCAGCTCCGGGTGGACCGGGCTTGGCCCGGCTACAACTTCGATTCGGTCGCCGGAGCCGAGTACGCGCTTGACCTTCGCAAGGAACCGGGTCAGCGGCTCACGCATCTGCGAGTGA
>CAYVRS010000029.1:4807-17741 GCA_964454075.1 uncultured Chitinophagales bacterium
TCAAGCCGCTTCACCCTGGCGGTGAATTCCTACCGCGCCGAAGGCGGTGGCGGGTTCACGATGCTGGCGGGGTCGCCGGTGAGATGGACCTCGACGCTCAGCGTGCGTGAAATGATGGAGGAAGAGCTCCGCCGCGTGGACACCCTGCGCATCACGGACATCCACACGCGGAACTGGGAATTGATCTACTGACGGGTGAACACGTTGTTCGCGCGATTCGCATCCGGGAAGAGCTGATCGGCATCGATCTCGACCTTCGCCACATTGCGATATGGCACACTCACTTCGAACTCGTTCTTGGCGTTGATCTTGGACATCAGGACCGACGCTTCGAAACGCACATCGTGCGTGGAACCGTCTTTGAGCGTGACCCGGAGCAGATACGGCATCGGATTCTGGCCGTTATCCCGCAGGGTCACAAGGGTATTGCGTCCGCGGTCGGTCAAGCCGACCACGCTCTGATCCAGAACACCGGTCGCAAAGTACCAGGGGCGCCAGAACCAGCTCAGATCCTGACCGGATTCGGCGCTGAAGAAGGCGAACAGATCCCAAGGCGACATATGCTTGTACTTCCAGGTCTGGAACATCTTGCGGTAGATGCGGGTGAATTCCGCCTCACCGAGAACGCCACGAAGGGCCACAAGCACCGACGCGGGCTTGCTGTAGGAGGCCATGCCGTAGGCGAAGGAGTTGTAGTGGTAATCGGAACGGCGCATCATCTCCCCTTCCATTTCGCGTCCGGCGATGGACAGGTAGCCGCGGAAGGATCCGAGATAGACCTTGTCCTGATCCCAGAAATCCTCAACAGCCAGATCGTCGTGGAACGACGTGAAGCCCTCATCGATCCAACTGTAGCGGCGCTCATCGGTGCTGATGATCATAGGAATCCACATGTGGGCGAGTTCATGGGCGGTCACGCTCTGCAGAGC
The DNA here is from genome assembly GCA_964454075.1 of uncultured Chitinophagales bacterium. Taxonomy (GTDB): domain Bacteria; phylum Bacteroidota; class Rhodothermia; order Balneolales; family HLUCCA01; genus CAMTWZ01. Next base: position 5,737 of record CAYVRS010000029.1, read on the forward strand.
TTGCGCGCCGGCGCGGTTGTAATCGCCGATCAGGGTCATCATCGGGTACTCCATGCCGCCACCCATGATCTGGGCGGCTTCCACTGCCGTCATATGCGGCCAGGGATAGGGTACTCCGGTCAGCTCGCTCAGGAAATGGATCGCGTGCTGCGAATAGCGGACGGACTCGGTCCAGAATTTGGCCGGCTCGCGGTAGATCGCTCCGATGCGCACATCGTTGACGCCGTTGCTCACTTTCGCGCCGTCGTACAGCGACTTGCGCGTCAGGGAGAATGCGACGTCGCGCACATTTTTGGAAGAGAATGTCCAGGTCAGCATTTCCGTGCCTTCGGCGGCGGTGCCGGCTGAGCCGTAATCGTCTTTGGTGATGATATGCACCACGTCGTCACTCTTCATGGCGGCGTTGTAGCGCTCGAGAACGTGGGGTGCGAAGACCTCGGCGGGGTTGGTCAACTCACCGGTTCCGATCACCAGCCAGTCGCCCGGCATGCGGAACGTGACCTCGTAATCGGCAAATCCATGGTAGAATTCTGCGTTCTGTTGGAACGGATCGGGATGCCAGCCTTGCAGGTCGTCGTAGACCGTCATCTGCGGATACCAATACGCCAGATAGTACAGGTCCTTGGTGTCGTGGCCCATGCGTGCGCCTGCACCGGCTTGCGGGATCACGAAACTGTAACCGATCGTGACTTCAGTGGTGCTGCCGGGAAGCACGCGCGATTCGGGAATGAGCACCAGGCGCGTCCCGTTCACGACATAGCCAGGAGTGCCGCGCCGGGTGGCGGGTTGCAGTCCCAAGCCGGCCACGGACACGTTCGAGAGAGACACGCCGCCGGTGATTTCAGCAGGCTCGTTGCGGACCACGCCAGGGGCATGCACATTCTGATACAGATCGAGATGAAGCTGGGACAGGGTGTCGGGCGAGTTGTTGGTGTAACGGATGGTCACGGAACCCCGAAGCGTGTTCGAACTGGTGTCGACCGTCGCGTCGATGGTGTAGGAGGCGAACTGCTGCCAGTACGATGCGCCGGGTCGGCCGTCCGCCGTGCGGGTGCCTTTGGTGATCGCATTCTGGACGGATGTCGGAGGCGTCACCGGATTCACCAGAAAACGCGTAGGTTGCGCTTGGACGGCACCAGCCGCAAGCAAGAGAAGGAAGATCGGATTGAAGAGGTGTTTCATTGGATTTTCGACGTTTCGATGGATTCGTTCGCAGTGAAGATAGGCAACGAAACGTCTCCCTTTTCTGTTAAACTCTATCATGACAACCAAACCTATGCTCCTTTTCCTTTTTTTACTCACCGCTTGCGCTCAAGCCGAGATGCAGAAACCTCCGCTGATGTTCAGTTATGAAACCCTCAAAGACACCGTGATGACCGACAACGTTGTGAAAACCGACGCCGAATGGCGCGCCATCTTGACCCCGGAGGAATACAAGATCCTGCGTGGGAAAGGCACCGAATTCCCCTTCCGTGGCAAATACAACAAAACCACCACTCCTGGCATCTACACGTGCGCTGGCTGCGGAAACCCTTTGTTCCAATCCGACACCAAGTACGATTCCGGTTCGGGCTGGCCCAGTTTCTGGCAACCCATCCGCCCGGAAAGCATCAAGGAAGTGCCCGACAACTCATATTTCATGAACCGCATCGAAGTGGTCTGTGCGCGCTGCGAAGGGCATTTGGGCCATGTCTTCGACGACGGACCCAAGCCCACCGGGTTGCGTTATTGCCTGAATTCCCCTGCGTTGAAACTGGTCGAAAAGCCATAGTGGCATGGTCTTTGCGTCGTAAAACGTCATATAGCCCAAACACAAAGGTAGACGACTGTTCATCAAGTGGAAAAGCCCGTGAAAGCGGGCTTTTTTAATGTAGGGATGTGGAAGTGTGCTATCTTGGATGTATGCAAAACCCGATAGATGCAACATACCCATGGCATCCCTTCTGATTCTCGACGACGAGAAGACCGTCCGCAAGCAGCTGATGTGGCAATTGACCGACACCTTTTCGGTGGTTGAGGCTGAGCCTGTCGACCAAGCCAAACAGATCTGCGCCAAGACGGCGATCGACATCATTCTGATCGACCTTCATCTTCCGCCCGACCTGTCGTCCCCCCGCTCCGGAATGGACATGCTCTCGCACATCCGCATCCAGCATCCTGGCATCATTCCGATCATCATGACCGGACTCAGCGACCAATCCTTTTCACTGAATGTCATCGACCTCGGGGCTTGGGACGTGTTCACAAAGCCGATCAATCCGGACGAACTGGCCATTGTCATGAAACGGGCTCTCCGGATGCGCAATTTGGCGAACGAACTCGAGGCCTTGAAAGCCGATCGGTCCGCGGCGGCCAACACAAATCTGATCGGGGAAAGCCCTGAAATCAAAGGCGTCTGTGAGATGATCACGCAGGTGGCTCCCACCGACGCTTCGGTCCTCATCACAGGCGAAAGCGGTACCGGAAAAGAGCTGGTCGCGGAAGCCATCCACCGTCAATCCCTGCGTTCCAAAAAACCGTTCATCGCCGTCAATTGCGCCGCACTGAGCGATTCGCTGATCGAGGACGAGCTCTTCGGCCATGAAGCGGGGGCGTACACCGGCTCCAAAGGTCCGCGCAAAGGCAAATTCGAGCTGGCCGACAACGGCACCCTCTTTCTCGACGAAGTGGCCGAGCTCTCCCCTGTGGCCCAGGCGAAACTGCTCAGGGTGCTTCAGGAAGGGACCTTGGAACGCTTGGGTAGCGAACGCTCACTGAAAGTGGATGTGCGCGTGATCGCCGCGACGCATCAGAACCTCACCGAACGCGTAGCGTCGGGACGATTCCGCGAAGACCTTTACTATCGGCTCAGCGTGATTCCGATCGATGTACCCCGCCTGATCGAACGCCATGGAGACATCCCCATCCTGGCCAATCATTTCCTCAAACTGTATCAGAAGCGGCTCAACCGTGGACCGTTCACGTTCAGCGATGACGCCCTCCGTCTGATGACCACCTATCCATGGCCAGGGAATGTCCGCGAATTGCGGAACATGGTCGAACGTCTGACCATCCTGGCGCGGTCGAAAGTGATCGAAGCGTCCGATCTGCCTCGGGAACTTCGGAGCATGGAACCGGTCAGCGCGAAGCCGATCGGCCTGCCCAACGCCATCCTTCCGGCCGAAGGCGTCCGTTACGAAGACGCGGTGAACGAGTACCGGCGACAGTTGCTCATCACCGCCTTGGAGACCCACAAATCCAAATCGGCCGCGGCGAACGCGCTCGGAATCAACCGCTCCTACTTGTACGAGCTCATCGAAAAGCTGAACATACCGTTCACTTAACACGACATCGTGTGGGATTTTAGCGACGAATGACGCACCCCGCCCCCCTTCATCGGCGCATCTGAGCGGTTGGCATACTTTGTGATAGGATGGCGGGTATGACACCGAGCCTTTTGATCGTGGATGACGACCTGAACGTGGTCAAGCAACTGAAGTGGACCTTCCACGACCAGTATGAGGTCGTGCATGCGATGTCCTTGGCCGACGTGGATGCGTCCATGCGACGGAACGCTCCGGTCGCGGCATTGGTGGACATGCATCTCCCGCCCACGCTCCAGACCCCGCAAACCGGCATCGACATCGTCCGCCATCTGCGACGAACCCATCCGGCTCTGATCATCATCGGGATTTCCGTCAGTCCGGATCCTCGGATTCCCACCGAGGTCAAACAGGCCGGGGCGACCAGCTTCCTTCAGAAACCCTTCCACAGCGACGCCTTGAAGTCGCTGCTGGCGATCACCACCTAGGCGCTCAGCCCGCGCGCTGGTATTCGAAGACGAAGTCCTTGCGGCCGAACTTCTTCAAGGTCCTGTAATGCGATCGGATGGCTTGGAACAGCGTTTCGTGGTTGTTGTACACGATGCCGTGTTTCTTGGCCACTTCCTCCACGATCGGACTGATCTTTTCGTAATGGATGCTGCAGACTCGAGGGAACAGATGGTGTTCGATCTGATAGTTCAACCCGCCGATGTACCAGTTCAGGAATTTGTTGCTCCGCGCGAAATTGTTGGTGGTCTCCATCTGATGCACGAACCACGCGTTTTCGATGAAGCCTTTCTCATTCTGAGTTGGATGGTCGGTCTCCTCGACCACATGCGCGAGCTGGAAAATGACGCCGAGGATGAGTCCGGCAGTCATGTGCGCGGTCATGAACCCGACCACGAACTGCATGAAGGTGATGTCCAGGAACATCAGTGGAAGCACGATCTGATAGGAATAGGTGATGGCTTTCGACACGAAAAGGAACGCCCATTCCTTGGCCGGATGCTGCTTGTTTTCATACGGACCCAGTTCGCGGGCGAAAAAGTACTTATAGTCTTTGACGAACATCCAAAAGAGTGTCGCGAAACTGTACGCGAAGAACGCAAGGATATGCTGGAAACGATGGATCCAATGGTGTTTCATGCCCGGACTCAACCGGATGAACTCCGCCACTTCCAAATCCTCGTCATGCCCGTGGATGTTGGTGTAGGTGTGATGGATGATGTTGTGCGTGATCTTCCAGATGTACCCGTTGGCGCCGAGCACGTCGAAACCGTAACCAAGCCATTGGTTGACCCGTGGATTTTCCGAGTAGGCGCCGTGCATCGCGTCATGGGAAATGGAAAACCCGATACCCGCCATGGCGATCCCCATCAACACCGTCAAAAGCCACATCCCCCACAAGGGGAACCATCCGGAGAACAGGAGCAGGTACGAGCCGAAGAAGACGGTGAAGATCGTGATCGTCTTGATCACCATCGCCCGGTTGGCGTGTTGAGTGATGCCGTTCTCTGTGAAATAGGCCTTCACACGGGCTTTCACCTCTTTGGCGAAATCGGGATTGAGCTGATTCTGGAACGTGACTGCTTTTGTGGCCATGGGTCGACGGTGGGGACGTTGGTTTAGTGCCGTTAAAATACGGACTTATCCGACGGTTTGTCCATCCGGAATCGTGAAATGGAACGTGGTACCCAAACCCGCCACCTACTCCAGCTCGATCCTCCCTCCGTGGTTTTTACATACGACTTGCAGAGGTTGAGCCTGACGCCGTAACCGAGTTCTCAGGCCGTCACCGGACCGATCTTGTCAATGGGTTTGGGATCGGTGGGTGTGGAGGCGAGAACGGACGACAAGGTGTCGAGCACCTCATCGAGCACCTCGTCGGGAATTGTCAAGGGCGGCGCCAGGCGCACAAGTGTGTTGGAATGGAGCGTCCATCCCAACAAGATGCCTTTCTCGAAACAGGATTGCACGACGGCTTGGGTCTGCCCGTAGGTATGGAGCTGAAGACCGAGCATGGCGCCACGTCCGCGGATGTCCACCACAGCCGGACCCGTTAGCGCTTTGCGGATGCGCGCTTCGATGTGCGCGGCGCGGCGTATCCATCCGTCCCGGAGCAGCACGGTGAGCGAGGCATGGGCGGCGGCGCAAGAAACGGGATGTCCGCCGAATGTGGTGACGTGGTTCAGGGGCGGGTTGTCCCGGAATGCGGCGAAGATCTCGTCTGAGGCGGCGAATCCGCCCAGTGGCATGCCCCCACCCATGGCTTTGGCCATGGTGAGGATGTCTGGTACCACGCCATGATGCATGAATGCGAATAGAAGTCCGGTCCGACCGAATCCGCTCTGGATCTCGTCAAAAATAAGCAATGCTCCGGTGTTGGTGCACCGGTCGCGCACCGCTTTAAGCCAATCGTGCCTGGCAGGAACAATGCCTCCCTCACCTTGGATTGGTTCAAGGATCACACAGGCGGTCTCATCGGTGATCAGCGCAATGGCCTCATCTGAATTGAAGTCTCCGAAATGCACATCTGGCAGCAAGGGCAGGAACGGATCCCGGTACACATCCCTCCCGGTCACGCTCAACGATCCGTGGCTGTCGCCATGGTAGGAATTGCGGAACGAAACCATCCTGGACCGGCCGGTATGCTTTTTCGCCAACTTGAGCGCGCCTTCATTCGCTTCCGTACCGCGGTTGGTGAAATAGATGCGCCGCAAGGTTTCCGGAAGCTGCGCCGCAAGCAAGGCCGCGAACGCCGATTGCGGTTTTTGGATGAACTCGCCATAGACCATGACGTGCATGTGGGAGGCGGCTTGGTCTTGAACCGCTTTCACGACCTCCGGGTGGGCATGACCCAACGAGGAGACGGCGATACCGCTGATGAAATCGACATACCGGCCTCCATCCGCCGTGTGAAGGAACGGACCGCTTGCGGATGCGATTTCCAAATCAATGGGGGCGTCGGATGTCTGTGCGACATGCCGGTAAAAGGCGTCTCGGAACATTCAAGAAATTAGCGATTCCTCAGTAGATTGTAAGATATGAAACGCATCTCATTCCTTTTGTTTTGGCTGGTTGGCACCGTTCTTACTGCCCACGCCCAAGAGACCCCCACCCCGCTCGACCGTTCGAAAACCGAGGTCGATCCCCATGTCCATTCCGAGGCCTGCTTTACCGTCCATCTGTTGGAAAGCGAGGAAGGGAAACAAGCCATCCGTGAGTTCAGAGCCTGGTCGGCCGCCGGACGGCCGGACGTCCGCGGGAAGTCGCCCGTGCAAGACTTCCGGACATTGGCGGTCGGCGACAAGCGCAATTTCAGGGTGCTGGATTTCAACAACAACCAGACCCGGATCACGGTGGAATTCGAGCTGCGCCATGCCGGGACGCGCACCTACATCTGGGTTCAAACCACCGAGTTCGGCGAGAACAAGGTTTCGCAAGCCAAGGTGGACGCCATGGCCGAAGGGCTGGAGTTGCTGACGCCAGCCACCTCTATCAATCCGTCAAAAGGGATTCTCGAGAACAACGTGAGTGTGTTCGGTGCCCGACCCAATGTCGACAACACTGGCTTGGTGCATATGCTTGTGTACAAGTTCTATCCGACCGAAGTACCGTCAGGGTCGTACGTGGCTGGCTATTTCGATCCCATCAACCTGAGTTCGACCAATTCGAACAGCAATTTCGCGGACATCATCCACATCAACTCCACACCAGCGGTGTACAGGGAAGGTTCGCTGGTGAGCTTGGCCGGCAGCCTGAACACCATCGCGCATGAGGACCAGCACCTGGTGCATGCACGAGCCGGCGTTTTGAACACATTCCAGAACGAGGGGCAATCCGAATGGGCCTCCATCCTGAACGGCTACCCGACCCGCAGCACAGGCTATCTGAACAGTCCGTCGAATGTGAACATCTCCCTGTTCACGTGGCGCTCGAACAACGATGTGTTGAATGATTACGCCCGTGCCGGACTCTTCCACAACTACCTGGGCGACCGTTTCGGACGAACTCGCATCGGCGCGATGTCGTCCAGCGGCGAAGGCAACCTTGCCGCCTATGAAACCGCCCTGAGCGGCACCGGCGTGAGTTTCGAGGACGCCCTGACCGATTTCCATGTGGCCAACTGGGTGAACGACACCGCTTTGGGTGGCGGGAAGTACGGATACACCTCGGACCAGCGCCGGACCGTCGGCGTGGTCAACCCCGCGGAAACGTATAGTTCCGTGTTCCTTGAAGTGACCACATCGCGCACCCTGCAAGGCGGAGGCGCCGAGTATCTGCAGCTCACCGGCGTCAAAGATCCTCAGATCTCGCTCACGCTACCGAACGGTGTCCGTGCGGAACTCGTGCTTCAACCTGTGAACGGATCCGTTTCGGTCCAGACAGCGACATCGAGCCAGACGCTGACCGGCCAATACCAGACCGTGACCGTGGTACTGGTCAACACGTCCTTCAGCGTGCTGAACGCCAGCGTGAGCTCTACTTGGTCGCCTCTTCCCTTTGTCACTGAAACCTTGGATTATGCCGCCGCATCGGCGTACTTCGCCGAATTGCCAGGTGATGCGACCCTGGCCGACCAACCGACCCGTCGTTTCTTCAAGGGTTATGCCTTGCGCATCGACCCGACGTACAGCGGTCGTCTGGAGCAAGTGAACTTTTCCATCAACGGCCGGGCCGAATCCAAACGAGGCACCGGCCAGCTGCGCATCAGCTTGTATTCCGCAGTGAACATCGGCGTCGAATCCGGAACGTCGATCCCTCGATTCAACCCCGGAACCTTGCTCGAATCCGTGGATATCCCCTTCAGCGACATCGGATTCGGCTTCAATACGGTGGATATACGGGAACAGGACTGGCAGGTAACCGGCGGTACGAACTATTTCCTGCTCTTCGAAGTGGTGAACCACTCCACCGACGCACGACTCGAATTCCTGCTCGACAACGGATCCACCAACTCGAACGACCCGCGGTATTTCCCAATCCGTACCCTGATCAAACGGGTGGATGATAGCAACGTCACGACATGGGGCGCCTGGAGCGGACGCAACAATCAACTGATCTCCGCCAAAGTGTTTTCGGAGTACACCGGTCCGCTTGTGGAGCCTGTGCTTACGACTGTGCCCACCGAGCGGGTCACCGCGCTCAGCGGCATGACCCTCACGGTGAGTGTGGATGCCACCGGCACACCCGAACCGTCCTTCCAATGGCGCAAAGCGGGTGTCATGATCGCCGGACAAACCACCTCCACCCTCACATTGACCAACATCCGTTCGACGGATGCCGGCACCTATGAGGTCAGAGCCACGAATTTCGCCGGGTTTACGGCGTATCAGACCTTCGAGGTCGCTGTGGCGCCGAACGAGTACCGACTCTCGCAGAACTTTCCGAACCCCTTCAATCCGACCACGAAGATCGATTACGTCATCATCAATCCGAGCCAGGTCAGCTTGAAGGTCTATGATGCGGCCGGACGCCTTGTCCGCACCTTGGTCGACGGAGAACAGCCTCGCGGGATGTATTCCGTGGGTGTGGATGCGCGCGGATTGGCCAGCGGCGTCTATTTCTACCAGCTGATCGCCACACCGCGCTCAGGCGCCACCGGATTCAGCAGCACCAAGAAGATGCTCATCCTGAAATAAGCGCCGCCAGTTCCTTCTGGATTTCGACCGTGCGGTTGCGCGCATACCAGAGCTGAAGCTTCTCGGCTTTCTCGCTGTATGGCAAACCTTGCACTTTCCACTCGTCCATCAGGGCTTGGGCTTCCGCCGGGCGCGGGCCCCAGGTGCCGATTTCATTTCCATCCGCATCGAGAACCACCATCTTCGGGATGGAGCGTCCTCCGTTGGTCAGGTATTGATCCATGATGTCCAGGTTCTCATCGCGCAGGATGTAGCGGACCTTGATCGCCGGATTCGCCCGTTCGACCTGATCGAACACCGGAACGATGTTGGCCGCATCGCCGCACCAGGCTTCGGTGATCACCAGCCAGGTCTGGGGTTTCGCGTGGCGGAGAGCCTCTTCGAGTTCCGGGATGAATTTGAACGTGGTGTCGAGCCGGGTCATCCGGTGCACGTTCATCTTTGTGTAGTCGAGCATTTTTTCGTTCTGGGTGGGGCCGGTGGTTTTCCCTTCGGCCACCAACCCATCGATCAGCGCGCGGTACGACGCGTACGTGTAGGCGCTGTCAAGCAGGGATCCAGGTATCATGATTCGTTTGTTTTGTTTATGGCTTAAAAATACGGCGGGATGCTTTCCGTAACTTGCTCGGATGTGGACAGATTCTGACATCAGAACCCGGCTCGAAACCGATCTGAACGCCTATGTGCGCGACCGATCCATGCATCGCGCGGACCCCGTGTTCGATTTCCTGTTCGAGTATTACCGCTTCAGTCCGGCCAAAGTGCTGCGCTGCCTCCAGGGAACGGACTCCGTCGCCGATCCATCCACTTTCCCCGCTTCACGCGAAGGTGGACTGGCCTGGGTGATGACCTTGCTTCAAGGCATCGACACCCGTCCGGTTTCGATCGGTTGTGACGGACTCCATGAGTGGGCGATGGTATACGGACAGGATGACGTCCGCCATCCGCAACTACCCTTGCGCCTGAGCCGCAAGGAACGGGACGCGTTCGTGGAAGCAAGCCCCATCCGCTGTTCCCATTTCGACGCGTTCCGTTTTTTCACTCAGGATGCGGTTCCGTTGAACCGGCTGCAACCCCATTCCGAATCGCGGCATGAGCTGGAGCAAGGCGGATGTCTGCACGCCAACATGGATCTGTACAAATGGGCGTACTCGTTCCATCCATGGACGAGCGACACGCTCGTGATCGACACCTTCATGCTGGCCAGGGAAATCCGCGTCCTGGACATGTGCGCCTCTCCCTACGATGTGACGTCACTCGGGCTCGAACCTGTCGCCATCGAAACGCAGGAAGGTCGGGAGGTCTATCGGCGCAGGCAAACCGAGTTCGCACAGCGCGCCGCCCTCCTCCGTCAGCGGATCCTGGCTGAATTACGCCTTCTTCACGCCCGTCGTTTCCAGAATGAGCGTAAACAGGTCGGTGTTCTTGACGAGTCCGCCGATCCGTTCGCTTCCGGGGCCTAAGCTGGCCAGTTCCACGTAATCCGCGGTGTGGGAATCCCCGATGAAATTGATGCCGGTATGCGTGGCGAGAATCTGCCCCATCACGCCGCTGGCGGATCCCATTTTCTTGTAGATGGCCTGGTTTTCGCCACGCAGCGCGGCATGCAACAGCTCGGCATGTTCCGGCTTGATGTCGAAGGTGGTGTAGGTGGACAACGAGTCGCGTAACTCGGCTACCGACATCTCTTTGGTCCAGTTCTCGCGCATCCACTCGTTGCTGCGGGTGACATGGTTCAGTTTGCGCAGATTCGCCAACGAATCGCCATAGTTGCTGCCTTCGCCGTTGAGACCGGGATTGGCGTTGCCATGGTCGGACGTGAGGATGAGCAGCGTATCGTCGCGGTCAGCCACGAACCGCAGCACCACGCCGACGGCATCGTCGAACGCCATCTGGTCGAAGACCAGACCTGCGGCGCAGTTGCCATGGGCGGCATGATCCACTCGGCCGCCTTCCACCTGGAGGATGAACCCGTCGGATTTGGCCGAGAGCCTGTCCAAGGCCACTTGGGTCATTTCGGCGAGAGTGGGCACGTCACGTTGATGGGCGTCGATGTGGCGGTGGTCGACGGAATACGGAAGATGTTCGTGGTAGAAGAGTCCGATCAGCGGTTTTCCGTCATTGCCCAGCGCGTTGAGCTGGGGTTTCGTGCGAACGGCATGGTAACCGGCCTCCGCGAACATCCCGAACAGGTCTTTGCCGTCGCGTCGACGGGAGGCGTCGAAAAAGCGCATGCCACCGCCGAGCAAGACATCCGCGCCCCGCTCATACATCTGCATGGCGATCTCGTCTTCCATCGCCCGGCTCCTCACGTTCGCAATAAAGCCTGAGGGGGTGGCGTGGGTGAGACGCGTGGTCGTCACCAAGCCTGTGGCTTTGCCCGCCGCTTTGAACAGCGGCAGAAGCGGGGGATGGACTTCTCCGTTCGGGCCCATGTTCACCGCATTGTTCACGATGCGGTGTCCACATCCCCAGCTGGAGGCAGCCGCGGCACTGTCAGTGACCACGGAATTCAACGAGGCCATGTCCATCAGCGAGCGCTTGGCCCGGCCGGTCTCATACAGGTTGATCCAATGGCTGGGCCGGCCGTGCGTGTCGCGGATCATCAGATCAGCCATGGTCAAGGTTCCTTGACTCATGCCATCGCTCACCATGAAGATGACGTTCTTGGTTTTGCCGGATGCGGTCGCCAAAGATCGTGCGGCCGGACGCATGCCGAGTGTGGTGAAGGCGGCGCCACCCAGCAGGGCACCGGTTTTGAGGAAATCTTTTCTGGAGATCATAAGGATGCGCGTGGTTGACTGTGCGAGGTGCGATGATATGAGGTCTATGTTAACTCAGGATGTGTTCAGAACGAAATCTTTCCGAGAGTGAGCGTGTCCCCGGCGACCAACTCGTTGGCCAAGGCCGCGAACAGAAGCGCCTCTTTGGCGTCCGGGTTTCCACCTATGGTTTCGAACCGTTCGATACGGATGGGGGCGATCTTGGCCGTCAGCCGATCCATCAACGCTCCGTTATGCACTCCGCCACCGCTCACATACATCACGGCATCGGCACCGGC
>CAYVRS010000030.1:0-17632 GCA_964454075.1 uncultured Chitinophagales bacterium
GGAACCGCTGGCGCAGCCAACGGAATTCGGCGCCTCCGACGTGCGCTTTTTCATTTCCACGAACCGTGGAGAGGCGCCGAAGCCGTTGGCCAAAACCGCCTCCGGAGGCGAGATCAGCCGCATCATGCTGGCCTTGAAATCGGTGATCGCTCGCGAACAGCGGCTGCCTGTCATGATCTTCGACGAAATCGACACCGGAATCTCCGGCGCCGTGGCGGAGAAAGTGGGTCAGACGATGCGAGCGCTCAGCCGCACGTGTCAGATTCTGGCGATCACGCACCAGCCGCAGATCGCCTCACAGGCGCACACGCACTTCGTGGTGGCCAAAGATGAGCGGAACGACCGGACTCTCACAACGATCCGGCCGCTGAGCGCGGAAGAGCACATCCGGGAAGTGGCGGTGTTGATGAGCGGCGAGTCGGTGACCGACGCCGCGCTCACAAGTGCGCGGCAGCTGATCGAACGGGCCACAGCCGGTTGACTTCCTCCGCGATACCGGCCGCATCCAAGCCGATTTCGCGGTAGAGTTCATCCTGGGAACCATGCTCCACGATGCGGTCAGGCACGCCCATCACGGTGACGCGGATGCCCGGATGTTCCGACGCGACGTACTCGGCCACGGCGGAACCGAACCCACCGAGTCGTGTCCCGTCCTCGATCGTGATGATGCGGCCATACCGAGTCACCAGCGTGTCGATGAGCGCCGTATCCAGCGGCTTCGCAAAGCGCATGTTCACCACGCCGGGGCGCACGCCGTCAGCCGACAGGATGTCGACCGCCTTCAGCGCCTCGTTCAGAATGGGGCCATAGCCGAGGATCACGGCCTCTTCGCCGTCCAGCAATTCCACGCCTCGGCCGATCTCCATAGCCCGGGTCGTGGCCGGCATCGGCAGGCCCTGCCCTTCCCCGCGCGGATAGCGGATGGCGAACGCACCTCCGTCGTAAGCCGCGGCGGTGGCCATCATGTCCCGCAATTCCACTTCATTCATGGGCGACGCCAACACGATGTTCGGCACGCCTCTCAGATACGCGATGTCATACAGTCCGTGGTGTGTGGGCCCATCCGCACCGACCAATCCGGCCCGGTCGAGGCAGAATACGACATTCAGATTCTGGATCAGCACGTCGTGCACCACCTGGTCGAACCCGCGCTGCAAAAAGGACGAGTAGATGCCGACAAAAGGTTTCAATCCCTGCGTGGCCATTCCAGCGGCGAAGGTGACGGCATGCTGCTCGGCAATCCCCACATCGAAACATCGGTCCGGCATCTCGTTCATCATTTTAAGCAGACCGGTGCCACTGGGCATGGCCGCGGTGATGCCGTAGATGCGGTCATCCTGCCTGGCGAGTTCGATCAGCGCGTCCGCGAACACGTCCTGGTATTTGGGAGGCAAGGGTTTGGCGGGTTTCACGGCGAGCGAGGCGCCGGTGATCTTGTCGAACGGACTCCCGGAAGCATGCCATTTCACCTGGTCGCGCTCGGCCGGTGCGAAACCCTTCCCTTTCACCGTGACCACATGCAGCAGTTTCGGCCCGGGAATCGACTGAAGGTCTTTCATGATCTTGACCAAGGCCTGCACATCGTGCCCGTCGACCGGACCATAGTATTTGAATCCAAGCGCGCGAAACAGTGACCCAGGGGTGAGCGCCGTCATCAAGGCCGATTCAAGGCGAGACGCGATCTTGCGCATCTTCTCACCGGCCGACTTGAAATGCCCCAGCATGTCGTAGACCTCATCGCGCAGCTTGTTGAAGGTGCGCGAGGTCGTGATGTCGGCCAGATATTCCTTCAAAGCGCCCACATTCGGGTCGATCGACATGTTGTTGTCGTTCAAAACCACCAGCACGTTGCTTTTCATGGCGCCGGCGTTGTTCAGGGCTTCGAACGCCTGTCCGGCGGTCATCGATCCGTCTCCGATCACCGCCACGGTCTGACGCGACTCCCCTTTTTTCTGTGCGGCCACGGCCATGCCCAAAGCCGCGGAAATCGAGGTGCTGGAATGTCCGACGCCGAACGTGTCGTACGGGCTTTCGCTCCGTTTTGGAAATCCGGCGATGCCTTGATACTTCCGGTTCGTGTGGAACGTGTCGCGCCGCCCGGTGAGGATTTTGTGTCCGTAGGCCTGATGTCCCACATCCCAGACCAGCAGATCGTCGGGGGTGTCGTACGCGTAATGGAGCGCAGTGGTGAGTTCGACGACGCCGAGCGAAGCCCCGAAATGCCCCCCATGCACGGAGACGATGTCGATGATGTAGTCTCTGAGCTCGGCGCAGACCTCTTCGAGCTGCTCAGTGGGCAAGGCCCGGAGATCAGCTGGCGAATTAATGATGGACAGCAGGGGTCCTGGAATGGCGGTCTGCGGCATAAGAAAGAATTGGATTCAAGCGGAGTTCACCTTTTCTATACGTAACTCGGCTTCTTCCAGTATCGAGGAGCAGTACTTGGAAAGAGAAATTCCTTCTTCGTACAACTTCACGGACTCTTCAATAGAGACGCTGCCGTCTTGAAGCTTGGTCACGATGGTTTCCAGCTTCTTCAAAGCCTCTTCAAAAGGGATTCGTTCCTGTTCGCTCATATCCTACCAATCGATTCGGGTGAAGTGTGTGCCGTCGGAAGCGTAATGTAGGGCTCGATTCCGACTTGTGAAACGGATTTCGGCATCGGAATGGCGCATTCGTCGCACCGCTTCGGCATGCGGATGCCTGTAGCGGTTGCGCAGTCCCAGACTTACGGCGATGTGGTTCGGAGACACCGCCTCGATGAAGGGGATGCCGCTGCTCGTCTTGCTTCCGTGGTGGCCCGCTTTGAGCAGATCCGAGCGCAGCAGGGAATCGTAGCGAGCCACGAGGACGGACTCGGCCTCGATGTCGGCGTCGCCCGTGAACAGGACCGATGTGGTGCCAAAGAGCATCTTCATGACCACGGAATACGGGTTCGGGTCGCTGCCGTGCATGAGCGAATCCGGATGCAGGATGATCATCTTCACGGCGGGATCGGGACTCACCTCCATCCCCCGCCGTCCTGCCTCGACCGGAATTCCCTTCTCTCGCGCTTTCTGCCTCCAGCCCAGTTCGAAGGCCGATTTCGAGGGGAAATCGGCATGGACGATGCGCTTGATCGGAATTCCGTCGATCAAAGCCTGCATCCCTCCGGTGTGATCGGCATGCGGGTGCGAAAGGATGATCAGATCGATGTGGGAAATGCGCCGGGCTTCGAGGTCCGGCAAGATGACATCGGTCCCTGAATTGCGCCCGGGGGAGTACATCCCGGTATCGTACAGAACGGTGTGGCCGGATGGGGTTCGGATGAGGACGGCATCGCCTTGGCCCACGTCATAAACCAAGATCTCGAGACTTTTCTGACTGGGTAGACGTAGGACGTAGGACGTATGAAGAGGCCAGATTGCGACAAAAGCAATCACCCAAGCCCACCGTCTTCTCTTTGAGGACCACGATGCAATCACTCCACAACCCAACAACCAAACCACGAACAACCAACCACTCGGTTTGGGGACGGAGGTCCAGGCGCCGGGAACGTCTTCCATCCAGGTGGCGGTGAAGGCGAGCAAGGTGGCGGCGAAGTCGGCGGGGAGGTTCAGGATGGGTCCGACATCGGGCCAGATGGCGCTGAACGGGACCACCGCGAAGCCCCACAGAAACAGGAACTGGGTGAGCGGCACGCCCGCGAGGTTGGCGATGGGACCCATCCACGCGAATTCCCCGAAGTACCAGGCGAGGATGGGATACAGCGCCGCTTGCACCACGATGGAGACGCTCATGAACTGGATCAGCTTTCCGTACCAGCGCTCGCCCCAATGAAACGGCATGGCCCGCTGGGCGACGGGCATGAGGAGCATGAGCGATCCGACGGCGCAGAACGACAGCTGGAAACCGACGTCGTACAGGTAGGCGGGCTTGATGATCAGTAGGATGGCGGCCACGCCGGCGAGGAGGTTTAGGCCGTCGCTGAGACGGCCGAAGAGCCGGGCATACGCGAAGAGGATGGCCATGAGTCCGGCACGGTTCACCGAGGCGGAGAACCCGGTCAGCGCGGCATAAGCGACCATGACCACGGTGATGAGTGCGAGCGCGGCTTCGCGTCCGCGGGGACGGATCCAGACATAGGGAATCAGGAACCAGATCGGCGCGAGCAGAAACCCGACGTGCATGCCAGAGACGGCCATGAGGTGCGACAATCCGGAGCGGGAGAAACTGAGGCGTTGCGTGGGATCGAGTTCGTTTTTTTGTCCTAGCAGGATGGCCAGGGCGAGTTCCTGGTTGGCGGGGGAAAAGTTCGCTCGGATGCGGTCGGCCAAGAGGTGCCGTTTCGTGTCAGACAGGATGCGGGGCACGGACGCGAGGCTTCCGACATGGGAAATGCCTTGGTTGCGAAGCCATGCGCCATAATCGAACTCGTTGGGGTTCCGTTTTTGCGGGAAGGGGTTGAGGCGGACGGATGCGGCGATGGTGACGCCCGTCCGAAATCGTCGCAGGTCGAGGGAGTCGGCGCCGAGGCGGAGGACTTCGCCGGTGGGGAGGTCGAGCACCATGGCGAAGCGTCCGCTGCTGGTGAGGTTGCTGGTGCGGATGCGGCCTTCGACGAGGATCGTATCCCCGATAAAGGGATCGAGCGGGGAGTTCGGGAAGGGCTCAGGCCGTCTTGCATCCGACAGGTAACTTCCGGCGGCGACCAGCATCCACATCGAGTGTGCGATCGCGAACACATACCTCGGCGAGGTGAACGTATGGTGCAGCCCCCATTCGGCGAGCGCTTGCACGGCCAGGATGGCGATCATCCACTCAAGAGTGACGGGCAGTTCAGCGACGATGCCGGCGATCAGGCACAGGCTGACGCGCACCGCGGGGTAGCGGGCGAAGGGAAAGGAGGTGGTGTCGACTCTCATATAGGCTATGAGGCGACATGTCGGAAAATCTTACAGGATTTGTGCCGGATTTAGGAATGATGGCGATTCAACCATGTTCTCCATCGATACTGCCGCCAGCGATAGAACCCTTGCGCGAAGAGCCAGATGAAGGGTGTGAGGACTCCGGCACGGATGTCGACCCGGTCTTCGTATCGTGTGCGGCCATCCGGAAGATCCGGACCGATCGTGATCACATGGTCCCAGACTCGGACCAACTGTCCGCCTCCGTTGTCGCGGATGCGGAAGGTGCCGGGCTTTTCCGGCGCCAGATGTTCGATACGGATGGATTGTTCGCCCATCGGGAGGATGCCGAACAACCGCATCCCCACCCGATATTCGCCGGGCGACCAGATCTCGGGCAGGTCCGCGGGTCGGATCGGAACGAAGCGCAGCAGCGGCCCGGATATGAAAAGCAACGTATCGGAACGTTGCACGAGCTGCGCGACGCGGTCCGCCGTGGCGTTGAGCGTGGTGGAGATGGTGGCGATCATGACGGAAGATAATCGCCGTATCCGATTCTTCAGAAATCGATTTCGATTCCGCTACGGTCGGTCATCACGAGATTCACTTGGCAGTTCGGGCATTTCATGGGGAAGGATCCTCAGGTCGGTTTTTCCGATAACGGCGTTTTGTGTTCGGTATCATGTATGGGTCGACGCCGTTTGGGGCCGATGCCATCGGCCCTTACATTCCGTGTCGATGCCATCGGCCGACACGCTGGCCGGCCCTTACCCTTCATCTTTTCATCTTTTCGCCATGAGATTTCTGTACATGCTTCCGTTCCTGCTCATCGCCTGTGCCTCTCCCGAGCCCGAAACCGCTGCACCTGAGTGGGCGATCGCCATCCATGGCGGAGCGGGCGTCATCTCCAAGGATCTTCCCGACAGCGTGCGGTTGGATTATGAAGCGTCTTTGTCCGCCGCACTTGAAACCGGGAAAACCATGCTGGAAGAAGGAAAACCCAGCTTGGATGTGGTCGAAGCGGTGGTCCGACTCCTTGAGGAGGATCCGCGATTCAACGCCGGACGAGGCGCCGTCTACACCGCCGATGGCGTGCACGAGCTCGACGCGGCGATCATGGACGGACGCGACCTCTCCTGCGGCGCCGTGGCGGGTGTCACCACGGTCCGAAATCCGATCGCTTTGGCTCGTAAAGTGATGACTGACACGCCGCATGTGTTCCTGATCGGGGCAGGAGCCGAGACATTCGCCGATCAAGCCGGTGTGGAACGCGTTCCGAATTCGTTCTTCGACACCGAGCACCGCCGTAAAGCGCTGCAACGCGCCAAAGAGCAGGAAGCCGCAGGACATCAAGCCAGTCTGAATTCGCGTTACGGCACCGTGGGCGCTGTGGCGCTGGACAAAGCCGGAAACCTGGCCGCGGCCACCTCCACCGGCGGCATGACCAACAAGCGGTTCGGCCGCGTGGGCGACGTGCCCGTGATCGGCGCCGGAACGTACGCCAACAACGCCACCGCGGCGATCTCCGCCACGGGCACCGGCGAGGAATTCATCCGCCATGCGGTGGCACATCAGATCTCGGCGCAGATGGAGTTCGGCGGAAAAACCCTGGATCAAGCCGCAGAATACGTGGTTTTCCGTAAGCTCAAACCGGGCGATGGCGGCATCATTTCCGTCAGCAAGACCGGCGAGATCGCCATGATGTTCAACTCCGAAGGGATGTTCCGTGGCGCCGCCGACTCCAATGGTCGTTTCGATGTCGCCATTTGGGAGTAGGTGTTAATAAATTCAAATAAACCGTTTTGATTTAGCGGGGACGAATGTAGTTTGAATAACACTCTACAACCCATTGCATTAGCCCTCTCTGCATGAGCGTACTCTATCTTTGTGTCGACGACGATGCCATTACCTTGATGCTGAACCGCAAGATCATCGAGCGGGCCGTACCGGGTGCGACCATCCTCACCGCATTGAACGGATCGCTCGCTCTTTCCCGCTTCAACGATCAGTCCAGCGACCCGATCTTGGTCTTACTCGATTTGAACATGCCGGTGATGGACGGATGGGAATTCCTTGACCGGTTCTCTGAAGAGTTGGCCGAGCGCTATACGAATTGCAAAGTCGTCATCTTAACCTCATCGGTGGATCCCCGCGATGAGGAACGTGCGAAATCGTACCCCTGTGTGATCGGCTTCTTGTCCAAACCCTTGTCGATGGACCGGGTGAAGGCATTGTCGCTGAACTAGGTCAGAGCGCGCTGCGGAAACGGTCGCGAAGTTCCTGGACGTGGATGCCGATGTCGTTGCGGAGCTCGAAAAGCCGCGCGTGCATCTGCGCGTAGTGGAAGCTTTCCAGATGCGGTTTCATTCTCTGGGCTTGCAACAGCCCAAGGGCACGGTTGGCGGCATCGAGGGCTTTCCGGCAATAGACGATGTTACCGCCGATGGAATCCGTTTCGAAGCCGAATGAATAGCCGCCGGCGAGTTTCGCGCTCATCTGGAGCAGTTGAGAGCCCATTTCCACAAACTGAGGATCTTCGTTGGCCTTGGGCATGCCTTGGGCGAAGTGGAACAGCTCGAGCGTAAGGTCGTGGGCTCGAGTGTAGATGCCCCATTTCTGGATGTCGCCGTAGTCGGTGAGGGTGTATTCATCGCTGTCGGCTTTCCATTCTTCGCCTTCATACTCATCCACCTCATCGGGGAAGTCATCATCGTCGTCGAGGTCGTCGGCCTGGTCGTCGTCGGCGGACATGAACACATCCTCGTCGTCTTCGTCCTCATCCCAATCGTCGTCATCATCCGGGAAGTAGGCTTCTTCGAACATCAGCTCCTCTTCGATGTAATGATCCACCACATCGGGCTTGTCGGGATCCTGGAGCAGCCGGAACCAACGGGGCGGTTCTTTTCCCAAGGTCGATTCGAGGTACTGGCGCAGCTGCTCGCTCTTCTCCTCGGCATCATTGATGTGCCGTTCCCAGCGAAGCTCGTCCCAAACGTCGTCGTCGCGCATCATAGGCGTTCCAGCAGTCCCATGATGACGGAGGTCATCTTCGGCTCGGCCATGTCGGCGGCTTCAAGGATCTCTTTCATCTCGACGGCTTTCAGCGAATCAGGGAAACATTCGTCGGTGATCACGGAGATCCCGAACACCTTCATGCCCATGTGCACGGCGGTGATCACTTCAGGAACGGTGCTCATGCCCACCACGTCGCCACCGATCTGCCGCAGGAAGCGGTATTCGGCACGGGTTTCGAGGTTGGGTCCGGACACAGCCACATACACGCCATGGTGCATCTTGATGCCTTTCGACAAGGCCACACTGTCTGCCAGATCGATCAGGGTCCGTGTGTAAGGCTCGCTCATGTCGGGGAAGCGCGGACCCAGCTCGTTGTCGTTCGCTCCGATCAGCGGATTGTCTCCGATCAGGTTGATGTGGTCGGTGATGCACATGATGTCGCCACGTCGGAAGTTCGGATTCATGCCGCCGCAGGCGTTCGAAACCAGCAAGGTGTTCACGCTGAGCGCTTTGAGCACGCGCACCGGAAACACGATCTGCTGCATCGAGTACCCTTCGTAATAATGGAAGCGGCCTTGCATGGCCACCACCTTCTTGCCACCCAGCGTGCCGAAGAGCAGCCGACCGGCATGGCTTTCTACCGTCGAGACAGGGAAATGGGGAATCTCGTTGTAGGGGATGGAGGTTTCGACCTGGATTTGGCTGGCCAAACGTCCCAAGCCCGTACCCAGAATGATGAGGACGTCGGGACGCACCGAAGTCTTCGATTGGATGAAGGCGAGGGCTTCGTCGCGCTTGGCGCGGAAATCGGCTACGGAATCAAGGCTCATGCGAGGTCGTCGATGATGGCATCGAGGTCATCGGTGCCAGTGGGAAGGGGTTCGGTGGCGGTGGATTTGGCTTTCGCCTTGGATTTGGCCGGAGCCGCATCCCCGGCTTCAGCCGGAAGCGAGTAGATGGAAGCGTCGTCGCGCGAGAAGGAATTCACCGATTGGGTGGCCATGTCGAGGTACGAGCGGATGCCACGCACGATCTCGTCGCGGCGTTCGATCAGACGCAGGATGTCCTGACGCACCGACTGGCGCTGTTGCTGCGCGTCCCGAAGAATGGATTCGGCCTCCAGCTCGGCTTTTTCAATGCGGGTGCGGGCTTCATTCTTGGCTCCGTTCAAGCGCTGCTCAGCCGATTCCTTGGCCGCTTGCAGTGTCTCGTGCAAAGCCGATTCCACGCGTTCGTAGTGCTTGAGCTTGTCTTTCATCTGGGCCACGTCGCGCTCCATGTGGCGCTGGCGGGTCACCAGGCTTTCCCACTCCAGCGACACCATGTTCAGAAAGGCGTTCACTTCGTTGGGATCGTATCCCCGGAGCACTTTCTCGAACTTCTGCTGTTTGATTTCGAGGGCTGTTAGTTTCATGTCACAAAGTTAACGTGTTTTGAGTTTGTTTTTTAATCCGGATGAAGGCGCCGTATAGTCGTCGGGGTCGCTTTCTGGAAGCGAGATGCGGGAGGGCTGCTCGTCGATCACAATGGCTTCCAAGGTTTGGATCCGGCGTTCGAGACGGCCTCGGAGCTCGTCGAGATCGGCTTTCGTGACGGTGGACCCATCCCCTTTCACGCCTTTCCTATTGGACACGAGGAAGCGGGCGAACGAGAACAGGTTGTGGAACAGGAAGATGGTGAAACCGGTACCGGCAAGGATCGCGATCGCGACGACCACAAATTCAGGTGCGTCCATGGTTAACGGGTGTGTTTTTTCTGTTTGGCGAGTTGGTTCTCGAGCCTGTCTACATAGGCGTCGAGCGAGAAGGGTTCATCGGTCGATGCACCGAGGCGCTCCAACGGTTCGAAGACCGCAATGGTTTCCAAATTCCGTTTCAACCATTTGGTGATGCTGCCGCCCGTGATAGACACGGTCAGGATGATGTCGCCCATTTCGAATACATCCATATGTTCTCCTTTCGGGTTTAAAATACAGTGCGTTGACCGAAAATCGACGAGCCGATGCGAACCATGGTGGATCCTTCTTCAATGGCCACCTCCATGTCGTGGCTCATTCCCATCGACAGCTCGGCATCCGGACCCAGATGCGTGTCTCGCAGTTCGCGAAGGGCCCGGAACTGCGGACGAACCACATCCGGATCCGCTTCCAGCGACGCGATCCCCATCAGACCACGGACGGCGACATGAGGCAACCGTTCGGCGGCGGACAGAAGGGCAGGAAGGTCGCCGGGCTCGCATCCGCTTTTCTGGTCCTCATCGCTGATGTTGACCTGGATAAGGACGTAGATGACGCGTCCGGCCGCCGAGGCGCGTTTTTCGATCTCTTCCAAGGCTTTGACAGAAGGAACGGAATCAATCCAGTCGACGCGATGCGCCAGGTATTTGATCTTGTTGGTCTGCAAGGTGCCGATCATGTGCCATTCGGCTTCAGAAGGACCGGATTCCATCTTCGGAACCAGCTCCTGGACTCGGTTTTCGCCGAATGCGGTGAGTCCGCAGGCCGCGGCTTCATGGAT
This sequence comes from uncultured Chitinophagales bacterium, assembly GCA_964454075.1. Taxonomy (GTDB): domain Bacteria; phylum Bacteroidota; class Rhodothermia; order Balneolales; family HLUCCA01; genus CAMTWZ01. The sequence continues at coordinate 10,418 of CAYVRS010000030.1, forward strand.
CACCTCCACGGGATAGGTCTTGGAGACGGCGATCAGGCGAATGGAGTCGGCGTCGCGGCCGCAAGATTGGGCAGCGGTTCGGATGCGGGCGCGCACCTCTTCGATCCGGGAACGGAGTGTGGACATGATCTCAAGTTATGAAGCGATTGCGAATGTTCGTATTTTGAACCCTCTAATCCTGTTTTTTTAGCCGTGAGGCACGTCATACAAGCATCCACAATCATCGAGTTTTTTGAGTCCTGGGCTCCTGAACGCACCCAGATGGCGTATGACAATTCCGGCCTACTCGTCGGATCTCCCAGGCAAGATGTGACGGGTCTCCTCACCTGTCTGGATGTCACCGAAGAGGTCATCGATGAAGCCCTCTCGAACCAGCTCAACCTGATCGTCGCGCATCACCCGATGATCTTCGAGAAGTTGGCGCGGATCAACCCCGACGAACCGACAGGCCAGCTGCTGTACACGTTGATCCGCAACAATCTCCTCATCTACGCCGCCCATACCAATTTAGACGCCGCCATGAACGGCGTTTCTTATGTTCTGGCGGAAACACTCGGTTTGCGTGAACTTACCTTTTTGGCGCCAGAATCGGAGAATACCGGCTTTGGCGTGGTCGGCACCTTGGTCGAGCCGATGTCCGCAGGCGATTTCCTCTCCCGTGTGGCCGACGCTCTCGGCGCCCAACACATCCGCCATTCCGGCTCGTGCGACCGCGTCGAACGCGTCGCGGTCTGCGGCGGATCGGGTGCCTCCCTTATCGGCGCCGCCAAGGCCGCCGGGGCGCAAGCGTATGTGACTGCCGACATCAAATACCACGATTTCTTCCATGGCGGCGAGGACTTCCTTCTTGTCGACGCAGGCCATTACGAAACCGAATTCCCTGTCGTCGAGCGCCTCAGAGCGCGTCTGAGCGAGGCGTTTCCAGGTCTGCCTGTGCTGGCCACATCGTGCGTCACCAATCCCCTTCAAACCCTTCCATCCAACGATTCCAAACCCACCGCATCCGTATGACAGACGTGTTACAACGATTGGCCAATCTGCAATTCATCGATTCCCGGTTAGATGAGCTCAAGCGCCTGCGAGGCGACCTTCCCGAAGAATTGCTCGACATGGAGACGGATATCGCGCGGTTGACCAGCAAAGTGGCCCACCTCAACGCCCAGCTGGTCGAATTCGAGCAGGAGCGGAAAACGTTGGAAATGGAAACGAAAGACGCCGACGCCCTCATCCGCAAGTATGAAGAGCAGCAGATGACGGTGCGCAACAACCGCGAATACGATGCGCTTTCCAAAGAGATCGATTCGCAGAAACAGACGCTCGACAACTCGCGCTCACGCTTGGAAGAGCTCCGCTACCTGGTGACGGATGCCACCGCGGATGTGGCCGATTCGAAAACCGCATTGGAATCGACCCAAGCCGAGTACGACAGCAAGAAAGCCAATCTGTCGATCGTTATCGAGAAGACGCAGACCGAAGAGGATGAGCTTTGGGGGAAACGCGATGAGGCGGCCAAAGCTGTCGAAGAACGCTACTTGCGCAGCTATGAGCGCTTGCGTAAAGGCCTGAACAACGGCATCGCCGTGGTGGCTATGGACAAGAAAGGATCCTGCCTGGGCATGATGCTTCCTCCGCAGACGCAGATTGAAGTGCGAAAGAAGCACAAGATCATCATTGACGAGCACAGCGGACGCATCGTGGTCGATTCGACGTTCTTTGAAGAAGCGGAAAAAACACTTTAAAACTGACCTCCCGGTGACCGCCTCTCCGATCCGTCGGAGGGGAGGAAAGTCCGGACACCTGCTGGCACCGTGCTTCCTAACGGGAAGGCATCCGGTCTCGGCCGGATGACAGCCAGTGCAACAGAAAGGATACCGCCCCGACCTGGTCGGGGTAAGGGTGAAATGGTGGGGTAAGAGCCCACCGCTCGGATGGCGACATCCGGGGCGATGTAAACCTCACGGGGTGCAAGACCAAGTATGACCGTATGCGCCGCCAGTCGTGACGCGGTCGGGTAGGTCGCTCGATCCCGATGGTGACATCGGGACCAGATCAATGGTCACCATCCTGAGGCCGTTCGCGGCCAAAGGACTACAGAATCCGGCTTATGGGAGGTCAGTGTTTTTTCAGGCGGTCGAGCTCGCGCTTCACATCGCGCTCGGCGATCGTGGCGCGTTTGTCGTAGAGCTTTTTGCCTTTCGCAAGGCCGATTTCGACCTTCGCCTTTCCCTTCTTGAAATACAGCGCCAAGGGCACGATCGTGTAGCCTTTTTCCTTCAAGGCCCGGTCGATCTTCTCCAACTCGGCCCGGTTCAACAACAGTTTGCGTATGCGCCGCGTGTCGTGGTTGTTGTAGCTACCCTGTTCGAATTCCTTGATGTACAGGTCTTTGAGCCATAATTCGCCGTCTTTCATGTAGGCGAAGGAATCGGTGAAGCTCGCATTTCCCGCACGCAACGATTTCACCTCGGTGCCTTGCAGCACGAGTCCAGCCTCCCAGGTCTTGTCGATCTGGAATTCGAACCGCGCTTTGCGGTTCTGGATGGATATGGATCGTTTGACGGGTTTGTCTTCAGCCATGGTCAGGGTGCGGCCACTCCTTCAGGAATGGGGCGGTTCATCTGCTTGTAGATGCCTTCGATGAGGTTGATGAGCTCCAGCGACTGTGGCTCGCCCGGGAACAGCTGCTGCGCGCGACGCAGGTGACGCAGCGCCTGGGGCATGGTCTGACCCATCTGCTGCGTGTTCTGATTGTTCATGATCCAGCGGCCGTACGTGAGGTGGGCGGCGAAGAGGAGGTCGGTGCGCTCGGGCGCGGTGGAATCGGCCGCGGCCAACGCGGTGAGAGCGTCTTCATAGCGGTCTTGCTCGATGGCCAGCTCCACGATGCCGCGGAGAGTGGCTGGTGCTTCGGCTGGTGATTCGGTGGCCGGCTCGGACGAGCAGGAGGCGATGAGAAGAACGAAAAGGGCGAAAAAGAGGGACTTCATAGATCGAAGATTGATTTCGTCAAAGATACGGGGATTATGGATGACGGTAGCGGGTTAACGAATCCCGACAACCGAAAACCGACCACCTTCCTACTTAAAAAAGAATCGATATCGGACTCAGCGTGATGCAGCCCACGAACACGGCCATCGACAGCCATCCGAGGAGTTTGCGTCCGCGTGAGAGCTCTTCTTCCACCATCACGGGCGGATGTTCGATCCCGCTTCCGAACAGGATGAACAGCGACCAGACGCCCCACATCAGATAGCCCGCCGCGGCGTCGAACCCCGAGACGTTGATCGAGTAGAGGATCGCGCCACCGAAGGAGACGACCCAGGCCGGAATCGACCAGCGCATGTCGCCCTTGTAGGCTTTCTGAAGCATCGCGAAGCTGGCCAGACCCCACATCGACCAACTCAGGGTGGCGTAGGACGTGTCCCACTGCGATATGAGCTCATAGAACCACGCCGACGCCCGCGAACATCACCAAAGCGATGAACACGATCCTCGCGACGATGCGGTGACGTGTCGACCCGATGAGGGAATACAGGATGTGCCCCCCATCCAACTGACCCAAAGGAAGCAGGTTCAAGGCGGTGAAAAAGAGTCCGAGCCAACCCGCGAACAGGAAAGGATAATGATACATCTCCCACATGGGCGGCACATTGTCGAACAAGGAAGCGAGCCAGGCATAGAACAAAGTGTTGCCCAGGACCATGGTGTCGCCTTCCGGACTCGGCGTCGCCTCGCTCGGCCATTGACCGGTCGCTTCCACATAGGCGATGGTGTCTTCGTGTCCGGCGAAGTTCTCGATGTGCTCGGGTCCGGGCATGGTCGCAAATCCGATGAGCAGGATGATGAGCGACACCACAAACCCGGCCAAGGGACCCGCGATTCCGATATCGTACAATTTCTTGGTGCTGTACACCGGTTCTTTGATGCGGATGACGGCCCCGAACGTGCCGATGAACAGCAGCGGAAGCGGGATGAAGTACGGCAACGTCACCTTCACCTTGTGATAGACCGCCGCGAAATAATGCCCGAATTCATGCGCGCCGAGAAAGGCCAGCAGCAGCAGCGCGAACACCATGCCTTGGCGGAACAACTGCCAGAACTCGAGGGTGACGCCGGTTTGTCCGACGAACTGCAAGCCCTGGAAACTGACGGTGGCCACGGTGGCCAGGAAGAGTCCGCCGTGGATGAGCGCGGTTTTCAGAACCGGCTGATCGGCATCGTCATGCATCGCGCTCCTCCTCTGCCGCGGCACAGTTCGTGCCCGATGAAGGTGACGGCCAGGCGCAGATCCGCATCCGGCGTGAACGGCTTGTCTCGATACGTCGACAGGAATTCATCTTGGGTGATCACTGTGTATCCATGTTCTTCCATGGATTTGAAGGTGTTCGTATTCCGCTCGTAACCTACCACCACGCCGGGTGCCAGGCAGAAGAGATTGGCGCCATCCGACCACTGCTCGCGATGCTGGTTGAGTTTGTCGGGTCCGCCGCACTCGATGAACGTGATGTCGCGTTCCAAACATTCCTGAAGCGCGTGCCTCAGGCTCGGCATCAGGCGGTTCACGATGCGGTCTCCGTCTTTGTTGAGCAGCACCACATTCTGGCTGCGGTCTTGGATGGCGGGTGAAAACGCAACGCATTCGTTCGGATGCGCGAAAGTGAAAATGGTGTCGAGGTGCATCGAGGAGCGCTGTTTCGGGATGTCCACGATGAGCACGTGCTTCACGCCGAGGGTGAGCAGCTGGTCGGCGGCCTGCATCACCCCGCTGAAGGAGGTGCGCTCGCTCATCCCGATGAGCACCACGTCGTCGGAGGCCACCAGGATGTCGCCGCCTTCGATGGTGTCGTGCACCGGAATCCGGATCGCCTTCTCTTTGACCGTCGAAAAGATCGGATGGTGGCGAACCAGCATCTCCATGAGGATGGATTCTCGGATGCGGGCCACTTTGGCCGCGCGCGAAATCACGATGCTGTCTCGGACCACCGCCGCCAAGTCGCGTGTGAAGAGCAGATTCGGGGATGGAGGAAGCACCAGATCCTTGAGTTCGGCCACCTGGCCTTCCACGGCGAAACGGGTCAATGCGTGGCCAGACAGATCGAGCATCGCCGCCCGGTATGGTGCCATGCGGAGTTCGGGCTGCCGACGGATGAGTACGTCGACGAACTCCATCCGCACCCCCTCATCGGAGAAGACGTCATTGAACAGATCCACGATTTCGAAGACCTTCCCGCCTGGAGGAACGGCGGCTTCGAACAGGGCTTTCATCCCCAGATGCTCGGAACGGGCTTCGGCCTCATAGATGATGTCGTCGAACAGAAGCTCGTCTTTGGTATCGGGATGGACGAGCGACACTTCACGCCCGGGGGTATGGACGATCACGCCGTTGAGGCGGCCCGTCTCCGACGTTACGTGGACCTTCATGCGATGGATGGATTGAGTTGGCGCGCCAAGGCTTTGAACGAGGCGGCGTCTTCGTGCTGCTTGTAATGTTCGTGCACTTTGGAGGCGATCATGAGCAATTCCGGATTCACGGGACAATATCCGCTCAGCACCGTGGCCAGCTCGGCGGCTTGCTCCATGTCCCTTTCGGCAAAGGCGATCTTCAGCATGAACAGGAACATCGAAAGCGTCTTGCGATCATCTTCGATCTGGTCGATGTACATCTTGCAGCGCGAGTATACCGAAAGATTGAAGTAGAACTGGATGAGCACCTCATTGAACGCGATGTCGGGTTCGTAGGTGTTCAGCTTGTCCTCCAGGCTACGGAGCACATCGCGTTGGTCGATCGCCATCATCAGGCGCACCAAGGCTTGAAGCTGCGTGGACGACCAGTCTCCGGAGAGGATCTCATGTTTCACTTCGCTCGTGAGCAGCTCCTTGCCCTGCGTGAGGTATGGAGTTTCAGGGAAGAACGGATTGATGCGTTCTCCGATGTCGATGAGGGCGCCCACCGGTTGGTCGGCGTCGGCCTCGATCTCGGCGAGGTAGGCGAACCGCCATTTGGTGTGGAAGCGGTCCGAGCTTTTCCAGAAGCCCACTGATTGCACGGGTATCCCGAGGTCTTCGGTCGTGGTGCCGCGGGTGTGGTGTACCCATGTGGTGGGATCGGCCACGATGCGTCGGTTCTCACCGGCGGCGCTGAGGGAGAAATCGATGTCTTCGAACCATGCCAGGCCATACGACTCGTCGAAACGGAGTCCAACCCCTGCAGCGTGCAAGCGTAAGCGTAAATGCATGGCTAAGGCTAAGAAGTAATGGCGAAGGGTCTTTATGCAAACATTCATGCAAAGCGTAAGAGAATTGCAGCAGGCTCTGGCGAAAAGATGCGCAAGGTTGGTTCAAAAGGTGCGCCAACTGCTGCAGCATTTAAGAAAGCAGCTAAGACAGCTAAGAAGAAAGTGAAGAAGTGATGTAATGTTTACCGCGTTTGTTCTCTTGTGCGCTCAGAATTACTGCTTTGCAGTCGGTGGCCCTGCGTATGCTGATGAGAACGAATGCATTGCTGATTTTATGCAGAACGGAGTTCCATCTTTGCAGGTGAAATATCCAACGTATACAATCAAGCAGGTTAAGTGTTATGAATGGGAAAAGCAGGTGAAGTCCTAATGCCGTATTCTAAGTATAGCCCAAAGCAAAAGAAGTTAGCCGCAGTGGCTCCACCGCGCAAGAAAATTACTGCTGCAGACTTGAAGAAGCTGAGCAAGAGTAAAAAAAGGAAAAAGTAATGGCAGACCGTGCAAAATTTCTGGACTTTCTTGATATGATTGACGGTGGTGGTCGCGGTCAAATGGGCGGCGAATTTCAAGGTGGTGGCATTCTATCTGAGATAGCCAACATGATTGCTACGCCATATGGTTCTGAAGACCCTAAGCGCCGCAGACGTTTGCAGGAAAGACGCCGCGCACGCGGTTTGCTTGACATGGACGCAATCGGAACAAAAGAGGAGCAAGCCGCAGCAGCAGCGCGTGCAGCAGCTACACCTTCTGTTGTTAAGCGTAGCGTACCTGCGGCTACGTCAAGCCCTCGCCCTCAGTTGCGTCCTGCAGGGTTTGCGCAAACCGTACAAGCACAACAAGAGGCCGCAATGGGACTTGATCCTTTTGGCGGGGCAGGCCTACAAGTTACTGACCCACGTAACTTTCAGCGCGGCACAGAGCCTAGCGTTTTAACTGCTGCTCAACGTGCGGCTATTAAACCTGCTATGCCAAAGGTCAC
>CAYVRS010000031.1:0-11913 GCA_964454075.1 uncultured Chitinophagales bacterium
CCTTGAGCGCCATCACGTGCGTTTCGATGGGCATTGTTTTCTTGACCGGTCTCTGACCAGGAACCTCGTGCTTGATGATCGAGGTGACGGCACCGATCCGTTCGATGAGCCCTGAGCAGCGCTTCTCACGGGTATCGGTTTCGATGAGCTGGTATTTGGCGGAGGAGCTTCCGCAATTGATCACAAGGGTAAGCATGGCGCTAGTACTGTCTGGAGTAGGTATCCGGGGACTTCGGCGAGGTGTCCCGTCGGATCCAATACGTATCTGCAGAAGGGTTCCTGAAGCGATGGAAGGATTTCGGAGTGGCCGAACCGCTCATTCGCCGGATCCATCCGATCGGCGTGATGATGAGCAAAAACACGAGGCTGATGATGACCCGGGTCATGATCCAGTTCAGAACCAAGGCCAGTCTCATCCATGCGATGTACAAGGGACGCAGCACACTCGGCGCGAAACGTCCGCTCAAATAAAACAGGACACCGAGGATGGCGGCGATGGACGACGTGTCAGTCCACATCCCCCGTTTCCAGAAAATAATGGCCGGGATGATCCCCACGCCGATGACGGCGAACAGGGTTCCGAAAGATCGGACGCGGATGTCGGTGGATTCAATCAAGCGGGAACTCCTCTTTCCATTCGTCGTGACGGTCGGCCAGCGGCTGATCGGATTTGTGAAGGACCACAGTCTCCATCACCAGGATATCCATGTTGGTGCGCATGAAACAGCGGTAGGCGTCTTCCGGAGTGGCCACGATAGGCTCCCCCCTCACATTGAAACTGGTGTTGATGAGCACCGGACAACCTGTTTGACGATGGAACTCGGTCAACAAGGAATGGAACCGGGGATGGCGGTCGGCCGACACGGTCTGCACCCGGGCTGAGTAATCGATGTGTGTGATGGCCGGAAGGTCGGAGCGGAGCTCATACAGCCGGTCGAAACCGGTTTTGGATGGATCCATGGGGCGCTGACGCTGTTTCTTCACATCCGCGACAATCAGCATGTATGGGGATTCCTCATCCAAGGCGAAGTAGTCCGTCGCATGATCGGCCAGGACCGCCGGAGCGAACGGGCGGAAGCGCTGCATCTCCGGTGACCTCGGGTCTCCAAGGATGGTGCGCGATCCCAGGGCTCGGGGACCGAATTCCATCCGCCCCTGGAACCAACCGACGATCTTGCCATCGGAAATGGCTTTGGCGATGGTCGAGTCGATCTCCGCTGCCGATGCGGTCGATAGGATCGCACCGGCGGGCTTCAGCCGCTCCAGGATTTCTTGCTCGGTGAACGACGGCCCCAGCAGCGAGCCCTGCATCCGATCCGCGCCGGGGACCTCCCGTGGCTGCTCCATCACCTGGTGCCACGCGAACAGAGCCGCTCCCAGCGCGCCACCGGCATCCCCGGCGGCAGGCTGGATCCAAAGCCTGTCCACGATCTTTTCTTTTAGAAGCATGCCGTTCGCCACGCAATTCAACGCCACGCCTCCGGCCATCACCACGTTCCGGCACCCGGTCTCGGCCACGAGGAAACGAACGGTGCGTCGCACCACCTCTTCGGTGACGGCCTGTACCGACGCGGCGAGGTCCATCTCCCGTTGCGAGAGCGGCGTTTCGGGCTTCCGTGCCGGCGCTCCGAAGAGGCAGTCGAACCGGCGGTTCGTCATCGTCAGCCCGGTGCTGTAATTGAAATAGCGCTGGTTCAACGTGAAGGATCCGTCCTCTTTCAGGTCGATCAGATGTTCATAGATCAGATCGGTGTACTTGGGTGTGCCATACGGAGCCAGGCCCATCAGCTTGTACTCGCCGGAGTTGACTTTGAACCCGCAATAATAGGTGAAGGCCGAATACAGCAGACCTAAGGAATGTGGAAAATGCTGTTCATGTGTGAGCGTGAGACGGTTGCCGATGCCATGGCCAAGTGAGCTGGTGGTCCACTCCCCGACACCGTCCATGGTCACGATCGCCGCTTCCTCGAACGGTGATGCGAAAAAGGCGCTCGCGGCATGCGATTCATGATGCTCGGGATAGATCATCCGTCCTTCGAATCCCAGTTCGGTGCGGATGGTGTCTTCAATCCACAGTTTCTCTTTGATCCAGAGTGGCAATGCCTCCAACGCGCTTCGCAAGCCTTTCGGCGCATACGCCAGATAGGTTTCCAGCAATCGCTCAAATTTCAGGAAGGGCTTGTCGTAGAATGCGACCGCATCCACCGCGGAGATGTCGACACCGGCTACGTCGAGGCAGTAGGCGACGGCATGTGTCGGAAACGAGGCGTCATGCTTCTTCCGCGTGAACCGCTCCTCCTGAGCCGCGGCAACGATCTCGCCATCGCGCAGAAGAACGGCGGCGGAGTCATGATAGAAGCAGGAGATTCCGAGCAGGAGCATGGCAAAAGAAAGGCGCCCTACGGCGCCTGGAGTTCGTTCATGAAATAATCGAGTGTGCGTTTGAGTCCCTCGCTACGTCCAACAACAGGCTCCCATCCCAGAAGATTGCGGGCCTTGGCGATGTCCGGCTGGCGGATTTTCGGATCGTCTTCGGGCAGCGGCTTGAAGACGAGCTTGCTCCGGGTTCCGGTCAGCTCGATGATCTCATTGGCGAATTCCTTGATGGTGATTTCGGTGGGGTTCCCGATGTTCACAGGGTTCACGTAATCGCTTGCCGCCAGGCGGACGATGCCTTCGATGAGGTCGTCGACATAGCAAAAGGATCGTGTCTGCTTGCCATCCCCGAAAATCGTGATGTCTTCACCGCGCAAAGCCTGACCCATGAACGTGGGAAGCGCGCGGCCGTCATCCAGTCGCATCCTCGGGCCATAGGTGTTGAAGATCCGCACGATGCGCGTGTCCACATGATGGTAGCGATGGTAGGCCATCACAAGCGCTTCGGCAAAACGCTTGGCCTCGTCGTACACTCCGCGGAAGCCGATCGGATTCACATTACCCCAATACTCCTCATTCTGAGGATGGACGTTCGGGTCGCCGTAGACTTCGCTGGTAGACGCCTGGAGGAAGCGCGCCCCTTTCTCTTTGGCCAAGCCCAGGGCTTTGTGCGTCCCCATCGCGCCGACTTTCAACGTCTGGATGGGCATTTCGAGATAATCGATCGGGGATGCGGGCGAGGCGAAGTTCAGAATCAGATCGAGCCGACCCGGGACGTGTATGAATTCCGTCACATCCTGGTGGAAGAAATGAAACCGGCGGTGGGCCAACAGATGCTCGATGTTCGACATCCGTCCGGTGCTGAGGTTGTCCATGCACGAGACATCCCACCCGTCGGCGACATAACGGTCGCAAAGATGGGAGCCGAGGAATCCGGCTCCCCCGAGAATCAGGACGCGCTTAACGGGCTCCATACACGGTTTTGCGGCCGACGCTGACATAGGTCAATCCCGCTTTCTCAGCATGCTCCAGGTCGTACAGGTTTCTCCCGTCGAAAATGACCGGTGCCTTCAGCGACGCCTTCACATCATTGAAATCGACCGTGCGGAACTCGTTCCATTCGGTGCAGATCACGAGAGCATCCACATCCTTGATCGCATCGGAGCGTTTCGAGACGAACTCGACCTTGGAGGAGAGTTCTTCGCCGAAGGCCGATTTGAAGGTGTGGATGGCTTCAGGATCATAGGCTTTTATGTGCGCGCCGGCCTTGAGCAGCTCTTCGAGAATGTAGAGTGCGGGAGCCTCACGCACGTCATCCGTTTCAGGCTTGAACGCCAAGCCCCAGACACCGAAGGTCTTGCCTTGGATGTCGCCTTGGTAGAACATCTTGATCTTCTCGACAATCGAGAGTTTCTGGCGGTCGTTCACTTCCATCACCGCTTTGAGGATCTGGAAATTGTATCCATACTCGTCGCTGGTGTAATCCAGGGCTTGCACGTCTTTGGGGAAGCAGCTTCCGCCATACCCGATGCCGGCGAACAGGAACCGCTTGCCGATGCGCGAATCGGTACCTATGCCACGGCGGACATTGTCCACATTGGCGCCGACACGCTCGCAGACGTTTGCGATTTCGTTCATGAAGGTGATTTTCGTGGCGAGGAACGCGTTGGCGGCGTATTTCGTAAGCTCGGAGCTGCGCTCATCCATGAAAAGAACCGGGTTTCCGCTTCGCACGAACGGATCGTACAGCTGCTTCATCAGCTCGATCGCTCGTGGCGAGGTCGTGCCCACCACCACGCGTTCCGGCTTCATGAAATCTTCGACGGCCGCGCCTTCACGCAAGAACTCTGGGTTCGAGACCACATTGAATTCGGCTTTGGCGTAGCGTTTCACGCGTTCGGTCACTTTCTCGGCGGTGCCGACAGGGACAGTGCTCTTGTTGACCAGCACTTTGTACGATTTGATGATCTTTCCGATCTCCTCGCCCACATTGAGCACGTACTTGAGATCCGCTTGTCCGTCCTCACCCGGTGGCGTCGGCAAGCAAAGGAAGATGATGTCGCTATGGTCGACGCAATACTCGAGGTTGTCGGTGAACTCCAGACGGCCTTCGCGCACGCTGCGGTCGAACAGAGGCTTCAGTCCGGGTTCATAGATGGGGATTTCGCCGTTCTTGAGGGAGGCAAGTTTGGCTGGATTGTTGTCCACGCAGATGACATGATTTCCACTGTCAGCGAAGCAAACTCCTGTGACCAGGCCGACATATCCGGTTCCGATGACTCCGATTTTCATATAGGTCTTATCTCTCGATGTGTTTGATTTCAAATTCGATGATACCAGCCGGCGCTTTGACAGCAACCACATCCCCGACCGATTTGCCCAGCAAAGCCGCACCGATCGGTGAATCGATCGAGATCCGGTTCAGGTTGAAGTCCGCCTCCTGAGCGGAAACCAAGGTGTATTTCATCTCTTTGCCGGACCGCTTGTTCAGCACGGTCACAGAGGACAGGATGTAGACCTTGGACGTATCCACCGTCTTCTCATCGAGGACTCTGGCGTTCGACATGGCGTGCTCGAGCTCGGCGATGCGCTTTTCCAAATGGGCTTGGGACTCTTTGGCCGCCTCGTATTCGGAGTTCTCACTAAGGTCGCCGTGGGAGCGAGCCTCGTCGATTTTCGCGGCGATGTCGCGTCGTCCGCGGGTTTTGAGGTCTCGCAACTCTTCCGTGAGCCGGTCGAAGCCTTCCTGGGATAAATAGGTTGTTTTCAAGATGGGCTGGAGTGGGTTGAAAAAGGGAAATTACGCAAAGATGGGCGTATTTTGGTTAACCAATCTAAGGAAGCCAATCCGATATGAGACGAAAATGGTCGATCCGTGAACTCACCAGCCTGCACGCCTCTCGTCAGGCGCCGTCGCAACTACACGACACGGTACTCTGGCTGCACGACATCCGCAGCCTTCACAATGTGGGCTCGGTGTTCCGTACTGCGGACGGGTTCGGCATCCGGCAGATCTGGTTGTCCGGCCATACGCCCACCCCTCCCCGTCCCGAAATCCATAAGACCGCCCTTGGTGCGGACAAATCGGTACCTTGGACCTACTTTCCGACAGCTGTTGACGCTATGGCCGCGCTCCGCGGACAACACCGGATTCTGGTCGCTGTGGAACAGACTACGGATGCCGAACCGCTTCACCGGATGACGATCGATCCCGCATCACGCCTTTGTGTCGTCTTCGGAAATGAAGTCACGGGCTTGGCCGATGACGTGCTGGCCGCCGCCGACCGCGTCGTGGAAATCCCTCAATTTGGGAAGAAACACTCCCTGAACGTGTCCGTGGCGGCGGGAATCGTCTGTTTCGGACTGTTTTCGGTGATGGAAAGCCATCGTCTCAGACCGTAACTTGCCATCCTATGTCAAAACGCACACTTGTCACCTCCGCCCTGCCCTATGCCAACGGTCCGTTGCATCTGGGTCACCTTGCCGGAGCCTATCTCCCTGCGGATCTTTACGTCCGCTACAAACGGCTGACCCAATCCGATATCGTCTTCATTTGCGGTTCCGATGAGCACGGTGTTCCGATCACCATCGCGGCCGACAAAGCCGGAGTGTCGCCTCAAGACATCGTTGACAAAAACCATGCGATCATCAAGGAGACCTTCGAGAAGATGGCTATCTCCTTCGATTACTATGGTCGCACCTCGTCGAAAACCCACCACGAGACCTCGCAAGACTTCTTCAAGGTGATCCACGACAAAGGGATGTTCAAGCGCAAAACCGAATCCCAATTGTTCGATCCCGAAGCGCAGAACTTCTTGGCAGACCGCTATGTGAAAGGTACCTGCCCGATTTGCGCCAATCCGGACGCCTATGGCGATCAATGCGAAAAATGCGGGTCGTCGTTGTCTCCGTCCGAGTTGATCAATCCGCGCTCGGCGCTTACCGGAGCCACGCCGGAGTACCGCGAAACCGAGCATTGGTACATCCCGCTCGGTGATCTTCAACCGCAACTGGAAGCGTGGCTGGCCACCAAGACCGATTGGAAACCCAATGTGATGGGTCAGGTGAAGAGTTGGCTCACTGCAGGATTGGGCGACCGCGCTGTGACCCGCGATCTGAACTGGGGGGTGAAGGTGCCCCTGGACGATGCCGAAGGCAAAGTGCTCTATGTCTGGTTCGATGCGCCCATCGGCTACATCTCCGCCACCAAAGAATGGGCCGTGCAGAAAGGCGATCCGGAGCTTTGGAAGCAATACTGGCGCGACGAAGACAGCGATTTGATCCATTTCATCGGCAAAGACAACATTGTCTTCCATTGCCTGATGTTCCCAGCCACCTTGATGGCCTATGGCGGTTATGTGCTTCCGAAGAATGTCCCGGCGAACGAGTTCCTGAACCTGGAAGGACAGAAACTCTCCACATCCAGAAACTGGGCGGTATGGATCCATGAGTATCTGGAGGTATTCCCCGCCGATTGGCTGCGCTATGCCATCGCGACCACACTCCCTGAAACCAAAGACTCCGATTTCAGCTGGAAGGAATTCCAAAACCGAGTGAACGGCGAATTGGCCGACATTTTGGGAAATTTCATCTTCCGGACCATGTCATTCACCCAGCGTTTCTTCGATGGGGTGGTTCCAGAGCCGAAAGACCTCAGCGAGGTCGACAAGGCCATGCTGGCGCAGATCGCTTCCCACAAGGAGCAGATCGGCAAGCATTATGACGCGTTCACCTTCCGTGATGCGGTGACTGCGACCATGAACCTGGCCCGGCTCGGAAACAAGTATTTCACCGACACGGAGCCTTGGAAAACCCGCAAAACGGATCCCCAGGCCTGTGCCAACGCCCTGTATGTGAGCGCTCAGGTCTCGGCGGCCTTGTCCGTCATGTTCGATCCCATCCTGCCGCACAGTATGCGCACTTTGCGCGCGGATCTGGGTGTGGCGGAAACCACCTCTTGGGCGGATGTGAACGATGCGATGATTCCGGCGGGGGCAACGATCTCCGCAGAGGCTATCCTTTTCCCGAAAGTGGAAGACGCTCTTATCCAAGCCCAGATCGACAAACTCGGTGCTCCAGCTCAACCCGTGGTCGAGGGTCCACCCTACGCGGCACCCAAAGACGAAATCGTGTACGACGACTTCGCCAAACTCGATTTACGTGTCGGGACTGTGCTATCCGCCGCGCCTGTGCCGAAATCCGACAAGCTGCTGTGCCTGCAAGTGGATCTTGGCTATGAACAGCGCCAAATCCTGTCAGGCATCGCCGCACATTTCAGTGTGGACGATATCACCGGCAAGAAAGTGGTCGTGGTGGCAAACCTCAAGCCTCGCAAAATGTTGGGCCTTGAAAGCAAAGGAATGATCCTGTTCGCGGAAGACCGTGAAGGCGTGTTGCGCCCGGTCACCCCCGATTCCGAAAACGGAAGCACGGTGGCATGACCGACTCGTTCCCGTTAGGATGCAGCTTCACGCCGGGGTTCATCGTCGTGAAGGTGTTCTGCCCGCGTTCTCCCGAAGTCCGGATCGAACTCTTCCGCCGCTTCGAAGACGCGCACGGCACTCTGATCCCCATGATTCCGAGCCCGGAAGGGATCTGGGAAGTTCGCCTCGAACCCGGCTTCCTCGGTTGGTATTACGGATTCCGGATCACCGCACCCGCGGATACGTCCGGATTCGAGTCCAGCGACTTCGCCGTGCTCGATCCCTACGCGCATTTCGTGAGCGTCACCAACGACCACATCCAGCACCCCAAAGGGCGGCTTCTTCCGGATGAACCCTACGATTGGGAAGGCGACACCTGGATCCCGATCCGGGATCCGCGGGACCTGGTGATCTACGAGACGCATGTGAAAGACGCGACGGCGCATCCCAGCGCCGGAAGCCGGTATCCGGGCACCTACCAGGGATTCGCAGAACCCGGAATCCGCGGTGGATTGGAGCACGTCGCTGCCCTCGGATGCAATGCCATCGAGTTCCTTCCTCTGCATCTCTATGCGTACAAAGAGCCTCCGGAGAACGATTGGAACCCATTGGCGCGCAATCATTGGGGATACATGACCACCTCTTTCTTCGCTCCAGAGCCACGTTACATGCACGGGGTCTCGACGGACGAACCGGCCCGGCATTCGGATCCGGCGACCCATCGCGCGGTCAAAGACATGGTCAAGGCGATCCATCGGAAAGGCATCGCCGTCATTGTGGATGTGGTCTACAACCACGTGTCCAATTACGACCGAAATCCCCTCAAGTACATCGACAAATCCTATTACTTCCGCCTGACGGTGGACGGGTTCTACCGGTCCGACAGCGGATGCGGCAATGATGTCAAATCCGAAAACCCGATGGTGCGCCAACTCATCATCGATTCGGTACTGTATTGGGCGAATATCTTCCATATCGACGGATTCCGTTTCGATCTGGGCCATTTGCTGGACAAAGAAACCCTTGTCGCCATCCGCGAGGCCTTACTTGAGGTGAATCCGCATGCGGTGCTGATCGCGGAACCTTGGGGGGGCGGGTACGACCCAACCCTATTCTCTGAAATCGGATGGAGCACTTGGAACGACCAGCTTCGGAATGGCGTGAAAGGGTCGGAACCGGTCAGCCTGCCTGGATATGTGTTCGGTCGTTGGCATCCGGAAAGTTCGAGGATGTCGCTCGAGAACTACATCCGAGGCACACTGCTTCCGGCGGCGAACGGCCGCTATCATCATCCTGCGCACAGCGTGAACTATTTGGAAAGTCATGACGGGTACACCTTTGGAGATTTCATCCGCTTGACTCTGAATTCGGCTTTGGAAGCTACGAAACCGACGAGGGATAGCCTCGTCCCGCTGAGCGACACCGAACGCCGCATCGCCCGTCTGGCCGCACTGTATCTTTTTGTCTCGCAAGGCATTCCGATGATCCATGCAGGTCAGGAATGGTCACGCACCAAGGTCCTCGACCACAACAGTTACGAGAAAGACGACATCACGAATCACTTGGTCTATTCGGATGCGGATGCGAACGCCGACCTCGTGGCTTATGTGAAAGGCCTCATCCGCTTGCGCGCCCAAGGCGAGGTGTTCCGCCGGGCCACGCCCGATCAGATCCATTTCCACCGCTACGACGACAGCCTGCATCTGACGGCCACCATCGACACGCCGGACGGCTCCTGGCTCATCTCCATGAACGCCAACCCGACGCAGACGCAGCATGTACATCTGCCGCCCGGATACTGGCATCTGTTGGTTTCAGGAACGCATGCCGGAGCCGAACCCATCGCCACCATTGGCGGAATCGTGCAGCTCGCTCCGATTTCGGGAATGGTTCTGCGAAAATAGCTCGGGTTTCTGTATCATTGGCGCTTAAATGACAAGCAAAAAAGGAGGATATTTTGAACAAAGACGCATCTGAAAGCCGTGGGAATTGGAACTCGAAGATCGGTTTCGTCTTCGCAGCCGCCGGTTCCGCCGTCGGATTGGGCAACATCTGGGCCTTTCCCGCCAAAGTCGCGGACAACGGCGGCGCCATCTTCCTCATCGTCTATCTGCTTTGCTGCCTGATCATCGGTTTTCCGGTCATGATCGGCGAACTGACCTTAGGTCGCCACACCAAAAAGAACCCCGTCGGCGCGTTCAAAACCCTTTCCTCCCACTGGTTCCCCCCGCTCATCGGATTCTGGGGAATCATCTGTGGTGTCATGATCCTCTCCTTCTATCTCGTCGTCGCCGGTTGGACGGCTGGTTATGTGATGGAGGAATTCATGTACTTCCTTGGGCAGCCTGAATGGGCGGCCTGGTTCGGCGATCTGTCGAACGGACCCAAAAACGCCATCTTCTCCGTGCTCTTCATGCTGGCCACGATCCTCATCATCACTGGTGGGGTGTCTAACGGTATCGAGAGAGCCACCAAATGGATGATGCCCGCGCTACTGATCATCCTTGTCGCGATGATCGGCTACGTGATCACCCTTCCCGGAGCGATGGAAGGCGTGTCGGTCTACTTGAACCCTGATTTCTCAGAACTCACAGGGTCGGTCGTCTTCAGCGCCTTGGGACAATCGTTCTTCTCCCTTTCCTTGGGGATGGGAGCCTTGATCACCTATGGCTCCTACATCAGCCGAAAACAGAACATGGTCGAATCCGCCATGTATGTGACCTTGACCGATTTCACCGTGGCGTTCCTGGCCGGCTTCCTGGTCATTCCTGCGATGTTCGTGGCTCAGAACAGCGGTATCACCATCTTCAACGAACAGGGCAATCTTGTGGCCGGCGGACAACTGGTCTTCCAGGTGCTCCCTGCGATGTTCCATAGCATGGAATCGACGGCCGGAGTGGTCGCCGGCGTGATGTTCTTTGTCTTGCTCGGTCTGGCAGCCCTCACCTCCACGATCAGCCTGCTTGAAGTTCCGGTATCGTACGTCGTCGACGAACATGGTGTGAGCCGGAAGAAGGCCGCTTGGGGTGTTGGATTGGGCATCCTCCTGCTGTCCGTAATGATCTCCTTCAACGTCGGACTGATCGACTTCCTGTCCACATCCTTCAACGACGTCGGCCTTCCCTTGGGAGGTTTCATGATCTGCGTTTTCCTTGGATATGTCTGGACCACGCAGAAGGCCGCGATCGAGCTGGGAGAAGGATATCCGGATTTCGAGCACAGCTGGTTCCTTCCGGCATGGGTCGCTTTCATCAAATACATCTGCCCTCTGCTGATCGGCGCCGTGTTGATGACCACCATATATGGACTTTTAAGCTAATCGGCTTAGCCGTATTTTTCATTTCTTCCTGTCACTTAAACAACCTCTATGCCAAAAGTCACTACGGCAGACTTCAAGAACGGTCTGACTCTTCAATTTCCGGACGATATCTACACCATCATTGAGTTTCTGCATGTGAAACCCGGCAAGGGCGGCGCCTTCGTCCGTTCCAAACTCAAAGGCGTGACCAACGGAAAGGTGCTCGACAAAACCTTCCGTGCCGGTGAGACCTGCGAAGCCGTCCGCATCGAACGTCATCCGTATCAATACCTGTACCGTGATGGCGACATCTACTACTTCATGCACCAGGAGACCTACGAGCAGATCGGAGTCAACTCGAAGAATGTGGATCGCCCGGAATTCATGAAAGAAAGCGAGCAGGTCTACATTGTGATCAATGCCGAGACCGAATCCGTGATGTTCACCGAGCTGCCTGACCATGTGATCCTCACCGTAGCCCACACCGAACCAGGCATCAAGGGGGACACTGCCCAAGGCGCAACCAAACAGGCGGAATTGGAGACCGGTGTGACCATCAACGTTCCGTTGTTCATCAACGAAGGCGACAAACTCCGAGTAGACGCCCGCAACGGGTCCTACATCGAACGGGTCAAATCCTAATCAATGCACTTATGGATCTCAAGCACATTAAAAGTCTTCTGCAACTCATTTCGGAAGCCGATGTCAACGAAGTGTACATCGAAGAAGGTGACTTCAAGATCAAAATCAAAAAGCGCTCCGAAGCCACGTTCGTGAGCGCACCTGCGGCCGCCCCGGCACCGGCGGCTTCAGTGG
>CAYVRS010000031.1:11923-17538 GCA_964454075.1 uncultured Chitinophagales bacterium
CCCTGCCCCTGCTCCCGCCGTAGCCCCTGCGGCTGCGGCATCCTCAGCGGCGACTTCGATCAAATCTCCGATCGTGGGCACGTTCTACGCCGCCGCATCTCCTGATGCGAAAGCGTTCGTGTCTGTCGGGGATGTGATCTCCAAAGGCCAGCCCCTGTGCATCATCGAAGCGATGAAAATCATGAACGAGATCGAGTCGGATGTGTCCGGCAAAGTCGTCGCCATTCATGTGAAGAACGGTCAGCCGGTCGAATTCGACCAGCCTCTGTTCGACATCGTACCTGCCTGATCCGTCATCCATCTATGTTTAAAAAAATCCTGATCGCCAACCGGGGGGAGATCGCCCTACGGATCATCCGGACATGTAAGGAAATGGGAATCAAGACGGTCGCTGTGTATTCGACCGCCGACCGCGATTCCCTGCATGTCAAATTCGCCGATGAAGCGGTTTGCATCGGACCAGCCCCCTCACGCGAAAGTTATCTGAAGATTCCGCGTCTTCTGGCCGCCGCGGAAATCACCAACGCCGAAGCCATCCATCCAGGCTATGGCTTCCTGTCCGAGAACGCCGAGTTTTCCCGCATCTGCGGCGAACACAACATCACGTTCATCGGTCCGACCCCGCACATGATCGAAACCATGGGAGACAAGTCGAAGGCCAAGGAGAACATGATCAAATACGGCGTTCCGGTGGTACCCGGAACCGACGGCACAATCAGCGATCTGGCGCTGGCTCAGAAAGAAGCCGAACGCATCGGATATCCGGTCATCATCAAGGCTACGGCAGGCGGTGGCGGACGCGGCATGCGTATCGTACGCGAAGCATCCGAGTTCGAGAAGATGTTCGAAACGGCCCGGAATGAAGCCGGGGCGGCCTTCAACAATCCTGAAGTATACATCGAGAAGTACATCGAGGACCCGCGCCACGTGGAGATCCAGATCCTGGGCGATGCCCATGGATACATCACGCACCTCGGCGAGCGCGACTGCTCGTTGCAGCGTCGACACCAGAAAGTGCTTGAGGAATCCCCTTCCCCGGTCATGACGCCCGAATTGCGCGAGAAAATGGGCGAAGCCGCAATCCGCGCTGCGGAAACCGTGCAGTACGTCGGTGCCGGCACGATCGAATTCCTCGTCGACAAATACTCCAACTTCTATTTCATGGAGATGAACACCCGCATCCAGGTGGAGCATCCCGTGACCGAAGAGGTGACCGGATACGACCTGATCCGAAGCCAGATCGAAGTCGCCGCTGGCATCCCCTTGCGCCGCAAGCCATTGAAAATGCGTGGACACGCCATCGAATGCCGGATCAATGCCGAAGATCCGGCGAACGGCTTCCGGCCGAGCGCGGGACGCATCAACGTGTTCCATCCGCCCGGAGGGCACAGCGTGCGCGTGGACACCCATGTGTACAGCGGCTATGTGGTTCCTCCGAACTACGACAGCATGATCGCCAAGCTGATTGTGAGCGCACCGACCCGAATGGAAGCCATCGCACGGATGTCCCGCGCTTTGGACGAATTCGTCGTCGAAGGCATCAAGACCACGATTCCCTATCACAAGCAGCTCATGAAAGACCCGAATTTCATCGCTGGCCATTTCACGACGCATTATCTCGAAAAAAGCTTCACGTTCACATCTGACGCCGACTGATATGACACCCTCCGAACTCAAATACACCAAAGACCATGAATGGGTCCGCCTGAATGCGGACGGAACCGCGACCATCGGCATCACGGAATTCGCCCAGGGCGAACTCGGCGACATCGTCTTCGTGGATGTGAACACGGTTGGCGAGTCGGTTGGGAAAGAAGCCATTTTCGGAACTGTGGAAGCAGTCAAGACCGTCTCCGAGCTGTTCATGCCCGTTTCCGGCACCGTGATCGAGCTCAATCCGGCCCTTGAAAACAGCCCGGAGCTTGTCAACGACGATCCTTATGGCGAGGGTTGGATGATTACCATCCGTCCCGACAATGCCGCCGACATCGCGTCCCTCCTTTCCGCTGACGATTACCAATCCCTCATTTCCTGAACCATGATCCGGTCGCATTCGGGGTGGATTCTGATCCTTGATTTCGGATCTCAGTACACTCAATTGATCGCACGTCGAGTCCGCGAACTCCAGATCTACTGTGAAATCCATCCCTACAATGCCGATCTGACGGAAATGAGCGCTACCCCACCGGGAGGCGTGATCTTGTCGGGCGGACCGATGAGCGTGAACGACCCAGGGGCTCCCGATCTGAATCCGCTCGTCTTTGACTGGAACGTTCCGGTGCTTGGCATCTGCTACGGATTGCAGATCATCGCCCATACCGCGGTTCCGAACTCGGTCGAAAAAGCGGATCACCGCGAGTTCGGTCGCGCCCGCCTTCAGATCGACGACCGCAGCGACCTGTTCAAAGGGTTCGAAGCTTCCTGCCTGGTATGGATGAGTCACGGCGACCACCTCAAGTTGCTTCCGCCGGATTACACCATCATCGCCCATACCGGCAATGCGCCCATCGCGGCGGTCCGGCATCGGTCCAAGCCGATTTATGGCGTCCAGTTCCATCCGGAAGTGGTCCATTCCGAACACGGACTCACACTTCTCAAGAATTTCACGGTCGACATCTGCGGATTGAAGCAGGATTGGACTCCGGACTCCTTCATCGAAACCCAGCTTGCCCAGATCCGGGAGCGTGTCGGAACCCATAAGGTCATTTGCGGCTTGTCCGGCGGAGTCGATTCCACCGTCACAGCGGTGCTTATTCACAAAGCGATCGGCGACCAGCTCCTATGCGTGTTCGTCAACAACGGACTGCTGCGCAAGCATGAGTACGAAGACGTTCTCAAGCTCTATAAGGACGGTCTTCACCTTCCCGTGGTGGGCGTGGATGCCAGCGAGCAATTCCTGGAGCAGTTGGCCGGGGTTTCCGACCCTGAAACCAAGCGCAAGCGAATCGGCAAGACCTTCATCGATGTGTTCGAGCACGCCATCCGCGAACAGCACGGATACAAGTTTCTCGCGCAAGGCACGTTGTACCCGGACGTGATCGAAAGTGTGTCTTTCAAAGGTCCTTCAGCGACCATCAAATCCCACCACAATGTCGGCGGACTCCCTGCCGACATGAAGCTTGAATTGCTAGAGCCAATGCGTGAGCTCTTCAAAGACGAGGTGAGATCCGTGGGCCGTACCTTGGGCATTCCGGAGCATTTCATCGGTCGGCATCCGTTCCCGGGTCCGGGTTTGGCCATCCGGGTGATTTCGGACGTGACCAAAGAAAAGCTGGATCTGCTCCGTGAAGTGGACCATATCTTCATCACCGAACTGAAAAAACATGGACTCTATGACCAGGTCTGGCAGGCCTTCGCCGTGCTTCTGCCTGTTCAAAGCGTCGGAGTGATGGGCGACGAACGGACCTACGAAATGACAGCAGGACTACGTGCCGTCACCAGCGTCGACGGAATGACCGCCGACTGGGCCCACCTCCCGCACGATTTCCTCGCCCATGTTTCGAATCGAATCATCAACGAGATCCGCGGTGTTAACAGAGTGGTATATGACATCAGTTCCAAGCCCCCGGCCACCATCGAGTGGGAGTAAGCGCGGCCTCGTCGCACTACTTTTCGTCCTTTGTGCCGACGTTTCGACTATGCACGCCCAGCTGGAGCTTGGCATCCGCCTGTATGAGATCGCCAACTACACCGAAGCGCTGAAACGCTTCGCGGATTCCGACGGGCCCACCGCGAGGCTCTACGAAGCGCGGACCTACTACCAGCTTGGCGATTACGCCAATGCCCTGCGTTCCATCGAGAATGTGGATGTGCATCCGTCGACACCTCTTGGCGCTGAACTGATCTATACCCGTGCTGTGATCCGATATGCGTTCGGACAGGCGGATGCGGCCATCACCGACCTCGAAACCCTCCGGTCATCGCATTCCGAAGGTGCGGAGTTGCTGAACAGCATCCGCAGGTATCAGACCATCCAACCCACCGACCAGGCACCCTTCCCCAGCGCTCCGCGAGGCACCGTCCTCACGATCGGGGTGCTCCTGCCGCAGGAAGCGAGGACCTCCCGGGCATTTTCCGTTGTCCAAGGACTCTACCAGGGCGTGTTGATGGCGGTGGATGAGTTCAATGAACGCAGCCCGAACCTGAAACTCCGCCTTGTCTTCGCCTCCAGCTCCAATGGCGCGGTTCAAGGCTTCGAAGAATTGCGCACCATGCACCAGGCGGTGGCGGTGATCGGTCCCCTACGTTCCGATGAGGTCACACCAGTCGCGGCCTTGGCGCAGCAATACCGCATTCCCTTGTTCATTCCCTTGGCGAATGCCTTCACCCTCCGGTACGACAATCCGTATGTCCTCCGGTTCAATCCGACGATGGATGAAGCGGGCATCCGGATGGCTCAAGCCGCCTTCAGCACCTTGGGCTTGCGTCGGGTCGCCGTCTTCACGCATCCAGGTGTGGAAGCCACCGACGACGCGTCGGCCTTCATCCGGACCTTCGAATCGCTTGGTGGACGTATCGTGATGACGCTCGCAGATGCCAAATTCACTGAATTACAGCATACCACGCGAGTCATGGATACGCTCGTGGTGCGGCGCCCCCGACTTCAGGACTCGCTGAGAGTGGATGCCGTCTACCTGCCGATCACCGGTTCCGAAGCGAACACGGTCGCCGATAATCTGCTCTCCGCCATCGACTCGAAACGCCTTCATGTGACCGTGCTCGGCAACGAGGAACTCGGTTATCTGGATCATTCCGCCAGCCGCCTGGAGCGGTTACCGACCTATCACACCTCCATGCTCGACGTGTCACCGAAAACCGAGAAGCTGGAGCAGTTCCGCACCAGATACATCGGACGAACCACCATCGATCCGAACGACTTTTCCTATGTTGGCTATGATATAGCCACCTTCGTGTTCCAAAGCCTGGATATTGTGCAGCATCCGGCGCGATGGGCGGCATGGATTCCGAAAGCGGATCTCTTCCGAGGATTGACCTCGCAGTATCATTTCAACCAGGAGACATCGAATCGCTGGCTGCCGGTCTATCAGCTCACGCCAGATGGTCCTGTGGAACTCACTTTGACGCGTTAGCCGCCGCGCGACGCTCAACCTGCTTTTTGAGCCAACGGCTCCATTTCCTCGCCTCGATCTTGTGCTCGTCGAACGTCCTCGTGAAGGTATGGTACCCTTCCGGATTGGCCACCATGTAGATGAACCCGTGCGATTCGGGATATAACGCGGCTTCGATCGCCACCAGACGCGGATTGTTCAACGGACCGGGGGGCAATCCCCGGTTCCGATAGGTGTTGTACGGATGATTCAGCCGATAATCGGAGAAAAATAGCCGCCGCCTCTCCCCGATCGCGTAGTTCAAAGTCGGATCGGCCTGCAGAGGCATCCCTTTGCGGAGACGGTTCCAGTACAGGCCGCTCACACGGGCCATCTCATCCACGTGCTTCACCTCCCATTCGATGATGGACGCCATGGTGGTGGCCTGGTCGACGGTCCAACCGAGGGAATCCAGCCGCGACGCGAAACGCGCCTCGATACGCACCTTGAAGGTGTTGTGGATGCGGGTGATCACTTCTTCAGGAGTGGCGGTCCAATAGAATTCAT
>CAYVRS010000032.1:0-7658 GCA_964454075.1 uncultured Chitinophagales bacterium
CAAATCGGTGGAGTCGCTGCCTTGGGGCTTGACCGAATCGCTCACCATCCCCATGAAGCAGACCTTGGTCGGCGTGGACGGTGGCTTCGCCCTGGCCTGGTCGGGCATGGAAAGCTTCCCTGCCGGTTGGGACCTCACCTTGCATGATTACCAGACGGGCGTGGACACAGACATGCGCGCCGACAGCAGCTACACCTTCGACGCCACGGCCCCTGCGGCGAAGGTCAGTCCGCTGACCCTGTTCGACCAGCTCGCACCCACTCTGCAAAAACCCGTCTCCACGGAAACGCGCTTCGCGCTCACCGTGAACCCGAATACGGGCGTCGTGTCCACCGAGACCGACCACACGCCACTGGAATTCTCCCTGGATCAGAACTATCCGAATCCGTTCAACCCGACCACCACCATCGGGTACACCTTGCGTGAGGCCGGACCGGTGACCCTGAGCATCTACACCATGACCGGGCAGAGGGTGGCCACCTTGGTCAATGAGTCACAGCCGGCAGGACAGCATCGCCACAGCTGGGATGCCCGCGGCTTCGCCTCCGGAGTCTATTACTACCGCTTGCGTGCCAATGGAATGGACGTGACCCGGAAGATGACCCTGATCAAATAATCACACATTCATATCACCATGAAATCTTTCTCCATCCCCTTGATCGCCGCCGCCATCCTGTTGGTCGGCGCGGCCGTTGTCTTCGCCCAGCCACCAGGACTTCCCTCCGCGCCCTCGCAAGCGCCGATCGATGGCGGACTCGGCCTGCTGGCCGCCGCCGGCGGGGCCTATGCCCTGAAGAAGCTCCGTGGCAAGAAGAGCGAAGGGTAGAGTTGAAAAGTGTCCAGTTGAAACGTGTCCGGAAGTATCACTTAATAAATAGACTTTCCAATCTCTGATACTGGCTGAACGTACACATAAGTGCCGCAAGCGAGTCAATTCCCGCGATTTTCGACCGATGTGATCGTTACGCAGTTAGAGGGAAGTTGATGACAACTTGCGGACAGTATCACTATATAAATACCTATTTTCCGATGCAGAATCTCGAAAAGATGCTGTCGAGCAGGTCTTCCGTCGTGATCTGACCCGTGAGCGTGCCGAGTTCCTGAAGCGCGGCGCGGAGGTCGATGGCGACGAAATCGCCGGTCTGTCCGGCGTAGATGGCCGCCTCGGCGTCGATCAGGTGCCGACGCGTCTTGCTCAGCGCGTCGCGATGCCTGGAGCTGGTGATGAGCAGTCCGGAGGTGTCGATGTCCTTGTTCTTGAGCACCGCGTCGCGCATGGTTTTTTTCAGCACGTCGAGTTGCGCGCCGCTGGCGGCCGAGATGCACAGGTCGAAGCGGCTCAGGTCGCATCCCGCGGCCAAGTCGGCTTTGTTGCCGACCCACAGCATGGAGGTGTGCGGATGCGCCTCGCGGAGGCCGTTCCACAGCGCGACATCCGTCTCGCTGAGTTCGGTGCTCACGTCGTGAAGCAGCACGATGAGGTCGGCATCGCCCATGGCCGAGTGGGAGCGTCGCACACCCTCGGCCTCGATCAGGTCGGAGGTGTCGCGCAATCCGGCGGTGTCGGTGAGCACGAACAGCATGCCGTCGTAGCTCCAGTCGGCGTCGATGACGTCGCGCGTGGTGCCGGCCACATCCGACACGATGGCCCGCTCTTTCCCCATCAGCGCGTTGAGGAGGGTCGATTTTCCAGCGTTCGGCTTTCCAGCGAAGACGGTGCGGACACCATGCTTCACCAATCGCCCGGTTTCGTAGGTCTCGAGCAGTTTGAAAATCTCGGCGTTCAGCGCAGCGATCAGCGCCAGAAGCTGATCGCGACTGGCGAATTCGACATCTTCTTCGATGAAATCGAGCTCCAGCTCCACCATCGCCACCATATCGATGATGCCCTGACGGAAGGTTCGGATGTGGGCCCCTAACGCGCCCTCGAGCTGCTGCTGAGCGGCTTCCACCGCTTTCCGGCTTTTCGCATGGATGAGGTCGGCCACAGCCTCGGCCTGACTCAGTTCCAGCTTTCCGTTCAGAAACGCGCGTTGCGTGAATTCTCCCGGCTCGGCAGACCGTGCCCCCGCGGCGAGGATGGTTTCGAGGACCATCTGGGACACCAACACGCCACCATGGCAGGAGATCTCGACGGTGTCTTCCCCGGTGTAGGATCTGGGCGAACGGAAGACGGTGGCCAGCACCTCGTCGACGATGTGTCCGTCGCGCACGATCTTCCCGAAATGGACCGTGTGCGACGCGACGTCGGTCAGATTGGCGCCTTGGAACACAGATGCCGCGATTCGGATGGCTCCCTCCCCGCTGATGCGGATCACAGCGATGCCGCCTTCACCGATTGGCGTGGCGATCGCGGCGATGGCTGACCGTTGATGCATGGCTCAGCCGGAGTTGCGCGACGCGAGCGGCGCCCCGATCTGTGCGTTGACCAGCGGCATCCCGGGCATCCTCACATCATCGAGGACCAGAAAGAGGGGCATCAGTGTTTCCATCCCACCCAAGTTACACAATGTGGGACGAACATCTCGCACATTTGACTATTTTGACCAGTCTTCTCCGCGGTGCCACGGCATGCGCGCCCCTCTTCACAACACCCCTGAGCACATCGTATGAAACGATTCTTTTTCGCCATCGCGGCGATCGCCCTGCTGGTCCCGGCTCCGGCCCAAGCCCAGCTCTTCGGCCGCAAGAAACCGGCCACTCCACCGGCCGCCCCATCGGCTCCGGCCAAGAAAACCATCGCCTCGACCGTCGCCAAATCGGTGGCCTCAGAGGGTCTGTTCACCGTATATCAGGACACCACCGACGGCTCCACGCATATCGTGATCACCGAGGAGCAGCTCAACAAGCCTTTCATCTATTTCTCGTACACGGAAAACGGCCCTGTTCCCGCCGGTCAATTCCGTGGCCAGTACCGTGACAACGTCGTCTTCCAGATCAAGAAATATTTCGACCGCCTGGAATTCGAAGTGGTCAACACCAGCTTCTATTTCGACCCCGCGAATGCCATTTCCCGCGCCGCGGAAGCCAACATCTCGCCGGCCGTGCTGCTCAGCGAGAAGATCGTGGTGTCTGAAGACGGCAAATACCTGATCAAGGCCGACGGACTCTTCATGAGCGAGTCGATGTCGCGCGTGAAACCACCGTCCTTCCCGGGGCAGAGTCCGTTCGCATTCAATCTGGGTCAGCTGAGTCGCGACAAGAACAAGATCGTGGACATCCGCAACTACCCTGCGAACACCGACGTGATCGTGGACTATGTGTTCGAAAATCCGAACCCGATCAACGCCGGCGGCACCTCGGTGACGGATGCGCGTAGCGTCAGCATCCGCTCGCAGCACAGCTTCATCGCCGTGCCCGAGAACGATTACAAACCCCGCAAGGCGGATCCGCGCGTCGGCTACTTCAGCGTGGAGACGGAAGACCTGACGGATCTGGGTCCGACCGACTACCGCGATTTCATCAACCGCTGGCATCTGGTCAAGAAAGACCCGAACGCGGCGGTGTCCGACCCGGTCGAGCCGATCACCTGGTGGATCGAGAACACGACGCCCCACAACATCCGCGAAGCGATCATCGAAGGGGTGCTGGCCTGGAACAAGGCCTTCGAAGCGGCCGGATTCAGCAACGCCGTGGCCGTGAAGGTGCAGCCGGACACCGCCGATTGGGATGCGGGCGACATCCGCTACAACGTGCTCCGCTGGACAAGCTCCCCGATGCCTCCGTTCGGCGGCTACGGTCCGAGTTTCGTGAACCCGCTCACCGGCCAGATCCTGGGTGCCGACGTGATGCTTGAGTATTCCTTCCTCCGCGGAACCTCCATGGAAGACGACCTGTACGGAACCGAAGGCCATTCCCATGGCACCGGCTTCTGCAGCTTCGGACAGACCATGCGCCGCAACCATCAGTTCGCCATGGCGCATGCCTTGGCCATGAACGCCGGCGAAGAAGAGATCTCGCGCTTGCAGAACGAAGCCATCCGCATGCTCGTTCTTCACGAAGTGGGCCATACGCTCGGTCTGAACCACAACATGAAGGCTTCGCAATTGCACGACCCCGTGACCATCCACGACCGCGAGCTGACTTCACGCGTCGGACTCACCGGCTCCGTGATGGATTACTCCACGGTGAACATCGCCCGCGAAAAATCGCGCCAAGGGCTGTATTACGACATCGTTCCGGGTCCTTACGATGTCTGGGCGATCGATTTCGGCTACTCGACGGATGAGAGCCGCCGCGACGCCATCCTCGTGCGAAGCACCGAGAAGCAGCACGCCTTCGGCAACGACGCCGACGACATGCGTTCGCCGGGCAAAGCCATCGACCCGCTTGTGAACGTGGATGACATGTCGAGCGACGCCATCGTGTACGCCATCGAGCGCGCGCAGATGATCAACGAGCTCTACGGCAAGCTGAATACAACCATCCCGCGTGAGGGAGAATCGTACCAGCGCCTGCGAAACGCCTATGCCATGGCCTTCGGAACGTATGCCGGACAGATGGGCGTCGTATCGCGCTACATCGGCGGGGTGCATGTGAATCGCGGATTCGTGGGTCAGACCGGCGCCGAGCAGCCCTTCACGGCCGTTCCGCGCGACCGTCAGAAACAAGCCATGAGCACGCTCGAGACCTATCTTTTCGCTCCGGATGCCTATAAAGCGCCGGCAGACCTGATCGCGTACCTGCAGATGGAACGCCGCGGATTCAACTTCTTCTCGTCCACCGAAGATCCGAAGATCCACGATGCGGTCTTGAACGCCCAGCGCAACGTCATGGCGCACATCCTGCATCCGGTGACGACCAAACGGATGACCGACAGCCGCCTGTATGGCAACCAATACCCGGTCGCGGAATTCATGGCGGACCTGACCAACGCCGTCTTCCGTGCGGACATCGGCGGAAACGTGAACACCTTCCGCCAGAACCTGCAGATCGAGTACACCAATTCCTTGGTGACCATCGTGAAAAACGAGGGTGCGGTGAAATTCGACCGTCCGACCCAGAGCGCGGCGCTGTTCCAACTGCGGAACATCGAAACCCAGCTCAAGGGCAAATCGGCCGGCAACCTCGAGACTCGCGCCCACACCGCGCATGTGCTGCAGCTGATCGATGTGAGTTTGAACCGGTAGACGGTAGGGCGTAGACGGTAGACCGAAAGAAATGAGGCCCCGGATTCGCAAGAATCCGGGGCTTTTTTTGTTTGATGACCCGGTCGGAAACGTCATTCCCCGTATCTTTGTTGGTCTGCAAAATCCATCCAAATCCCTTCGCTTCATGAGCATCGATTTGTCCCGTCGGGAGCGCTTCGCTTCCCGGCACATCGGCCCCGACCGAACCCAGACCAGCGCCATGCTGAAGGCCGTCGGTGCCGCTTCCCTCGACGATCTCATCGCCCAGACCATCCCCGCCTCCATCCGCCTGAAGCGGGATTTGAACCTGCCTCCGGCCACCGACGAAGCCCTCTTCCTGAGCGAGTTCAAGCAGCTGGCGCAGAAGAACGAGATCTTCCGCAGCTTCATCGGAATGGGCTATTACGACACCATCACCCCGAAGGTCGTGCTGCGCAACATCCTCGAGAATCCGGGGTGGTACACGGCTTACACGCCGTATCAGGCCGAGATCGCCCAAGGCCGCCTCGAAATGCTGATCAATTTCCAGACGATGGTGATCGATCTGACGGGGATGGAAATCGCGAACGCCTCCTTGCTGGATGAAGCCACCGCCGCGGCGGAGGCGATGACGATGCTGCACTCGAGCCGTCCCGCGGCGAAAAAAGACGCGCACCGCTTCTTCGTGTCCGACAGCGTCTTTCCACAAACCTTGGCCTTGCTCCACACCCGCGCCACGCCCCTCGGCATCGAACTCGTGACGGGCGACGCCTCGGCCGTCGACGTCACCGATCCATCGCTGTTCGCCCTGCTCGTGCAGAACCCCGACCAAACCGGCCATGTGCGCGACCTCTCGCCCCTGATGGCCGCCGCCAGCGAGCACAACGTCTTTTCGGTGGTCGCCACGGATCTCCTGGCCTGCGTCATGCTGAAATCTCCAGGTGAAATGGGTGCCGATGTCGTGGTGGGCACCTCGCAACGCTTCGGCGTGCCGATGGGCTTCGGCGGTCCGCATGCCGCCTTCTTCGCCACGAAAGACGCGTTCAAGCGCGTGCTGCCTGGCCGCATCATCGGCGTGTCGATCGACGCCCAGGGCAAACCCGCCTACCGGATGGCGCTGCAGACCCGCGAGCAGCACATCCGCCGTGAGAAAGCGACATCCAACATCTGCACCGCCCAGGTGCTGCTTTCCGTGATGGCCGCCGCATACGGCGTGTACCACGGACCCCAAGGCCTCCGCGAGATCGCCGGACGCACGTACGGACTCACCACCGCCCTGGCGTATGAGCTGCAGAAAGCCGGCATCCGCATCCTCAATCCTGTCTGGTTCGACACGCTCCATCTGGAGCTGGGCGATGCCGCCACGCGCGACGCCCTTCTGGAGCGCGCCCGCGCCGGACGCATGAACCTGCGCGCCATCGGCGCCACTCAGATCGGCGTCTCGTTCGACGAAGCCAAAACCCTCGACGACTTGGTCGATCTGGCGCGCGTCTTTGTGCCCGGCGTGGACGAAGCCGCGCTCCGCGGCACCCGCATCGAGCCGTATTTGCCCGATTCCGTGAAGCGCACCAGCGACTTCATGACGCACCCGGTGTTCAACACGCACCACAGCGAGCACGAGATGCTGCGCTATCTGAAGCGTCTGGAAAACAAGGACCTTTCGCTCACGCATTCGATGATTTCACTGGGGTCGTGCACCATGAAACTGAACGCCACCACCGAGATGATTCCGGTGACCTGGCCTGAGTTCGGAAACATCCATCCGTTCGCGCCGGCCGACCAGTGGGAAGGCTACCGCCAGATGCTCACCGACCTGGAAACCTGGTTGTGCGAAGTAACCGGCTTCGACGCCGTCTCGATGCAGCCGAATTCCGGCGCGCAGGGCGAATATGCGGGCTTGATGACGATCCGTGCCTGGCACGAGCACCGGGGGGAAGCACACCGCAACGTGGCGCTGATTCCCAGTTCGGCCCATGGAACCAACCCGGCGTCGGCTGTGATGGCCGGGATGCAGGTCGTGGTCACGAAATGCGATGAGCGTGGCAACATCGACCTGGCCGATCTGGAAGCCAAAGCCGACGAATACGCCGACCGCTTGGCCTGCCTCATGGTGACGTATCCGTCCACCCACGGCGTCTTCGAGGAAGACATCCGAGAGATCTGCGAGATCGTCCACCGTCGCGGCGGACAAGTGTACATGGACGGCGCGAACATGAACGCGCAGGTGGGGCTCACATCGCCCGCCAACATCGGCGCGGACGTCTGCCACCTGAACCTGCACAAGACCTTCTGCATCCCGCACGGTGGTGGCGGCCCGGGCATGGGGCCGATTGGCGTGAACGCGCACCTCGCGCCGTTCCTGCCGGGCCACTCGGTGGTGGACCTCGGCGGCGATCAGCGCATCGGTGCCGTCAGCGCGGCGCCGTGGGGGAGTTCGTCGATCCTCCCGATCTCGATGATGTATATCGACATGATGGGTGGCGAGGGCCTCGCCGAAGCGACGAAGGTCGCGATCCTCAACGCGAACTACGTGGCCGAGCAGCTCAAGGG
>CAYVRS010000032.1:7668-17531 GCA_964454075.1 uncultured Chitinophagales bacterium
CTTCCAGGGCACCCGGTCGTGGCGACCGGCGGTCATCACGCCATCACCCCGGTTTCAGCCGCACCATGGGGTTCGGCCAGCATCCTGACCATCAGCTACGCCTACATCCGCCTTATGGGGGCGGACGGGCTGCGCAAAGCCACGGAATTCGCCATCCTCAATGCGAACTACATGAAGTCGCGCCTCGAATCGGCCTATCCCGTGCTGTACGCCGGCAAGAACGGCCGTTGCGCACACGAGTTCATCCTCGATTTCCGTCCGTTCAAAGCGCATGGCATCGAAGTGGAGGATGTGGCCAAGCGCCTGATGGATTACGGTTACCACGCGCCGACCGTCTCCTTCCCGGTGGCGGGCACGCTCATGATCGAGCCGACGGAAAGCGAATCGCTGGAAGAGCTCGACCGCTTCTGCGACGCGCTGCTGTCCATCCGCCAGGAAATCCAGGACGTGATCGACGGCAAGGCCGACAAGGCGGACAACGTGCTCAAGCACGCTCCGCATACGGCGGATGTGCTGCTTGCGACGGACTGGACGCGTCCGTACACCCGTGAGCAGGCCGCCTATCCGCGGCCCTGGGTGAAAGAGGCGAAATTCTGGCCTTCGGTCAGCCGCATCGAAAGCGCCTACGGCGACCGGAACCTGGTGTGTTCCTGCCTGCCGACCGAAGCCTACGCCACTGTTTAACGGAGCACCGCCGAGCCCGTGATACCTTCGATGGCATCGGGCTTGGCGTAATCCATCACGGTGACCACGGATCCGTCCTTGCAACGGATGCGGTACGTCTCACAAGACGATTTCCCGGTGAAAGCCAGCTCCAGATGGGCTTTGGCTTTGGCGAAATCGTCGGGATGGATCACGGTTTTCAACCCGTCGGCATGAAGGCATTCTTCGGGTCCGAAGCCTGTCACATGCCGGAAACCCTCGGAGACCCATTTGAACCGAGGGTTCTGAGTGTCGTCGAGGATCATCCCATAATTGAAATCGGTCTTTTGCGCGAAAACCTTGAGGAAATCGAGGGACTTGCGATTGAGGACGCTCATCACACGCTTGGTGACCGAGAGGTTCGTCACTTCGGCATGCACCACCGGCTTGTTCTGTGGTCCGGCCACTTTCTCGACGGAAATCTCGGCTTGGATGAGCGATCCGTTGCGATGCTGGAGCAGGAGGCGGATGCTGTTCTGCTTGCTCAGATCGTCCGCCCAGACACGGGCATATTGTGATTTCAGGGCCGCGCCTTGGCGTGGAACGAGGAAATCCCAGATCGGACGGCCAGTCACCATCTCTTTGGGATAGCCGACCATGTCGCGGAAGAGTTTGTTGGCCTGAACCACGATGCCGTCCGCATCCAGATCGACATAACTCTTTTTCGAGTTCTCATAGAGATCGCTGGAATCGAGGGTCACATCCAGGAAGCTCTGCTCCGATTTTTTCTTCGTCGTGATGTCGTGCTGGTAGGACACCCAGTGGGTGATTTCACCGGCTTCGTTTTCAAGGGGATGGATGTCCCACTGGTTGACGAATTCGCTGCCGTCTTTGCGGTAGTTCACGGTTTGTCCGAAGAAGGAATGCCCTTTCTGCAGCGCGTCTTTGAGCTTGTCGAGCACGGCACGGTCGGTCTTGGGTCCCTGCAGGATCCGGGGTGTCTTGCCGATCACTTCTTCTCGGGAGTAACCGGTGATGCGGGTGAATCCGTCGTTCACATACACGATCACCGGGCCGGGAGCGTCCAAGGAGAGCTCGGTGATGAGGATGCTGTCGTAATCTTGACGGATGGCGGCTTCAAGCAGGCGCAGATTGCGTTCCGCGGTTTCCGCGCGTTGGCGGAGCTGTTCGTGGGTTTCGGAGTTTTTGGTTTCAGGCATCGCTGAATCAACAGGTTTGGGTTTATTGTGCAAACACCGTGAACCTCTCGGGCGTTCGCGCGTCTATGGTTCCGAAACCACCCTTCATCTAAGAGACAACACCCATGAAAAAACACATCGCACTCCTCCTTCTGTCGGTCGGCGCCTTAATCGGCTCGGCCAATGCGCAACCCGCTCCGGGCCATGGTGGCCGCGGCGGAAACGGATTCATCCAGAACCTGCCCGCCGAAACCCAAGACAAGCTGGCCGAGTTGCGAGGCACCCATCAGGCCGAGCGCACCGCGCTGACGGTCCGATTTCGAAACGGGACCCTGAGCCGTGTCGATTTCCAAACCAAGATGGCTGAACTCACCGAGCGACACCGTGCGGACATGCTGGCTGTGCTCACGCCCGAACAACGCGCCGCGTTCAAAGCCGATCAAGCCCGAGCCGACGCGCGCCGCACCGCATCGCGTCAGGCGTTCATGGAGACCTATTTCGAGACGATGGCGGCCGACATGAAGCTCAACGCCCAGAAAAAAGCATCGCTCAAATCGCTGCTTGATGCGCACATGGCCGAGATGCAACCCCTGCGCGGACAAGGCCGCCGTGGCGATTTCTCCGCCCGTGACGACGCCCGTGCCGAGCTCTATGCGAAGGTCAAAGACCTGCTCACCCGCGACGAATTCGCCATCTTCCGCTCCTATATGGATGCGCATCAACGGAATGCAGGTCCGCAGCAAGTCCAACCGCAAGGTCCGCGCCAAGGTCGCCGGGGCAATTAGTACCTTGTGACATGGCAGAGAACCTCCCCTTCCCGGACTGCGAGCTCGACACCTGGTATCCGAAGATTTTTCGGATGGTGAGTGCGCTCACCTACGGTTCAGGAATGGATGCGGAGGATCTGACACAGGACGTGTTCCTGAAAGCGTGGAGGAAATCGGACACCTTCCACCGCGACAGCCACCTCGGAACCTGGCTCTACGCCATCGCCAGGAACACCGTGATGGATGCCTACCGCAAACGCAAAGTGCGTTCACTGATGGGCCTGTTCCGACAACACGAGGATGGCGAAACCCTTGAGCCGGCCGATCCGGATGCGGCTCGGGCCACCGACAACGACGAGCTTCGGGACGTGCTCCGAAAAACCATCTCCCGCCTCGAGGAACCCTATCGCTCCATCCTCATCCTTCGAGAAGTCGAAGACCTCAGCTATGCCGAGATCGCCGACATCACCGGAACACCCGAAGGCACCCTGAAAAGCCGCTTGTTCCACGCCAAACGCATCCTTCGAGACCAGTTGACCCAACTAGGAATCACACCATGAACGATTACGACTACAAATCCCTCTACGAAGGCATCGAACCTTCCCCTTGGGCGGTGGGCAGACTTCGCTCCCGCATCGAGGCGATGCGGACCGATCCCTTCGACGACATCCTGGCGGTGTTCCGTCAACGCATCGCCGCAGTCTTAGCCATCGCCATGGTCCTCATCGGCGTTTTGAGCCTTAGAGGCGGCGACACCGACAGCGCCTTCGCCAGCGAATGGAACGACTATCTCGGCACCTCGGGTGTCGAGCAGCTCGCTACCGACCTTCCCGATTACATCCAAACCTTGGACTGATGCCATGACCCCATCCCGCAGCCTATGGATCACCGTCCTGTTCATCGCCACGTTCGGCGTCGGACTTGCCACCGGATATCTCATCCGACCCCTCGTCGATCCCGCACCCATGGGCGGACCAGGCCCGCGTGAAGGCCGTGATGCCCGCTTCCGCGATCATGTGACCGCCCAGCTGAAACTCACCCCCGATCAGGAGGACCGCTTCTTCGATGCGATGGAAGCTCACCGCCGCAAAACCCGTGGCTGGATGGATGAAGCCCGCGATTCGATGCGGGTGAAAGTACGCGCCGAAACCGATTCGCTTAAAACCGAGCTCTCAGAACTCCTGACGGAGGAGCAGATGTCCCGCTGGGAGCGCATGATGCGCCGGGCGATGCGGGGCGGACCTCCTTAAAAAAACAGCCCTCCGGCTTCGGCCGGAGGACTGTGCACTCAAATCTCTCCTGATCACAGTTATCGTGTGTGACGATGGGTGAAACTACGTAGTCACTTCTGCGGAGTCGAGACTTTTTGCGAACCGGAATCGAACCGAATGCGGACCATCGCCTAGTTTATTGACATCTGCCACCTATAATTGTACATTGGACGCAACTTATCAAGAGTGTCTGACCTCCATTGCTATCCATGCGTTTACCTCTCGGCGCCCACATCGTGGCGGTTCTCCTTCTATCCAATCCTGCATTCGCACAGACCCGTCTTGAGTTCGAGACCGTAAATACCAGCGGCGCGATTCCCGAACTTCAGGAAGAAGTGTCATTGTCCTCTAGGGAGATTTTTGGATTCTCCATGGATCCGATGAGCATGCGCTTGCATTGGGTGTTCAGGGACCGATGGCATCAGCTCGACCTTAGGTCCGGCGAGTGGACACTTCAAGCGATCTGGAACGAGTTCGACCTTGTCGACCCGCGATGGGGCGTCGTTCCCGGAAAGTCAGAGATCCGCGCTTGGGATAACGCGGTGGGCCGTGTGGTCCGCATCGACGCGAACGGAATTCCAACCCGGATCGACCGCTCATTTGACCAGAAAAGCCAATATGGCCACATCAGCCATGTAGAGACGAACGGATCGATCCATGCCATCGGCGGTGTCGGTCTCTTCCATCCCAAGAATTACTCCATCACCTTCAGCGAAACGAGCAGCGGCTGGCATCGGACCTCCGCAAACGAGGACATCACGAGCGATCCTTATGTAACCCAGGGATACGCCTTGAGAGATCCGAAAACCTCGACACTGATCCTCGCGACGGCCTACGGCATCGCGGAGTATCCCCGGACTCCGGGCCTGCTGTCAATGGATGTGAAAACGGGTACCATCCGTATCCTTCATCCCGAGATGAAGCTCAAGTTGCAGCAGGCGTTCAAGGGCGATTTGACGGCGCTGAAATCGAGCGTGGGGGATGGAAGCCATCGGATCGCCTTTTTCCTCGTCGAACCTGTGGTTTCGGAAATCAATCGCATCAGCCGGATACTGGCCATGGATCTGGACACCTATCGGATCATCGAGCTGGAAGGTGCCAACCAAGGCGACACCGATCCCGGAACCCATCATACTGTGCTTCACTACAATGAGGCCGACAGCAGTTTGTACAGCGTCCAATGGTCGCACCACACCATGGACATGGTCCATTTCCCAGCGGTATCGAAAGCCAAGGTCGATGTGGCCGCCATCCAGGCCGCGTTGAAGAAAGGGACGCCTCCCGTCAAGTCCGCCACCGCCGCACGTGGCCACATGCCGCTATGGCCGTGGATGCTCGCCATCGTCGGGGTACTTGTCGGCTGGATCGGATGCCGGTGGAAGCGGCGCCGACCCTCACCGTCGCCTGCGCCGCTTTCCGAGAATCTGAACGGAACCCCATCGAAACTACGCCTCTCCCTCAATCCACTCCGCTTGGACGGTCGCCCCTGGATCGCCCACTTCGGTGACGGATTCCCCCTCGAGGGGCAACTTCTCGACGTGTTGAGCCGCGCCCACATCGATGGACAGCCCATCGTGAGCAGCGACACGGTCGACCGTATGCTCATTCCGAACCACCCGAGTCTGGATTACATCCGGAAAACCCGGAACCTCACCCGGAAGCGCCTCGAGGAGTCGTTGCAGAACCTGTGTCCGCTTCCCTCCGGCGAATGCTACATCCTCACCTACCGCGACATCACCGACAAGCGGAAGACCAAGTTGCAGTTGAATCCGCGGTGGGTGGAGATCACTCCGACAGAATGAGTTTGGCGATGGTCTGCAGCTGCATGAAGCTGGTGCCTTCGTAGATCTTGCCGATCTTCGCGTCGCGGTAGAACTTCTCGGCAGGGTACTCCTTGGAATAGCCGTATCCGCCGAAAATCTCCACGCAGGAGGAGGTCACCTTCTCGGCCACATCCGAGGCGTAATATTTCGCCATGGCGGCTTCTTTCAAGAACGGCTGACCCGCCTCCTTCATCCGAGCGGCATGGTACACCAACAGACGTGCCGTCTCGATCTGCGTCGCAAGCTTGGCCAGCTCGAACTGCATGCCTTGGTTGGCGCTGATCGGTTTGCCGAACTGCTTGCGTTCCTTGGAGTATTGAAGGGCCGCGGCGAAGGCCCCTTGAGCCAGGCCGATCATCTGCGCGCCGATGCCGATGCGTCCTTCATTGAGGGTTTCGATCGCCACTTTGTAACCGATGCCTTCGGAACCGAGCAGGTTCTTGGCGGGCACCTCGCACTCCTCGAAAATGAGCTCAGTGGTGGAACTGGCCCGGATGCCGAGCTTGTCCTCTTTCTTGCCCACGGTGAAGCCCTTCATGCCGCGCTCCACCACGAAGGCGGTGATGCCCTTGTAGCCGAGCTCCGGATCAAGCGTGGCGAACACGATGAAGATGTCGGCCTCGTTGCCGTTGGTGATCCACATCTTGGTGCCGTTGAGCACATAGCTATCGCCCTTCTTCGTGGCGCGGCATTTCAGGGCGAAGGCGTCGGAACCGGAGCTGCTTTCCGACAAGGCGTACGCGCCCACCGACTCGTTCGCCAGCCGCGGCAGATAGCGCGATTTCACATCCTCGTTCCCCCACGTGCGGAAAGCGTTGTTCACCAGGGTGTTCTGCACATCCATGAAGACGCCGGTGGACGCATCCACTTTTGAGATTTCCTCGATGGCCAGGATCGACATCATGAACGTGCCGCCGCTTCCCTGATAGGCCTCGGGGATTTCAATGCCCATCAGTCCTTGTTCGAAAAAGGCGCGGATCAACTCGGGATCCAGCTTGGAGGAGGTCTCCATGTCTTGCACCCGGGGTGCGATGCACTGTTTGGCGAAATCTGCGGCGGCGTCGCGGAGAAAGCGCTCGTCTTCGGATAAAAACATGGCGGAATGGGGAATGTGTGATGAATGGGCATACAGGGGCGCATCCGTGATGCGCCAAGACAACTGGGCACTGACAAAGTTAATGATTCCCGATTCCCGATTCCCGATTCCTGCTTACCTTTTTCCAATGGACCACACCCTTCCCGCACAGGCCGCGTTCATTTCCGAAGGTGGCTATCATCACCATATCGGCCTCAACACATGGAAAAGCCTGTGTGCGCCGCCCGCTCCCGACCTTGTCGAACTGATCAATGAAGCCCAATGACCGATAACCTGCTCAACCCCGCCATCCTGTTTTTCGCGCTGGGCTTTGTCGCCACGTTCGTGAAGTCGGACATGGAAATCCCCCAACCGATCTCCAAATTCCTGTCCTTTTATCTGCTGATGAGCATCGGACTCAAAGGCGGGATCCAGATCGCCGCGAATCCGCTGACAGGGAATATTTTCCTGACCCTCATGGTGGCGGTCATCCTGTCGGCGATCGTTCCGTTCGTGGTGTACTTTGGCTTAGGCAGCCGGTTCAAGAACGAAGACAAGGCCGCCATCGCCGCCACGTACGGATCCGTTAGCGCCGTCACCTTCGTGACCGCTGTGAACCATCTGGGTACGCTTGGCATCGCCTACGGCGGACATATGGTCGCCGCTTTGGCCCTCATGGAAGCACCGGCCATCATAGTCGGACTCTGGCTCTACAAACGCAACAGCACGGAAACGACGCACAACGAAGGACATTCCAATTGGGAAGCCATCACCAACGCGTCGGTCTTGCTGATCCTGGGTGCGCTGACGATCGGGTTCGTGGCCGAACCCGCCGCGCTCGAAAGAGTGAAGCCCTTCACGGAATCGCTCTTCCAAGGCATGCTGATGTTCTTCCTGCTGGACATGGGGCTGCTGGCAAGCAAGCGGGTGAGCGCGCTGCGCGAGTCCGGAATCGCGACCGTGCTTGCGGCACTCCTCATCCCGCTGGGGTCGGCGGCCGTGGCCATCGGCTTGTCCTGGGCCTTGTCACTGTCTCTGGGTGACGCCTTCCTGCTCACCGTGCTCAGCGCATCCGCATCCTACATCGCGGTTCCTGCGGCCTTGCGTGTCGCCATTCCGAAAGCGAACGCGGGCTTGTACGTTCCGATGGCCTTGGCCATCACGTTTCCCTTCAATCTGCTGATCGGCTTCCCCCTCTATCTGGGCATCCTCCAAACCATTCTCTGATCATGGACGCGCGCAAGAAACTTGAAATCATCGTCACGAATCCGGAAGCGAGACCCGTGCTCCTTCTTCTGGAGAAGCACGGCATCTCACATTATTCGATGATCCGGGATGTGTCCGGACGCGGCGACCGCGGCATCCAGGACGGAAAAGGCCTCAGCGAAACCTTCATCAACGTGATGATCATCTGTTACATCACCACGGAAGCCTTCGAGGCCGTGAAAGAATCGCTGAGGACCGAGTTGTCACGCCATGGTGGCGTGGCCGTTGTTTCCGACGTGAACTGGCTGACGCATTAAGCGTTCAGCAGCTGGATTTCGCCTTCGAGTTTGATCTCGTCGCTCACCAAGAGGTTGCCGGCTTCGTTCACCACGTGGAATTTGAGACCGAAATCTTTACGGTTCAGTTTGCCTGAGAAGGTGAAACCGGCTTTGGTCTGACCCCATGGATCCTGTACCACACCGGCCAATTCCACAGCCAAGGTTACAGGCTTGGTCACGTCGCGGATCGTCATGTCGCCCGCCACAGTGTAGCTGCTGTCGCCGGTCTTGGTCATGCCGGTGGCTTTGAAGGTCAGCTCGGGATACGCTTCGCTGTTGAAGAAGTCGTCGGAACGCAGGTGGTCGTCACGTTGCTGCATGCCGGTGTTGACGGATGCGGTTTTCGCAGTGAAGGAAATGGCCGCGCTGGCGAAATCATCGCCGGTGGCTTCCACGGTGGCGTCGTACTCGTTGAACTGACCGGTCACGGTCGTGATCATCAAGTGCTTGGCTTTGAATTTGATTTCAGAATGGGCTTTGTCGAGGGTCCAGGTAGACATGATGGTGAATGGTTTGTTGTAGGTTGTTGGTTGAATTACTTGTTTGAACAAATATATGGGTGAACGATAGATGTTTCAACAAGTATTTGGGTAAAAAAAATTCCAGTCAGCCCAACATCGACCGGATCGCGTCAAACGGCGTGATCCGCCCGTTTTCCAAGTCGGAGAGAGCCGATGAAAATCGGGCATTGGTGTCCGTATCGGACCAGAAGTCGTTCAAGATCCGATCGTCGATGGTGCGCCTGAGCCATGCGCGGGTTTGGGATCGGCGCCGGGCTTCGAGCGAGCCGTCGGCTTCGGCCTGTGCCAGGAGGGACGAAAGACGTTCCCAGATGGGGGACAATCCGGTCGATTCCAAGGCGCTGCAGCGCATCACATCGATGCCCAACACGGCTTGCAACTCGGCTTGGGCGGCTTCCGCACGGGCCAGGTTGTCGCCATCTGACTTGTTCACGACCACGAGGTCGGCCAGTTCCAGAATCCCGCGCTTGATGCCTTGAAGCGCGTCGCCAGCCCCCGGCAGCATCAGAAGCAGAAAGACATCGCTGAGGGAAGCCACTTCGACCTCGCTTTGTCCCACACCCACCGTTTCGATCAGGACGATATCGTACCCGGCGGCTTCACAGAGGATGAGGGCTTCGCGGGTCTTGCGGGCCACGCCACCCAGGGATCCGGCTGTGGGTGACGGACGGATGAACGCGTTCGGATGCGCCGAAAGCTTTTCCATGCGGGTCTTGTCGCCCAAAATGCTTCCACCGCTCACCGGACTGCTCGGATCCACCGCCAAAACCGCGACCTTGCGGCCGGCTTCGGCCAGCATCCATCCCAAAGCCTCGATGAAGGTGCTCTTGCCCACTCCGGGTACGCCGGAAATGGCGATGCGCCAAGAGCGACCCGCATCCTTCATCGCCCGCATCAGCAGAGTTTGAGCCACATCCTGATCCTCGGCACGTGTGCTTTCGATCAAGGTGATGGCTTTGGCTAATTCGCGTCTTGTCAACGGGTTTGTTGTTCGTGGTTTGTTGTCGTCTTCCTACTTCCT
>CAYVRS010000033.1:0-17282 GCA_964454075.1 uncultured Chitinophagales bacterium
TTGAGCAACAACAACCACGCCCGCGAAGGTCAGCCGATCGGCATCTTCTGGGGTCGTGAGTTCGCCGGTGTGGATCCCGCCAACGGAAACGCGTTGTTCTACATCTACAACGAGGACGGAACCCGCACCACCACGACGAGTTTCAACTCCGCCACCGAACGCAAGATCGGTGATCCGAACCCCGACTTCACGGGTGGTTTCAGCAACTCGTTCTCCTACAAAGGATTCGACCTTAGCGTGCTCATCCAGTTCGTTCAGGGCAACGACGCGAACATCTCCGGTCACGGCCGTTGGAGCCGCGGTAACGGGGTCTACGAAGACAACTCGGTCACCGACCAGCTGAATTCCTGGACCATCGACAATCCGAACACCAACGTACCGGAAGCCCGTTACCTCTTGTCGAACGGCAACCAGATCTCGTCGCGCTATATCGTGGACGCATCCTACACCCGTCTGAAAAACGTGACGCTGAGCTACAACGTGCCTCGTGCCTACCTGCAGAACACGGGTGTCTCGAAAGTGCGTCTGTACGCCACCGGGGTGAACCTGCTGACCTGGACGGATTATCCAGGCTGGGATCCGGAAATGAACTCTGACTTCATCGCCGGCAACATCGGCCAGGGCAACGACTTCTACACCGCGCCCCAAGCCAAAACCATCAGCTTCGGCATCGACATCGGATTCTGATGACTTCCGATTCGAAAACCCAAAC
The DNA here is from genome assembly GCA_964454075.1 of uncultured Chitinophagales bacterium. Classification (GTDB taxonomy): domain Bacteria; phylum Bacteroidota; class Rhodothermia; order Balneolales; family HLUCCA01; genus CAMTWZ01. Next base: position 713 of record CAYVRS010000033.1, read on the forward strand.
AAGATTGAGATTCCCAATTATGAAAAAATACTCCTCCCTTGTCCTTGCCGGACTGCTCGCCGTCTCCCTCACTGGGTGCGACGACCTTCTGGATCTGGAGCCCCAGGCCTCCATCTCGGATGACGCCGCCTTGACGACGGCGAGCAACGTCCAGACTGCTCTGGTCGGTGCCTATGCCGCCCTCGGCGGTGGCAACAACTACGGTGGAAGCTACATCTACCTCACCGAGGTGTATGCGGCTCCCGCGAACGAGATCTTCTGGAACGGTACATTCATCGATCCGGGTCAGATCTACAACAAAGACATCGTGGTGACGAACGCCTTCGTGACCTCATTCTGGACCGGCAGCTACAACACGATCAACCGTGCGAACAACGTGTTGTCCGCGCTTGACGTGTTCACCGATGCCACCGAGCGTGCGCAGATCGAAGCGGAAGCCAAGTTCATCCGTGGCGTCGCCTACTACAATCTGGTGATGCTCTTCGGCAAAGCGTACAACGACGGCAACCCGGCCACAAATCCGGGCGTGCCGCTCATCCTGACGCCGACCCGTGCGGCGGATGCGTCCCTGAGCGTTCCGCGCGCTTCGGTCGCTGATGTGTACACGCAGGTGCTGTTGGATCTGAACGCCGCCAAAGCCGGTCTTCCGGAAAGCAACGGCTTCTATGCCGATACCTACGTGGCCAGCGGCTTCCTCGCTCGTGTGCACCTGACCATGGGCAACTACGCCTCGGCAGCCACCGAAGCCGACCGTGTGATCGCGTCCGGCAACTATGACCTCGAGGCCGACATCGCCGACAACTTCGGCCGCACCTCGAACGGTTCGGAGACCATCTACGCGACGCAGGTCACCCCGACCTCCGGTGCGAACAACAACGCGGTGTACTTCACCCGTCTGCCATACGGTCGTGCCGACATCCGCATCGAAGCGGGTCACGTGGCCCAATATGAAGTCGGTGACGCCCGCGCCGCCCTCTTCGTGAACAGCTCCGGCGGCCGTGGCCGCATGACGACCAAGTACGACGTGACCGACGGATCCGATCCCCGGAACACGAACGTCGGTGTGATGCGCCTCGCCGAGATGCACCTCATCCGCGCTGAAGCCAACGTCCGCACCGGCGGTTCCGTGGGCGACACGCCGCTGAACGACATCAACGCGATCCGCGCCCGTGTGGGTCTTGCCGCTCTGCCGGCTGTTGATCTCGCCGCCGTTCTGAAGGAGCGCAAATTGGAGCTCGCCTTCGAAGGTCATCTCTTCAACGACCTGAAGCGTAACCAAGGCACCACCAGCTCGGGAACCAATGCCAACATCGCATGGAATGCGGATGTGCTGGTCTTCCCGATCCCCGATCGTGAGTGCAAAGTGAACGCGACTCTGACTCAGAACGCCGGTTACGGTGTGGGCGACTGCGCACCCTGATCCACGTTCAGACTGAATCGAAAGGCCGGCTCCGAAAGGATGTCCGGCCTTTTCTTTTTTCAGTCTTCAGCCTTCTTTGAACAGCTTTTGATACATTCGATGCTTGCGTGCGACATACATCGGCCGGATGCGCCACAGCAGAAGCGCCGTAATCAGCACCACGAACGGAAGCGCGTACAAGATCCATCCCATCACATACATCGCTCCGAGGATCAGGATGCTCACCGTATCGAGCAGGATGATGCGCGTGGACGTGTTGTTCTTGAAACTGGTGATGTTCTGGATGGACAGGAAATGCGCGATGTGCCGGGCTTGGGTCATGCTTCCGTACATGCCGATCGGAATCATGATCAGGGCCGAGGCGATCCACATCGCCGCGTAATCGACCGTAAGAATGCCGGCCGCACCCATCGCGATGCCTGTACAGGCCGCATCGTAGGCCAACATCGGCCACAAGGTCGTCCACCAGGCCCGAAGAAGTTCCTGCGGGCGACCGTTCATCAGCTCATGGCTGATCCATGTTTCCCTGAAAAATCCGGCCAGATTGTTCTGCACATAGGTGAACGGCGAAATCGGAAGCATGAGGAAGCCCGCGTACAGGATGGTCCAATGCTCACGGTTCTCGAACAGTTCGCCCCCCATGAGGTAACCGTACAGAATGGCGAGCACTTTCAGCAGGGGAAGGATAAGCACCAAGGGGCGGACCGATTTCCGGCGAAGAAACAACCGTTGCTCGAAACCGAGGATCTGCCAGCGGCTCTCGGTGCGTGCCGTCGCGTTCTTCCGGGTCTTGGGTTGCACGATCTGAGCGTCGAGGTAGACGTAGACCGTCCACGCGACCAAAGTCCACACGATGGACAGGATGAGGCGCGTCCACACATCCGGCTCCAGCCAATATCCGATGAAGAAGTAGCTTCCCAAGGTGACAGGCAGGATGGCCCAAAGCGCGAGATTGTGTGCCACCTGCTTCATTTCCTGCTCGATGAACAGCTTTGCGGCGCGTTCGGTGAACACCGCACCCGCGAAGCCGACGAAGAGCGCCAATGCCGACCTCCAATCCACATAGGAACTCATCCACCACACCGCGAAAATGAACACGAAGGTGTACAGGTAATACAGGTGCAGAAGGTCGTGGATGGTGTTCGACACCAGCCGGAAGGTGCGTGTGATGGGGTAAGTCTCCCGGATGAACCGTCCCGACGGCCGATATCCCGGGAAGTAATTCACGAACACGATCATGCTGAGCACGAGCATCTGCAGAAGGATGTCCGCCTGCGCGAACGAGATGTCCACCTTGTAGGAATCGACCATCGCATCGAGCAGGTATCCGTAATAGGCGCCGTACGCGATCACGAACAGGAGCGCTCCGCCACGCAGCAGGTTCATCCACAGCGCATCGTCGCCAAGGAACATCGCCTTGAGTTTCACACGGGTCAGGAACCCGACCGTCTGTCTCAATCCAGAAGCCATTGCAGACTCTCGTGCGATTTGGGTTCCGATTTGAGAAGGGTGAACAGCGTCTGGTCGATGAGTCCGGATCCAGATTCCAGGAACGTCGCCAACGTGCCGTAAAAGGCAAGCCGCCGCTCATGGATCACCGCCACATGGCTGGCCATCTGCTCCACATAGTTCAGGTTGTGCGACGAGACGAGGATCGCGCGACGCTCGTTCAGCCACAGCGAGAGGAAGCGGATGAGCACTTGCGACGCGGCGGGGTCCAACCCCGAAAAAGGTTCATCCAAAATGAGGACGTCCGGTTTGTGCAGCAGCGCGATGATCATCCCGAGCTTCTTCCTCATCCCCGCCGAATAGGTGCCGCAAGGCTTGTGCAATTCGCCCGCATCCTCGAAGAAAAACTCGAACAAGGTGTGGATGCGCGCTTCGCGTTCGGCGTCAGGGATGCCGTACAGCATGCAGGCGAAGTCCAGCTGCTCCTTTCCGGTGAGCTCGTCGTGGATGAGCTCTTCCTCCGGCATCACTCCGATGCGCTTGCGGATGGCGACGGTGTCGGCCGGATACGACATTCCGAACAGGCTCACTTCCCCCGAGGTTTTCGGAATCAGATCCAGCAGGATGTGGATGAGGGTCGATTTCCCCGCGCCGTTGTTGCCCAGCAAGCCGACACAGGTACCCGGTTCGATGGTGAGGCTGACGTGCTCGAGCACGCGCTTTTTGCCGTAGTTCTTGTGGAGATCGGTGACAGTGATCATGAGTGCGGGGAAAGCCTTACTTTTGAAGAAACCAGATTCTGTTATGACCCGACGCTACGAAGAAACTCCGCCTGTCTCGACCTCCTCGGCCGACAAAACGGTCGCCGCATCGCGCGTGCGCACCAACGAGTTGGTGCTTCCGAACGATACCAATCCCTTGGGAAACATGATGGGAGGACGTTTGCTGCATCTGATGGACATCTGCTCGGCGATTTCCGCGCAGCGGCATTGCAACCGCAGTGTGGTGACCGTCTCGGTGGATAGCGTCGAATTCAGACATCCGATCAAATTGGGAGAGGTGGTGGTGATCGAGGGCGAAGTGACCCGCGCGTTCAAGAGTTCGATGGAAGTGGCGATCGAAGTGTGGGCTGAAAACCTGCGCGCCGGCACCCGGAAACTCTGCACCACGTCGTTCTACACGTTCGTGGCGGTCGATTCGGATGGAAAACCCATCCCCGTACCGCCAGTGATTCCGGAAACCGACTTCGAGAAACGCCGCTACCTGGAAGCGGAAGCCCGGAGAGCCTCACGCCTGTCTACTTCAAAAGGGTGATCTTGCGGGTGTAGACCTGTCCCCCGGCGCTCATCCGAACCACGTACTGACCGCTGGGAAGGTTCGAGGCGTCGAACTCGACCCGATGTTCGCCTGAGGCGAAGCGACGGTCGACCAGCTGCGCCACTTTTCGTCCCAAGAGGTCATACACCGCGATGTCGACATCCGACAAGGAACGGATGGTGAACCGGATCGTGGTTCCGGGATTGAACGGATTCGGGTAGTTCGGCAGCAAGGAGATTTCGCGTGGATTCTCAATCCATGGCGGACCCGATTGTCCCAAGCCGAGCGGCGTGACGGTGAAGAGTTTGCGGGCTCGAGCCGCGGCCACCTGACTCTTGAGAATGTCCAAGGTCTCACCGAAGGCCAGCACGAACCCGACGACGATCTCCTGGCCGGGTTCCACCATGTACGGACCCGTCGCCACCGTCAGCGCCGCATCGGTGTTCTGCACCGAGATCTTGCGTTTTCCGGCGTTCAAGGACCATTGTTTTTCGATCCGGGTGAAGCCGTCCAGGCGGGAATCGGACGACGAGTAATAGGTTCCGAAATTCAGACTGTCGACCAAGCCCTGGTAGGCGTTGTCGATGGCGAGCACACTGCTCACGGCGCCGAGTTGGGCCATGGCCACGTACGGATACTGGCTCGTTTGCGCCGGGGAGAACATATACATCAAGGAATCGGAAGCGGAATATGCGACGGTGTTGGCTTCGAACTGGCCGATGTCCCAATCCGCGAAGAGCCCGGCCCTCAAAGAGCGGAGAAGCGTTCCCGAGGAGTTCTTGATGGTGTATTTCACAAGCACGGAGCGGTTCAGTTCCGCGTCATCGAAGGCGAAGACTTCCTGGGTCACATCCACTTTCGGAGCGGTCGGGAAGCCGTTCGAATTGAACATCGCGATGCCGTCGACATCCGACAGCAATCCCGGTTGAGTGAGCGCGAAGGCGGAGGTCGGTTTGAAATGGGCGTCGCTGGTGTTCGCCGCACGCATCTGGTTGAGCACGAAAGAGCCGGTTTCGGATCCGTACGAAATCATGAGTCCGCCCTCATAGAGAAGGCTTTCCAAGGTTTCGAGGCTGCCACCGCGGTCCACGGTCGGGACGAACCCGATGCCGCCGGTGCCGTTGTTCGCGTTTTCGTAGCCGATGGTGCCGTTGGAGGCGAACGAGGCACGAACCCGGTTCACGGCCACGTCATCGTACAGGAAATTGGTGTAAGGAGCCACATGGAAGTCGGAATACGAGTGCGCCGCATCCGTCATGGTGATGCGGATGAGCGGCGTGAGGGTGAAATCAAAACTGTCGAGGATGCGGATGGGCAAGCTCAACCGCACCGAATCGCCTGGTAGGATCACTCCCGGCGAGAGCGGGCCGCCACCGGCCACCTCGATGCTGTTGCGCATGGCCACACCGTTCACCGAAAAGCCGGAGGTGGTCGACGCTCCATGGTTCACCAAGGTGAAGCTCAAGGTGCCCGTCTCGTTGAAGCCGAGTTTCCGGCCTGTCGGACCCAGGAACACCACGTTGCGCACTTCCACGCCGGGAAGCGAAGTGGTGACGGCCCGATGCGCGTCGATGAGCCCGTTGCCGAGCTTGAAGGCGAAGGTCGAAGCGTTCAGCGAATACATGGAGCTGTTGGCCGCCGAGCGGATGTGCTGACGCACTCGCTCCGGTCCCCAACTCGGATTCTGGTGCCGTACCAGAGCCGCGATGCCGGCCGCGATGGGGCTGGCCATCGACGTGCCGGAATTGAGCGCATAGGTGGTGCCGGGGATGGTGCTGAGCACGGAGGTGCCGCGCGACATCACATCCACATCGAAACTATAGGAGGAGAAGCTCGAGCGCACATTGTTGGATGCCACCGAGCCAACCGACAGCACCTCAGGGTACGAAGCCGGGAAAAACGCGGTCTCGGTGTTCGTGTTCCCCGCCGCACCCACGATCAGTGAGCCGAGCGAGGTCGCGAAACGGACCACATCCGCCCCGAAGGAGGAATAGCCGGGTCCGCCGAAACTGCAATTGATCACATCCGCCCCGTTCAGCGCGGCATAAAGTATGCCTTGGTAGCCATAGCCGATGGCCGTGGGATCGTCCACCGTGCCACCCGCCCGCACGATCATGTACGAGCTGTTGAAGCCGCTTCCGGCCATGCCGAGGTTGTTGTTCGTGTTCGCCGCGGCCAGTCCGCCCACATGCGTGCCATGGGAGGAGCCGTTCGGTTTCGGATCGGCGTTCTGCACCGGATTGTTGATGGGGCCGCTGTCCCAAAAATTCCAACCGATGGTGTCGTTGGCGACCTGCTGAAACACCGGCGAAAGCGTGGCGGCCAATCCGGGGGTCGGATTGCGCCACTGCTTGCCCCTCAGGTCGGGATGCGTGTAGTCCGTACCGCTGTCGACGATGGCGATCACGACGTCGGCCGAACCGGTGGTCGTGTTCCAAGCTTGGTCGAGCGTGAGCGCCATGAAATAATCGGCGCCGCTTTGTCCGATGAGCGGATCGTTCGGAATCAGTTGCGTACGGAGCACTTGCAAAGGCTCGGCATAGACCACACCCGGAAGACCGGACAGTTTCGACGCCACGAAGGCAGGGTCCAATCCGCTGTCATACCGGATCTCGAAGGTGCGCTCCAGGTCATCGGGCAGGTCGCGGCCTTTGAGTCGTCGCGCTTCGCCCGCACGCAACACCGGAATCATCTCAGACATGCCCAACACCCGGAGGGTGCGCATCACGTCGTCAGTACCCGATTTGAAGAGGGCGACCTCCGTCGATTCGAATTTAATGTGGATTCGTCCAGGCACGGTTTCCTGAGCAAGCAGGGGGGCGGCCACGGCGAAAAGCAAAAAAAGGCTCAGTAGGAGAGGGTTCTTCATGGGCTGAATCTAACGTTATCCCTTCAATTTCGAGTATATTTGTTCCACTTGACCATTCAACCAAAGGCCCGCGAAATGCATTCCTTCAACGAATCCGTGTCACGGACACGTCGCATTGCGGCCATCGACCTGGGCACCAACTCGTTCCATGCCGTGATCGTGGACATCGCGCCGGACGGGCGCTATTCCACCATCGACTCTCTCAAGGAAATGGTGCTTCTCGGCAAAGACGGTCTGGGTCATGCCTTGTCGGAGGAGGCGGTCGAGCGCGGATTGGAGGCGCTTCGCAACATCAAGACGCTCTGCGACAGCTACAAGGTGGAAGTGATTCAGGCCTACGCCACGTCCGCCATCCGCGAAGCGGCCAACGGGGGAGATTTCATCCAACGGGCCATCGATGAGGTCGGGGTCAAGATCCTGGCGATTCCCGGCCAGACCGAAGCCGAGCTCATCGCACTGGCGGTGCAGCATGGACTCACCCTCGGTGAAGATCCGGTGCTGGTGATGGATATCGGGGGCGGAAGCACGGAGTTCATCATCTGCAACCAGCGCGACGTGTTCTTCCTTGATTCGAAAAAATTGGGCGTGTCGCGCATTCACAGCGAGTTCGTGTCCACGGACCCGCTGAGCAAGAAAGACATCCGCCATTTGGAATCCTATTATGTGACCAAGTTGGGCGAGCTGGTGGAGGCGGTGGAAGACTATCCGATCGAGACCTTGGTCGGCACATCGGGCACCATGCAGAACATCGCGATGATGATGGCGTCGATGAAAAAAGCGGACACGTCGGTGACCCTGAACGAATTCGAATACAGCGCCGAGGAATTCAAGCTGTTCTACCGGAAGTTCATGGAATTGAATTCCCGGCAGCGGTCGCAGCTCCCCGGTCTGGATGCGAAGCGTGTGGATCTGGTGGTTCCAGGGATGGTGTTGTTGAACACCATCCTGACCCTGTTTCCCATCCGCACCGTCCGCACCTCGACCATGGCGATGCGGGAAGGCATCATTCTGAGGTACATCCGTCGCGAGTACAAAGAGCTGAAATTGCTGGTGGAGTTTCCGGATCCGAGGCGGCGCAGCATCCACGAGCTGCTGCGCAAGTGCAACTGGCACGAGCAGCATTCCAGCCACGTCACTCTCCTCGCCCTGCAGCTGTTCGATGCCTTGAAGCCCTGGCATTCGCTCACCGCCGCGGACCGCGAGCTCCTCGAATTCGCCGCGCTCACGCACGACATCGGCTACCACATTTCCCATCACAAACACCATAAGCACGCGCTGTACATCATCCTGAACGCCGATCTGAAAGGCTTCACGCAAGATGACATCGAAATCATCGGGCATGTGGCGCGCTACCACCGACGCAGCATTCCCAAATCGTCGCACAAGCAGTTCGACCTGCTCAGTCCGGAAAGCAAAAAGAAAGTGCGCGCCTTGGCGGGCCTGCTGCGTGTGGCCGACGGCCTCGACCGGTCCCACTTCCAGAACGTGCAGGATGTGGAGGTGAAGGTGACCGACAGCCATGTGATCCTGCAGATCCGCACCATGATCGATCCGCAGTTGGAGATCTGGGGTGCCATGCGCAAGCGGGAGCTGTTCGAGAAGTTGTTCAACCGGGAGTTGCGCATCGAGCGCGTGGAGACGTTTGATGCGGGGTGACGCAAACTGTCACCCTTAGCGAGTATCTTGCCTCATGGCGTTTCAATTCATCACATCTCCGCACACGCGGGAGCTGGCCCGGCATCTCGAATCAGGCGTCGGTTCCGACGATCTGATCCTTGTCGGTTCTCAGCTCATGGAGCGCACGGTGCGCCGTCGTTTGCAGGCGGTGATGAAGGGTCCGGCGCCGGACATCCGCGTTCTGGCCAACTGGCTCGAAGAGCAGGCCATCGTGTGCGCCGAGGAGGAACCGGGGATCGTGCTGGGTCCGAAAGACCTGGAGCTTCTGCTCGACCACTGGTTCGAGCGGCGCGAGGCCTTGGGCGTGTCGCTCCGGTTTCCGGACATGATCGCGGCGCTGAGCGCCTGGCTGGCCCAAGCCGCACGCGGCGGCGTGGATGTGGGCGCTTTCGCCAACGACCCGAGTCCCATTCTGCGTGAGCTGGCGGCGTTCTCGATCTGGCTGCGGCAAGGCGGATTCCGGATCCGTGAATCGCTCCCGGGTCCGACCGACACGTCGGCGATTCCCCGCATCTGGCTGTATCAGGTCGATTTCCTCTATCCGGCGCAAGTCCGGGCCTTGAACGGGTTCCGGGACAAGCTGACGGTGCTTCTGTGCACGCCGGAAGACGTGTCTCCGGCGTACATCGACGCCCAGATGACGGCCTGGGGCGCACCGACGCAGACCTCTGCCGCCCCGGCGGCGGGCGTCCCCCATATGCAGCCTTTCCCGACGCCGCAGGCGGAAGTGCGCGCCGTTATGGAGCGGCTGCTCGATGCTCTCGCCGCAGATCCGGATCTCCGTCTCACCGACTTCGTGGTGCTGGTCTCGGACCTGGCCGAATACCGTCCGCACATCGAGACCCAGGCCCGACTCCACGGCGTTCCGGTGCAGATGTCGCAAGGTGACACGCTTCGCTCCAATCCCATTCTGAACCGATTCAACCGGCTGTTGCGTCTCCGCCTGAACGGGTTCAGGATGACCGACCTGATGGAGGTCTTCGGCGACGCGCTCATCCGCATTCCGGGGATCGGCGCGAAGGACATCCGGGACGTGTATCAGAGTTGTCTGCAAAAGAACCGGAAGACCTTGCGCGAGGCGGAACCGGGTGTCTGGTCCTCCATTCCCGCGATGTACGGCACAGACAAGCCTCGTCCGCTTTCCGACTGGTGCGAGGCGCAGCTCACGCTGCTGCGCTCCTGCTCCACCGAAGCCGACAAGGAAGTGCGCACTCGGAAAGAGCAGTTCGCCGAGCTGATCCGCGAGTTCGCGTCCACGCACGCGAGGCTGAATCTGAATCCCGTGTTGGGCGAATCGGCGTTCTTCCGCTTGTTCGACCAGTTCCTCAGCGGAAAGCGCGAACGCACCGAAGACAAGCCCGACGCCTTGCTGTTCACCGAGATCCACCATTTTCCGGACGTGCATGGCAAGCGGGCGATCGTGATCGGACTGGCCGATTCGCTGCATCCCGGCAAAGCCGAACATCCGGTGCTCAACCGCTTCGGCGCGGAGTTGGGTCGATGGGTGGAGGGTTTCTCGCCGGATCCGTTCTTAGAAGCGCGTCACCATATCGAACGCATTCTGCGGAGCGCGGACGAGGTGTGGCTCAGCTATCCGCAACTGATCTCCGACGCGCGCACCACACCCAGCATGTTGTGGACCGACCTCGCGGATCGGTACGACGAGGCTCCGCATTGGCTGAAAGTGTCCGGCCAGATCTGGGAACTGCCCAAAGCCCGCATCTTGGAGGGAGACGCCCATGCGGCGCTGATCGCCCGGATCGGGGAAGAGCGCCGGCAGGTGGACCATCCCGGCATGTATGACGGCATGATCCGTCACGAACCGGCACGGCTCGTGGCGTGGAACCGCCTGAATGTGGACGGATGGCTGCCGCTTTCGCAATCGAGGCTCGATCTGTACGCCCGGTCTCCGTTCGACTTCCTGATGAAGTACGTGCTCGACATCCGGGAAGACCTCCGATTCACGGACGATGCCGACGAAACCGTGAAGGGCAAGGTGCTCCACGAGATCATGCAGGTCTACCATCAGACGCAGCCTTGGCCCGAGGCGTCGATCATCGACGAGTGCGTGCGGCAGATCCGCCGCATCGCCGATGAGGTGATGGACAAGCACGCGTTCGAGCTGGGCGATGCCGAGTCTCCGTTCCCGAACCTGTTCCGGCGCCAAGTGCATGCGCTGCTGCCATGGATTTTGAAAGGCGAATCGGACCGCTTCCCGTTGATGGATGTCTCTGCCTACCGACCTGCCCATCTCGAATGGAAATGGGAATTCACTCTGAAGGAGCACCAGGTGCGATTGAACGGCGTGATCGACCGAGTGGATGTGGATCCGCTCAGAGGATTTGCGCTGATCATCGATTACAAGACGGGGACCACCAAGCAGCCGAAGCTTCAGGAGATTGAGAATGGCACGGCCTTCCAGATGGCCTTGTACTGGTGGGCGGTGCGCAACATGGGGTATCGTCCGGTCGCCGCCGCCTATTGGAAGTTGCCGCTTCGCCAAGGGAAAGCCGGCATGGACTGGCAAGAGGTGATGTTGGCCAGTGAGCTGTGCGAGCCCACGAACAAGAAACACGTGCGGTCGGCGGATGAGCTCGACCTCATTGTCGGCGAGGTGATCACGGACACCATCCCCTCCATGATCCGGGACATGATGAATGGCAAATTCCCGTTGCCGTTGGTGAAGGAAGACTACCCGAGCGAGTACGAATTGGCGCGACGCTTCAATCGGGCCGTGCAGGCCGCGCGGGGTGCGAACCAAGGATTGGAGGAGGCTGACGATGCTGAATGAGATTCTGCAGACCAAGGGACCGATCCTGATCCGCGCCTCGGCCGGAACCGGAAAAACCTACACGCTCACGAACAAGGTGATCCATCTGATCTTGGAGGAAGAGATGGACATCGACGAGATTCTGGCCGTGACCTTTACGGACTTCGCCTCCGCCGAAATGCGGGATCGGATTTACTCGGCCATCACCAAGGAGCTGAGAACGCAGACCGATCCGCAGAAGAAAGCGCATCTCGAGCGCCAGCGGGTACGCTTTTACCGCAACCAGATCTCCACTTTCCACGGCTTCTGCATGAGGCTGATCCAGAGTTATCCGGATGTGGCCGGGTTGGACACCGAGATCCGGGTGATGGATGCCTTCCAGCAGGCGCAGTTCGACCAGAACGTGCGCACGGCGTTCTACAAGGAGCACAAGAACCATGCGCCGCTCATCCGCTTGCTGATGCGCTATGGCCAGCGCGATCTCGAAAAGACCTTGAACAGCGTGCGGGATGTGTCGGAAGCGAGGATGGAGGCCTTGGCCACGACCACGGCCGCCGCATGGCTGGAGCGTCTCCGATCGGCGCATGAGACGAAGGTGACGCATCGGGATGAGGGTTATGCGAGGCTTCGGGCGCTTGTGGACGCGAATCCGGGCTTCTTGAAGGCTGGGGCGGTCTTGCCGTCGACCTTCCCGACCGAGGATTTCGGGGAGTACTTCACGGCGAAGGGCGCTTTGCATGGCACGAAAATGATCTCCCGCGGCGCGGACCCGGAGATCAAGGCCAAGGCGGTGGAGATGTCGCTGGAGCTGAACGAATGGCGCGTGGAGATCGCCGCGCTGGGCGAGTGGCTGATGCGCGACGAGGCGCAGATCCTGGCCGAACTGAACGAACCCGATGCCGGTTCCATCCGCCCTGATACGCTGTCGTTCCATGCCATGCGCGATCTCGCCGATGTGGCGCTGCGCTGGAGACGGTTCTTCCAGCAAGAACGCCTCCGTACCGGACAGCTCATCTTTGACGATCTCATCCGCATCACGCATCGGATGCTGGTCGACGATCCGGACTTCGCCCGGATGATCGGAGCCAAATACCGCGCGATGGTGGTGGACGAGTTCCAAGACACCGATGCCAAGCAGTGGGAGATCCTGTCGGCGCTGCGGCAAGACCCGTCCGCCGATCTCCTGCTCGTCGGTGATGTGAAGCAATCCATCTATGAGTTCCGCGGTGGGAACGTGTCGGTGATGCAGCGGGTGGCCAAGACCTTGCCCCACACGGAATTCAATCTGGGTCAGTCTTGGCGCAGCGCGAAAAGCCTCGTGGCCGAGATCAATCTCATTTTCCGGCATGTGTTCCCATCCGCCACCGAACACCTCTATGAGGCGGTGTCGCAAGACCTCGAGCATCCGGGAAATGTGAAAAATGCCAATACGATGGATGGAAGCGTGCGCGGGTTCTGGCTTCCGGATGCGCTCAACGGGAAGGGAGAGCCGGTCTCACGGAAAGCGGGACCGCGGTCGGATGCCGAAGCCTGGAGTCTGGCTCATTTTCTGCGCGGCATCGCCGATGGCACCGTCGAAGGCTACGACGACATCCGCACGCTCATCCGATCGGGTGAGAAAGCGGTGGGGATCCTTCTTCCGAGCCGCAAGGTGCAGTGGAAATTCGAACAGGCCCTGCGCGATGTCGGTCTGCCGTTCGCATCGTTCTCAGGCAACGAGTTCTACAAGACGCAGGTGGTGAGCGACGCGCTGGCGCTCATCCGGTATTTGACCGACGCGTATCAGAACCTTGCGGCGGCTTCCGTATTCCGTTCGCCCTTTGTCGGCTTTTCGGATGTGGCCTTGGTGCTCATGCGCGACCGCGCTGCGTCGAAAGTGCTTCACAATGTGGTGAACGACTGGCTTGACGCTCCGCATCCCGACCTGCCCGTGGAAGACCGGCTTGTGTTGGACTCCGCCATTCCCTGGCTCTTCGACGTGCGGAAAAAAGTGAAGACGGTGCGTTTGTCCGACATTCTGACCGAGGCGTTTTTCAGTCGTTCCTACCTGGAGTCGGAATCCGACCCGAATCAGACCATCGCGAATTCCGAGAAGCTGATCCGCATCGTGCGTGAACTCGAGCAGCAAGGCACCGGAAGCTTGGTGGATGTGGATGCGTTTTTGACGCAGCAGCGCGACGACGAAGCGGAAGAGAGGGAGGGGATGGTCGCGGAGGCTGGATCCATCCAATTCATGACCATCCACGGATCGAAGGGACTTGAATTTCCCATGGTGGTGCTTCCGGGTCTGGGATCGCGCAAACCCAACGACACCGGCATTGTGGCGCGCTCGCCGCGCGACATCGACGATTCGCAGACCTGGGTGGTGCCGAAAGGACTCAATGACATCGAAAACGACACCTACAAAGGCATGATGTACCACCTGGTGCGCGAGGAAGCCCTGCTGAGGCAGGAGGCCGAGCAGAAGAGGTTGTTTTATGTGGCCTGCACCCGGGCCAGAAACCATCTCGTGTTCTGGGGCATGGAGTCGAAGGAAACCAAGGGCTCGTTGGCCGATCTGTTTCCGGACGATTATTCCGAAGACCGGTACGAGCAGATCCCGGATCATTGGCTCTCCGCGCCGGCACCGCGGGCGAAAGAGCGGCGTGTCCAGTCGATCGGAAATCGTGCGCCGCTCGATAAGCGATTGGCGGAAGCCGACCACATCGTCACCTTGCCCTCGAAAGCCAGTGACGAGGATGCCGGTTCCGATGAGGCAGCCAGCGGCACCGGACCCTGGGCCACGCTCGATCCCCGCGAGGCCGGCAACCTCGTCCATAAGGCGCTGGAACATTCCGGATGGATGCAGGTCGACTGGCCGCGCACCGAGCGGCTGGTGCGTCGCATGTGGCCGCATCCCAAGGTGGACCGGACGGATGTCGACGCCGTGATGGCCCATGTTCGCCGCGCTGTGGCGGCGCTGACAGCGCGTTTCCCTAACCCGCGGATGAGACGCCATGAAGTGGCGTTCGAATCGCGGATCAAGGGCATCATCGACCTTCTGGTTCAGGATGCGGACGGCGCCTGGCATATCGTCGATTTCAAGACCGGCGGGGTGCAGGCGCATCTGGAGGCGTATCGAACCCAATTGAGCCTTTACCGGGAGGCCTTGCTCAGTCTCGGGGTTGAGGTGGCGTCGATGTCGCTCTTAGAAACGGAGACTGGGGAATTTTTTGCAAACTCATCCCCCATCCCTCATTAACTTCCCCGCTTCACCTAAAGTGTCTTTTTATGAAACGTTACCTGCTCGTCGGTCTTCTGTTCCTGCTCGCCGCGCCTCTTGCGGCCCAATCCCTGAAATCTCCGTCCGAATTCCTCGGCTATGAGATGGGGCAACGCTTCACCTACCATCACAAAGCGGTCGCCTATGTGGAGCATGTGGCTTCGGTGAAGAAGAACGTGAAATTGGAAACCTACGGACAGACCTATGAAGGACGTCCCCTGATGGTGGCGTTCATCTCCTCGCAAGAGAACATCGACAACCTCGAGCAGATCCGTCAGAACAACTTGCGCCGCGTGGGCCTGTTGGACGGTACCCCGGTCGATGATGGCATCACCATCGTCTGGCTGAGCCACAACATCCACGGAAACGAGTCGGTGAGCTTGGAAGCGGCGCTGCTTACGCTGCACAAGCTGGCCGATCCCACCAACGCGGAAACCCAGGAATGGCTCAAGAACACCGTTGTGGTGATCGACCCGACCGTGAACCCGGATGGACGCGACCGCTACTCGGTCTGGTACCATCAAGCCGTCGGCAAAACGATGAACGTGAACCGCGATGCGCGCGAGCATTACGAGCCCTGGCCCGGTGGACGCGCCAACCACTATCTCTTCGATCTGAACCGCGACTGGGCTTGGCAATCGCAGCAGGAGTCGCAAGTCCGCGCGCGCCTCTATCACAAATGGTATCCGCATGTGCACGCCGATTTCCACGAAATGGGTGCCGAGAGTCCGTATTACTTCGCCCCGGCCGCGGCTCCGTACCACGAAGCCCTGACCAAATTCCAGCGTGAGTTCCAGGTTCAGATCGGCCGCAACCACGCCCGCTATTTCGACAAGGATTACCGCCTGTACTACACCCGCGAAGTCTTCGATCTGTTCTACCCGAGCTATGGCGACACCTGGCCGACCTACCAAGGCGCCATCGGCATGACGTATGAGCAAGGCGGTGGCGGCTTCGCCGGATTGGGCGTCATCATTTCCACCGGCGACACGCTCACGCTTACCAAGCGGATCTCCAACCAGCACAACGTCGGTATTTCGACGGTCGAAGTGGCCTCGAAGAACGCGGCGAACATCGTGCGCGAGTTCACGAACTACTTCAACACCTCGAGAAACTCTCCGGCTGGCACCTACAAATCGTACGTCCTCAAAGACAACGGGAATCCGGACAACCTCCGTGCCTTCCTCGACCTTCTCGACAATCAGCAGATCCGCTATGGTCTGGCGCCGGCTCGCCGCACGGCGAACGGCTTCGATTACACGACTGGGAAAAATGCCTCCTTCACCATGGAGACCACCGACATCGTCGTGAGCCTCTACCAGCCGAAATCGGTCTTGGCGAACGTGTTGCTCGAACCCCGCACCACGGTGGTCGATTCGCTCACGTACGACATCACCGCCTGGTCGCTGCCGTACGCCTACAACCTGAAGGCCTACGCCCTCACCGAGCGCATCAATCCGAACATGACGGATGTGCGCAAACGCTTCGATGTGCCCGCTCCGGCCGCTACCAATGCCGCGCCTTACGCCTATGTGGTGGAATGGAAAAGCTTGGATGATGTCCGTTTCCTGGCCCAGCTTCAGCGCAACGGCGTGAAAGTGCGTTCGTCGGAAAAAGCCTTCACCATCGGTGGAAAAAGCTATGCGCCGGGCACCTTGGTCATCGCCCGCACCAGCAATGAAGCCCTTGGCTCGCGTTTCGATGCCATCATCCGCGACGCGGCCATCGCCCACAAACGCGTCCTGAACCCGGTGAACACCGGCATGGTGGATGCGGGTGTGGATTTCGGCTCGGGCAGCGTCCGCT
>CAYVRS010000034.1:0-17236 GCA_964454075.1 uncultured Chitinophagales bacterium
GACGGTGAACCGCGACGGTCCGGCCTATCAGGCCGGTATTCTGCCTGGAGACATCATCCTCCGCATCGGGGATGAGGCCATCCACGGCGCACCCCATGCCTGGGCCTTGTTCCGGGAATATTCGGAGGGAGACACCATGCGGGTGGAGGTGATCCGCGACGGGCGGCTGTATGAAACACGCATGAAACTGCGGCAGAAGGTGGTGCCCCGCTGAGCGGATTCTTCATTGCAAGTGAGCCAGTCAGCTTGTATTTTGCGGTTTCACAATGAGTAAGCAACCTCTTACACCCGCATTTCCATGACGATCGATCAACGCAACAGCATCATCAGCCTCTTTTTGTCGATAGTGATCATCGGACTTTCCTACGTCTTGTACGATTCCATCGTCACGCCGTATCAAACCCGCCTCGCCGAAATCGAAACCGAATCTCGTGTGCGTGAGCGCATGACGAGCATCCGCGACGCGCTCATCGCCTACCAGCGTGTGAAAGGCAAATACCCGCCGTCTCTCGACAGCATCCAGGTGTTCCTGGAAACCAATTCCGCGATGATCGCCGGTCGCGACACCCTCTTCGTGACGCCGCTGAACCCGACGTTCGATCTGGCCAGCTTCCTGAATTCGCCTCGCAGCAACACCCGTTTCGCATACACTTTGAACGATACGCTGCGGCCGATGATCTATCTGCTGAAAGATCCCGATTCGGAAGACCATATCGGCAGCCTGGAGCGTACCACCCGTCTGAACGCCCCGAGCTGGGATTAAGTGGTACTGGGTCTCACCTTCGCCGGGCGCGACCTGCTGTACGCGGTCAGCGCCGGCGGTCACGTGACGTCTCTGCACCATATCGGAAGAATCGTCCTGAATGTGGACGCGACCCAAGCCTTGGGTCAGCCAGGGTCCGACGCCCTTCGCGTTGTGGCCGCTTCCGTCCGCGAACTGGTCTCCACCCACTCCATCCGCCGGATCCGCCTCATCGTTCCGGCGGATATGGAAGCGTGGGCCACCGTTTCGAAGCTGGCCTATGATCAACCGGATGAGCGGGAAGCCATCCTCAAACTGCTCTTCCACGGCACGGAGCGCTCCGAACTCGTGCCCACTTGGCACGATTTGAGCAACCGAGATCTCCGACTGATGGCTGTCCGCACACGGTCGCTTCTGACCGGGTACCGGGAGATCGGTGAGTTGGCCTCTGAATACGACCTGTGCAGCGAATTCGAAGCCGGTCTGCAATGGATGTCGGCGCAGACCTCCCCCGGAGGCGTTCTCATGATCGGTTGCCACGAGCGCCTGATCACGGTCACCTCCTTCATGCTAGGACATCTTCGCGCCGCCACGTGGTTCCGCTATGAAGACCCGGCCGACCTGCGCTACCTCTGGCCGCATACCGCGATATCGGCGCCATGGATGACCGGCGTGCACGACCGCGTTCTTCTCTTCGGTGCCGAAGCGTGGCAATTTGCGGATCTTCTCCGCGGTTTCCACGATCCTACCTTGCCATTCGAGCGGCTTGACACGCTCAAAAGCATCGGCGTCTCCGCCGAAGAGCAGACCTACGGATTCGGGCTGGATGAAGCCTTCCCCGCCATCATGATGGCGGTCAACTGACATGAGGATCATCACCGGCACCTTGAAAGGCCGACGGCTCAGCGTCCCGAAATCGGGCGTGATCCGTCCCACATCCGACTTCACCAAAGGCGGCATCTTCAACATCATCGACGCGCGGAAAGGCATCGAAGGCGCGCGTGTGGTGGATCTCTTCGCCGGAACCGGAAATCTCGGATTCGAGGCGATTTCACGCGGGGCTGCCTCGGTGATCGCCGTGGAGATGGACCGAGGCGCCGCCAAAGCCATCGAGCGTACCGCCGAAACCTTTGGCGTGGCGGACAAGATCACCGTCGTCTGTTCCCCCGCCGAGGGGTTCCTCTCACGACGGGCGGTGCCTGGCGACATCGTCTTCGCCGATCCGCCTTACGACTATGCCGACATGCCCGGGCTCGTGGAGCGCGTGCTCGAAGCCTGGCTCGATGACGACGGCTGGCTCATCCTGGAGCACGACGTCAGGCACGATTTCACGGGGCATCCGCGCTGCGTGTTCGCCAAGCCGTATGGGAAGACCATTGTGTCCATTTTTAAATTTTAAATGGTCAATTTTAAATTGTAAATCTTCAGGGTTGCATTTCGAACGAACATCAAGCTCGACTCTTGAAATTCAACATTTATAATTTTCAATTTATAATTACTCCGAAATGACTGCCCTCTACGCCGGTTCTTTCGACCCCATCACGTATGGTCACTTGGATATCCTCCAACGGGCCACGCACCTGTTCGACAAGGTCTATGTGACCGTGGCGGTGAACACGCGCAAAGAATCGGTCTTCAGCGCGGAAGATCGCATCGCCCTCATCCGCGAATGTCTGGAGGGCCATGACTGGGCGGCGAAGGTGGAGGTGGGGCAATTCTCGGGTCTTCTTGTGGACCATGCCCAGAAACTCGGGGTGAATACCCTGGTTCGGGGCGTGCGGCAGGTCAGCGATTTCGAATACGAGTTCCGCATGGCGCTGATGAACCGGCGCCTGGCTCCGACGCTCGACACCATCTTCCTTATGCCGAACGAAGAACTGACGTTCGTGTCCGCCAGCCTGGTCAAGGAAGTGGCCTATTGGGGTGGGGATCTGACCCATTTCGTGCCCGAAAATGTGGCCCGCGCCCTGACGCTCCGATATAAAAAATAGCGTCGATTGCCTTATTTTTGCGGAAACATGTAAGGATGTCATGACCACTTCCCAACGGGCGAACGCCCTTTCCGCTTCGGAAACCCTGAAGATCACCGCGCTTGCCAAAGAGATGCAGCGCGCCGGCAAATCCGTCATCTCGCTCAGCGCCGGAGAGCCTGATTTCAAGACTCCGGCCCATATCTGCGACGCGGCGATCCAAGCCATCCGCGACGGGCATCACGGCTACACGGTGAATGCCGGCACCCCCGAGCTTCGTGAGCTCGTCGTAGCCAAACTCAAACGCGACAACGCGTTGGAGTACACTCCCGAGCAGATCATCGTCTCCAACGGGGCGAAACAAAGTGTCGGCTTCGCCATCCTGGCCACGGTCAATCCCGGCGACGAAGTCATCATCCCCGCGCCCTATTGGGTGTCCTATCCGGAGATGGTGAAACTGGCCGAGGGGGTATCGGTCACCATCCGCACCGCGTTCGAGACCGACTACAAACTCACTCCCGCACAGCTCCGCGCCGCGATCACGCCGAAAACCAAGATGCTGATCCTCTGTTCGCCGTCGAACCCGACCGGCAGCTGCTACACGCTCGAGGAAATGAAAGCCCTGGCCGAGGTGCTCCTCGAATATCCTGACGTGCTCATCCTCAGCGACGAGATCTACGAGTACATCGTGTTCGACGGCGAACACGTGAGCATCGCCCAGGCCGAGCCGCGGCTCAAAGACCGCACCATCGTGGTGAACGGCTTCTCGAAAGGATACGCCATGACGGGCTGGCGCTTGGGCTACCTCGCCGCCACGAAAGAGATCGTGGGTGCCGTGGGCAAGCTGCAAAGCCAGGAGTTGAACGCGATTCCGGGAGTCCGCTGCTTCAACCCGGGCGGCGCTTTCTATGTGTTCCCGGATGTGTCCGCCTACCTCGGGAAGAAGAGTCCGGACGGCACGGTGATCGCCACGTCCAGCGACCTCTGCTTCTACCTGATCGAAGCCGCGGGCATCGCCACGGTTCCGGGCGACGCCTTCGGCGAGCCCGACGGCCTTCGCCTGAGCTATGCCTGCTCCATGGCAGACCTCGAAGAATCGGTGAAACGTCTCCGCCAAGGCCTCGAAACGTTGTCGTGAAAACCCAAGCCCACAGCGACGCCATCCAGCAGTTCGTCCTGTATTGGGGCGAAATGGCGCCTGCATGGGGCATCAACAAGACCATGGCCCAGATCCACGCCCTGCTCTATGCCGAGCAAGATGCGATGGACACCGACGAGATCATGCAACGGCTTGAGGTGAGCCGCGGCAACGCCAACATGAACCTGCGCAGCCTCGTGGCTTGGGGCTTGGTTCAGAAAGTGGCCAAACCCGGCAGCCGCAAAGACTATTACACCGCGGAAAAAGATGTCTGGGAGATCGCGGCCATCATCATCCGTGAACGGCGGCATCGGGAACTGGGTCCCGTCCGCGAAAACCTGCAGGAATGCCTCGATATCCTCGGGAAAGAGAAAGACAACGATCCGCAGACCGAGGAATTCCGGGAACGCATCGACGACTTCATCAAATTCCTGGATTTCGTGAACGACATGACGTCCGCCATGCTGCCGTTCATCACCTCCAAGAAAAGCGCCTCGCTCAAATCGCTGCTCATGCTCATGAGTTCGCTCAAAGTCTGGAGGAAATCGCCATGACGCTGCGCCAAGACATCGGAAAAGCCGGGGAGGATGCGGCCATGGAGCACCTCGAATCGAAGGGCTATGTGATTCTGGACCGGAATTACCGCTTTCTTCGCGGCGAGATCGACATCATCGCGCTCGACGATCCCTTCATCGTATTTGTGGAAGTGAAAAAGCGCAGTTCCGATCTGTATGGCCGGCCCGAGGAGCACATCACCCCGGCTCAGAAGAAAAAACTGCACGAGGTGGCCGGGTTTTGGCTGCATGAGCGTCGGATGGAAGGAATCCCGTCAAGGTTCGATGTGGTGGCCATTCTGGAGAAGCCCGGACAGGCTCCGGAGCTGACCCACTACAAGTTTGCCTTCCGCTAAATCGCTATCTTTGACGCATGAACATCCCATGGTCCGCCTTCAATCCCTTGCACTGGAAACGGTCGTTTCTGATCGGAGTGCTGGCGGCCTTCATCCTGCTCTGGATCGGATTCCTCGACACGTACAGCATCTGGGCGCGGGTGCGTCTGAGCCGTGAACGGGCCGATCTGATCCGCCGCACGGAACAGCTGATCAAAGAGAGCGGAGAGCTCGATAAGAAAATCAAAGCGTTGCAGGCCGATCCCACCTTGCTGGAACGCATCGCCCGCGAAGAGTATGGCATGCGTCGCCCCGGAGAGACGGTCTATCGCATCCAAACGGCCGATTAACCCATCCCACCGACCCTTATGCTCACGATTGGAATCGATCTCGGCGGCACGTCCATCAAGGCCGCGTTAGTGGACGACAAGAAAGGCATCCTGCACAAATTCTCCTTGCCCACGGAAGCGGAAAAGGGTGTCGACCACATCCTCGACACCTTGGCCGAAGCGATCCGCGGCGCCGCGGCGAAAGCCGACGCACCGGTCTCGGGCGTCGGCGTGGGTTCGCCCGGCGTGATCTCTTACGACCGCACCTCGGTGAGCAACCCGCCGAATTTCCCGGGCTGGACCACCGTGAACCTGGCCGCGGAGCTCAAAAAGCGCACAGGGATGGAGGTGTATGTGGACAACGACGCCAACCTCATGGCCCTGGGTTCTTCGAATTTCGGATCCGGAAAGCCCTACGCCAATTTCATCATGGTGACGCTCGGAACCGGTGTGGGTGGCGGCATCATCCTTGGGAACAAGCTCTTCCGCGGTGCCACGGGCGGTGCGGGTGAACTCGGCCACGTGTCCATCGATTACGCCGGACCCGACAGCCATTCTCCAGCGCGCGGAGGCATCGAGGCCTATTTGGGTCAGCGCTTTCTCAGCCGCCTGGCTTGGGAGCGCATCCTCCAAGAGCCGAGCAACCCCATGTACGTCAAATTCAAAGACAACCCCGAAGAGCTCGAACCCAAGGAACTCACGGCGCAAGCCAACGAAGGGAACATGCTGGCGATCGACATCCTCCGGGATGCGGGCGAGAAACTCGGCTACGCCATCGTGAACTTCATCCATGTGCTCGATATCCGCAAGATCATCGTGAGCGGCGGTGTGGCACAGGCAGGCGATTGGATCCTCAAACCGGCCCGCGAAGCGGCCCTCTCGCGGATGCTGGCGCCGTATCGCACCGATTTCGAGATCATCCCCGAAACCCTGGGCAACGACGCGGCCCTGCTCGGAGCGGCTTCGTTGCCGTACGAGTACCTTCCCGATTAAGGAGCCGGCATGCGCCGCTGCGTCCTATTGGCTGTTCTGGTATGGGGCTTGGGTCCCGCCACGCTGTGGGCGCAGAGCACCATCACGTTCACTTCGGCTGATTCCATGCGCTTCAGCCTGAAGAGTGCGCGCATCGCGACGCTCTTCGGGAACGCGAAAGTGGAACATCCGAGCGGCACGCTCACCGCGGGCACCATCACGCTCAATCTCACCGAAACCACGATGAGCGCCACCACCGCGACACCGGGCGACACGCTCACCGAACCTTTGCTCAAGCGCGGGGAAGATGAGATCCGCTCGCGCAAGGTGCTTTACAACTACGAGACCGAACGCGGAAAATTCGAAGTCACCCGCGTGTCGATGGAACAAGGCCAGGTGCGCGGCGACCAGGTGAAGCGCCAGACGCCGCACGTGGTGTTCATCCAGGATGGGCGGTATTCGACGTGCGACCTCCCCCATCCGCACTTCTACATCCGCGCCAGCCGAATGAAGATCGTGGATGAGGAGGAAGTCTTCTTCACGAACGCGAGGCTGTTCATTCTCGACATCCCGTACCCGATTCCGTTTCCTGTGGGGTACATCCCGACCGGGATGGACAAGAAAAAAAGCGGCTTGCTGTCGCCGACCTATGCGTTCCAGAACCAGAACGGACGCGGGCTGGGTGTGCAGGGCTTCGGCTGGTTCCAGTACTTCAACGACCACTACGCGAGCACGCTGAGCGCCGATCTGTTCACCTCGGGCACCTTTTTTGTGCAGAGCCGGAACGACTACCATTGGCTGAACAAGACGCGCGGCTCGCTCAGCTACAGCTATTCGCGCGACCAGGGGATGGAGCCCACCGACCCCGATTTCTTCCGCTCGGTGAACCAGAACCTGGCCTGGTCGCACAACCAGACCATCAACCCCTACGCGTCGTTCAACATGGACATCAACCTCCGGACGGCGCAGTTCTTCCGGAACAACTCGCTGAACATCAACGACCGCGCGAAAACCAGCTCCACCTCAAGAATCGGCTACAACTTCCGGCAACCCGACGGACTCTACACCTTCGGGGCGAACCTGTCTCAAAGCCAGAATTTCGCCACCAATACCGTGAATGTGAGCGGTCCGTCCGCGAATTTCAGCCTTAGACGGCTCACGCCGTTCTCGAATCCGGTGCGCCGGCCCAATCCGCCGATTTACGAAGCGCTGAGCCTCGGCTACAACAACCAGTTCAACAGCCGGTTCGATTACCGCCCGCTGGTGCAGGGCGACCAAAACACGTCGTGGATCGACGCCTTGTTCAGCCCCTCGAGATACCGCGCCGCCACGGGCAACAAAGGCCACATCGATTACGGATTGCGCCAATCGCTCGACGCGACCATGCCCCTTCTGTCCGGAAACAAGATCAACATCACCGGTAGCGGCAGGATGACGGAATACTGGTATGGCGAGACCGTGCGCAAGACCTTCAACGCCGATTCGAACCGTGTGGATGAATCCCGCGTGAAGGAATTCGCGGCCACTCGCGATTTCAGCGCGTCGGTCTCGTTGTCGACCACCATCTATGGCATATCGATGGCGAAAATCGGGAATCTGGAAGGCTTCCGGCACACGGTGCGTCCGTCGGTGAGCTACACCTGGCGTCCTGATTTCTCCCGGCCGCAATGGGGAAACTACCGCACCGTACAGACTGACACGACCGGACGTACAAGCACCTACTCCATCTATGAGCGAGGCATTTTCGGCGGACCCGGCGCTGGCCGCCAAAACGCCATTTCCCTGAGCGTCGGGAACGTCTTCGAAACGAAACGGGTGCGACGCGACAGCACGGGCGAGAAGAAAGAGCAGATCTTGCGGTTGATCGACAACCTCAACGCCAGCCTGAGTTACAATCTGGCAGCCACGAGCTTCAAGTTGAGCGATCTCAACACCAGCCTCAGCTCGAACATCCTGCGCAACATCAACATCTCCTCGAACGCGAATTTCACGTTCTACGACACCGACAGCCTCGGCCGACGCGTGGATCAGTACCGCTGGGATGCGGGCCGTTCTCCGCTGCGGCTCACACGCTTCAGTCTGGCCATGGGCACGCAGTTCCGCCAAGGGGACCTCGGCGGCTTCGGCATGCGCGCCACCGAGCCTTATTTCCCTGAATTCTACGATCCCTTCGACCAGTCCGAATTCCGCGGCTACGACCACGGCTTCGGCGCCGTGCCGATCGAGCCCTTGGATGTGGCCTGGTCGCTCTCTCTGAGTTTCAATTACAACTGGCAGTGGGTGACCCCGACGCGTCAGCAGAAAACCGCCATCCTCAATGCGCAGAGCATCCAGCTGCGTCTGGCAGATGAATGGCAGGTCGGAACGAGCATCGGCTACGATTTCATCCAGAAAGAACTCACCCCGAGCCAGTTCAATGTGACGCGCCAGCTGCACTGCTGGGACATGAGCTTCGTCTGGAATCCCTTCGGCGCGAACAAGTACTACCTTTTCCGCCTCACGGTGCGTCAGGCACAGATGCAGAGCCTGTTCCAGAAACTGCCCGGCCTGAACAACCTCGAACGCACCAACACCCCGATCAACCGCTTCTGATCAGCCGCGGAGCTCCTCGCGGCGGAGGATGTACTTGCCGAGGATATCGAACTCGAGATTCACAGCGTCACCGGCGCGGCGACCATGCAGGTTCGTGTGCTCCCAGGTGTAGGGGATGATGGCCACGGTGAAGCGCGTGCGTTCCAATCGCGCTACGGTCAAGGAAATGCCCTCCAGAGCGATGCTGCCGCGTCCGACGATGTAGGGAGCCCACTCGTCGGGGAACGACACCTCGATGAGCCAATTGGTGTCTTCTTGCGTGACGGACACGATGCGGCCTGTGCAATCGGTGTGGCCTTGGACCAAGTGTCCGTCTAGCCGATCCCCCATGCGCAGCGACCGCTCCAAATTGACAACCTCACCCACGCGAAGATCGCCGAAGTTGGTTTTGCGGAGCGACTCTTCGATCACGACCGTCTGAAAGGAGGACGCGTCGCGCGCCACTACGGTCTGGCACACGCCATTGATCGCCACGCTGTCGTCCACAGCCACCTCGGCGGCGAGGGGCGTGGCATAGGTGATGCGGCGTGCGCCGGCTTGGTCGTCGATCCGAGCCACGGTGCCCAGCGCTTCGATGATTCCCGTAAACATGCGTCGTTCCTTAGAAATAGCCAGTGATCAAGACATCGCCGCCGACGGTTTCGACCTCGGTGGCGCGTAATTCGAGTTTTTCCGAGAGGCGGTCGAGTCCGAGTCCCAGCACCGAGCGTTTGCCTCCACCCAAGAACGAGGGCGAGACGAACACATGCACTTTGTCGACCAACCGGCGCTTCAGAAGTGCCGTGGCGAGGGTTCCGCCCGACTCCACGAGCACCGAGCTCATCTTCAGTGCGCCGAGACGGTCGATCGCCTCACTCAGATCGGTATGCCCGTCCCATTGCCCCACCGTGATGGTTTGCCCGGCGAAGGAGTGCGCGTCGAGCAGAGAGAGCAGCGGATCGTTGCCGGGCGCCCAGCCCACGCGAAGGGTACGGGCTTCGTAGGCATCGGAGAACAGGTTAAGGTGCCGAGGGAGCTCACCGGGTCCGTCGATCACCACGCGCTTGGGCTGGCGGCCTTCGACCATGCGCACGGTAAGGCTGGGGTTGTCGGCCATGGCGGTCTCGCGACCGATCATGACCGCATCGTACACGGCGCGCAGGGCATGCACCCGGGTTCTCGCGGCCTCGCCCGTGATCCATTTCGAGGAACCGTCCGGCGCGGCGGTGTAGCCGTCGATCGTCTGCGCGATCTTCAGCGTCACGAACGGGCGTCCGGTGGTGATGTAATGCAGGAAAAACTCGTTGAGCTGCGCGGCTTCGTCCTTCAACAGGCCCACATCCACCTGGATGGAATTCGAGCGCAGAATGTCGATGCCTTTGCCGCTCACTTTCGGGTTCGGATCGATCATGGCCACCACCACCCGTTTGACCGGCGTTTCAGCCAAGGCCAGGGCGCAGGGCGGCGTCTTTCCATAGTGCGAGCAGGGCTCCAAGCTCACATAGACCGTGGCGTCGATCAGGTCGCGCTCGTTGCGGACCTTGGCCAAGGCGTTGACCTCGGCATGGGCTTCGCCGTAGCGTTCGTGATAGCCTTTGGCAAGCAGTTTCCCTTCACGGGAGACGATCACGCAACCCACCATCGGATTCGGACTCACATAGCCCGCCCCTTTGGCCGCTTCGCGAAGCGCCATCCTCATCCATTTGGTGTCTTCGGCGGAAAACTGGGGTTTGGGCATGGGGACAAAAAAAAAGCGGCTCCGTGAACACGGAACCGCTTAAAAGTACGGGGTTCGGACGCCTTATCGAAGCAGCAGCGAGCGGTAATCTTTGATATCGGCGTTTTCCTTGAGACGCTCGATCCAGATTTCGCGGAAGCTTTGGGCTTTTTCGGCTTGCAGGCGCGAACGGAGGACGGCTTCGGCACCTTCGGGCATGGTGGAAGGATCGGCATCCAGACGGCTGGTCACGAAGACTACGAATGCGGCGCTTTCGCCTTCGATGACACCGGAAACGGCGTTGATCGGAGCGGAGAAGACCGCACCGACCACACCGGGCTCACGGCCGGCGCCGACGATGGCGGTGCCGGAAAGGCGTTGGTCGGTCACCATCATCACTTCCTTGGCGTCTTTGGCGGCCAGGTCTTCCAGCGATGCGACACCGTTGACCAGTTCACGCACACGGGCGGCGGTCAATTCGCGGCGCTTGTCGTTGCGAAGACGGGTTTCGATCTGGGCGCGAACGTCGTCGAGCGGACGGGGACCCGCCTCGCGGATTTCGGTGACTTCGAAGACCACGAACCGGTCGTCGAGTTCCACAGGCTGCGAAATCTCGTTCTCTTTGGCTTTCTTCAGCGCGTTCAACATCAGGCGGCTGTTGCCGATTCCTGGAATGAACGGAGTGTCTTCGGTGGCGAAGGCGGTGAGCACCGGCAGGTTTTGGCGGGTGGCTTCCTCTTCGAATCCGTCGTTTTCAGCGAAAGCCGAGAAATCCTGGGCCAAGTCGGACTGCACGCCCACCGTCTGGAACGGATCGGCGGCGATCTCCATGGTGAACACGGCCGCGCGGACCGAGCGGCCACGGCCTTCGATGCGCTTGGCCATCACGATGGTGCCGTTATGGACCACCGGATCGGTGACACTGCCGTTGGCGATGCTGAAGATCTGGGACAGATGCGAACCCAACTCGGCTTCGGTTTGGAACGCGGCGGAGACGGTGCGGGTCAGCGAGCCGTTCTGAGCCAGGAAGGCCGAGTCGCTGGCGGCTTCCGCGAAGAGCGGCTGCAGGTGCTTGGCTTCGTCCATGGCGCGGGTGGTGTCGCTGGCCGTGGCGGCTTTCGAGAACTGCACATAGCGGAAGTTCCAGCTCTTCTCCTGCTTGAACTCGCCCTCATTCTTGGAGTACCAGGCCTTGATGTCGCTTTCGCTCACTGCGACCTGCGACTCTTCGATGGCGGAGTAGGGGAAGCGGACGAACTTGAACTCGGCGGTGGAGTTCTCACGGATGTATTCGTTGTCAATGTCGGCCTTCGTGATCACCAAGGACGCGTCGAGATAGGCGTTGAGCTTCTCGCGGCGGCGTTTCTCACGCAACTGTTTCTCGACATTGACCCAGATTTCGGCGTTCTCAGGCGCTTCGATGGCGGCGTTCAGGGCGAGGCGGTCGACCGTGCCGTCTTCCTTCATGAAATACTGGGTGATAAAGGGATCCGGATTCGGACCGGTCACCATCGCGAGGATCTCCTCGTCGGTCACCGTGATGCCGAGACGTTTCATTTCAGAATCGAGGATGCGGTCGAGAACAAGCTCATCCCAAACCATCTCTTCGTAGAACGCACGCATCTCCAAGGTGGGTTGCGCACCAGCGGTCTCCTGACGGTAGCCCTCCAGGTAGTTGGTCAGCCGTTCGTTGTATTCTTCGAAGCTGATGGGTTGACCGTTCACCTCGCCCAAGGAGCGTGGACCGGTCATCAAGGCGTCGAACATTTGTGTGTCGGAAAGGCCCCAAAGCACACCGAAGGAGAGCAACAGCACCCAGAAGATGTATTTGGTGCTGTTTCTGAGAGATTCCATCAAACCCATTGGGTAGTCCTATTCAATCGATTAGGTTAGAAAAAACATGTTGAAATAGCCGGGAAATATACGGGAAAGCGCTATCCCAATCAAAACACGCGGATCAACCGCAGATGCTTGAGGTAATATTTCGGATTCTCGTTCAGCTTCTCGACGGTCTTGTTCAGGTTGTGGCTGAGGCTGTCGAGATTGCGGTACAAGGAAGGGTCGTTCACGAGAAGGCCGAGAGAGCCTTGTCCCTCGTTGATCTTGGTCAGGATCTCACCGAGCTGCTTGTTGGTGTCGGTGAGCCCGCTCATAAGCTCGTCGATCTCGTCGGAGGCGCTTTTCAGGTTGTCGATGGCGGCGCGGATGTTGGCTTCCTCCTCGGCCGAAACCCGATCCAGACGCGTGGTCATCGATTCGATGTTTCGGATGGTCTTCTGGATCTCCGCCTGTCTCGAATCCATCACCTTCTGGATGTCGGTCGTGGTTTCGTTCAAGTTGCGCAGAATGGCCGCGAGGTCGTTCTTGCCTCCATTCACGAGAAGCTGGTCGACCTGCGCGAGCACGTTCTTCAGCGATTCGGTGCCTTCGTTCACGTTCTGTCCGATGTCTTTGCCCACATCCGCCACACCGGCGAACGCGCCTTCATCATACACGCCACGCATGGAGCCGTCGGCCGGAATGAACTCCGCATTCGTGGTGCGCTGGATGATCACCGCTTTCGACCCGAGCAGGTCGGTAGCGCGGATGTAAGCCACCGAACCGACCGGCACGCCATCGATGATGTTGATGTTCAAGGTGACGCGCACACTGTCGTTCGGCAGGATCTCCATCCCCCGCACCGAACCGATCTTGATGCCGCTGATGATGATGGGCGAACCCGTGGTGAGCCCGTCCACCTTGTCGTAGGTGGCGTAGATCACCGTTCCCAATTTGAAAATGGGAACATCGCGCATGATGCGGAATCCGATGAATCCGATCAGCACGGCCGCCACGATGGCGATTCCGATTTTCATTTCATTTTGAACCACTGGTCGCTCCTTGGCTTAAATCTTGTATTCGCTTGCTTTGATGAATTCCTGAAGCCGGTCGTGCTTGGCCACCCGCATCTGGTCGAGGCTGCCGTACCAACTCAGTTTCTGCTCGTCGATGAAGGCCACGTTGTCGGCCACCCGCAGCACCGAGTGCATGTCGTGGGTGATCACCACACTGGTGATCTTCAACGATTCTTTGAGATGGATGATGAGGTCGTTGATCTCTTCGGAGGTCACCGGATCCAGACCCGAGGTCGGCTCATCGTAGAGAAGGTAGCGCGGCTGCATCACGATGGCACGGGCCAGGCCCACGCGCTTGCGCATGCCGCCGGACAGTTCCGATGTCTTCTTTCCACCCATGTTCGCCAGATTCACCATCTCCAGGCACTCCTGGACGCGGTCGCGGATGTCCTTTTCGCTCATCCGCGTGAAATAGCGCAACGGAAAGGCCACATTCTCGAAGGTGTCGATCGAATCGAACAGGGCGGCACCTTGGAACAGCACGCCGAATTTCTGGCGCACCAGGCGCAGCTGCACATACGAAAGGTTGAAGATCTCGCTTCCATCCACCTTCACCGTTCCCGAATCGGGATGCAGCAAGGCATTCATATGCTTGAGCAAGACGGACTTTCCGCAACCCGACTTGCCGATCACAGCCAAGGTCTCGCCGTCATGGATGGTCAGATTCACATCATCCCAGACCACGTGGCTGTCGAACCGTTTCCCCAAATGCTGGATTTCAATCATGGTTTACAGGAGGATGGCGGCTAGGATGAAGTCGGCGAGCAGGATGTAGATGCAGCTCAAGACGGTGGCGTTGGTGGTGGCCCGGCCCACGCCTTCGGCTCCGCCCGACGCGAAATAGCCTTTGAAGCTGGAGATGGACGTGATGATGTATCCGAACACGAACGATTTGATCATACCGAACGCCACGTCCCAGGGATAGAAGTAGGTGCGCGCGCCTTCCATGAATTCAGCGGGCGTGAGCGCGCCTGTGAACATGCCGGCCAGGTTGCCGCCGATCACACCGGCCGCAGCGGCCGCCAGATAGATGATGGGGAACATGAACACACCCCCCAGCACCCGCGGGATCACGAGGAAGGTGACGGAGTTGAAACCCATCGATTCGAGCGCGTCGATCTGTTCAGACACGCGCATGGTGCCGAGTTCGGTCGCGATGCGGGCGCCCACACGGCCGGAGAGCACGAGAGCCGTCACCATGGCGCTGAGTTCGACCAGCATGGATTGGGACACGATGGCGCCGATGGCGGACCGGTCGACAAAGGAGCTGGTGAGCTGGTAGGACGTCTGGATGGTGAGTACGGCGCCGGTGAAGAGACCCGAGAGCACAGAGATGCCGAGAGAGTCGATTCCTGTCTTCACCATTTCGGAAAACATGTTTTCGCGATAGGTGTGAAACTCCGTGATGGAGCGGAGGGCTTCATACAGGAGGCGGCAATAACGTCCGATTTCCGAGAACAATAACATAGACTGCAAATTCCGCTATATTTTCAAACTTAACAATGGCTTCTCGAATTCCTTTTTTCATCGTGTTTGTCGTGCTGATGGCCTCGGAACCGGCCTCGGCGCAAGTGTATCGGTTTTTGAATCTACCCGCATCCCCCCGCCTCGCGGCGTTGGGCGGCCAACCCGTCTCCCTTCCCGACGCGTCGGCCGCCATGACCCACGCCAACCCGGCCTACCTCTCCTCCTCGCATCACCGCCAGTTCACGAGCAGCATCGCCCGCCAGGTCGGCGACATCACCCTCGGCTATGCGGCGTTCGCGTACGACCTGCCCCGCCTCGGCACGCTGAGCGCCGCAGTGCGCTACGCCGGCTACGGCACCCTCACCGAGCGCGACGCGTCGGGACAGACCTTGGCCACGTTCGGGGCCTACGACATGGCCGCCACGCTGGGTGTCGCGACATCCGTAGGCTCCGCGCTCCGCTACGGGCTCTCCCTCAACCTCATCCGCAGCGATTACACGCACACCGCCTCGACCGCTTGGAGCGTCTCGGGCGGGCTGCTGCTCACGCTGCCCGAACAGCAGGGCAGCCTCGGCGTGGCCCTGCTCAACGCCGGCAACCAGATCTCCGGATTCAACGGCACCCGGGAAACCCTGCCTCTCGACCTTCGGGCCGGGTATTCGCGGAAGCTGATGTACCTGCCGCTCCGTCTCAGCGTCACCGGAAGCCATCTCCACGACTGGGATATCCCGCTGGCCGAGCACCTCGAGCTGGGCGGGGAATTCCTGTTCAGCGAGTCGTTCATCCTGCGCCTCGGGTACAACCACAAGGCGCACGAAGCCTTGAAGACCGACAACCGCATCGACCTGAGCGGGGTTGGTGTCGGACTCGGACTGCGCATCAAAGGGGTGCGCGTCGATATGAGCCGCACGTCGCAGAGCGTGGTCGGCCCCATCCATCATGTAGGGACAACGATCCATTTTTAGGGACATCATGCATCATTTCAGATACCTCACCGCCGGCGAATCGCACGGCCCGGAGCTCACCACCATCATCGACGGCGTACCGGCCGGCATCCCCTTGTCGGTCGATGACGTCGCCACGCAGCTGGCCCGCCGCCAGGAAGGATATGGCCGCGGCGGACGCATGGCCTTCGAGAAAGACGTGCCGATCATCACGTCGGGCATCCGGTTTGGCAAGACCATGGGCGGACCGATCACCATGAAGCTGGTGAACCGCGCGTACGAGAAAGACGCGGCGAACTGGCCCGTCACCATGGCCATCGACGGCGATGGCGAGGGCGTGGAACGGATCACGATTCCACGGCCGGGGCACGCGGATCTCGTAGGCACGCAGAAATTCGGATTCGACGATGTGCGTCCGGTCATCGAGCGTTCCTCGGCGCGTGAGACGGGTGCCCGAGTGGCCGCCGGCGCCGTTGCTCGCCAGTTCCTCCGCCAGCTTGGCATCCAGATCGGCGGCCACGTGATCCATCTCGGCGGCATAGGCTACACCGGTTGGGACGCCATCCGCGCCGTGGCCGATCCTTTGGCCGACACCGGCTCGGAACGACTCGGCGATGCCGCTGACGCCTCCGAAGTGCGCTGCCTGGATCCGAACCTCACCGACCGCATGGTCGAACTCATCAAAGTGCGCCGCAAGGAAGGCACCTCTCTGGGCGGCATGTACGAAATCATCGTGACGGGTCTACCCGCCGGACTCGGCAGCTATACCCATTGGGACCGCAAACTCGACGGCCAACTCGCCGCCGCCATCCTCGGCACCCAAGCCATGAAAGGCGTCGAATTCGGCATGGGCTTCGAAATGGGCACCCGTCCGGGTCACGAAGTGCACGATGAGATCACTTGGACCGGCGAGCGTTACGGCCGGCGCACCAATCGTGCGGGCGGGCTCGAAGGCGGCATGACCACCGGCGAACCGCTGATCATCCGCGGCGTGATGAAACCCATTCCGACGATGCTCAATCCGCTCAAAACCGTGGACATCGACACCCATGACACCGTCGACACACGATACGAGCGCTCCGACGTCTGCGCCTTGCCCCGCGCCGTGGTCGTGATCGAGAACATCATCGCTCCGGTGATCGCCAGCGCCGTACTCGACAAATTCGGCGGCGATTCGCTCACCGAAATCCAATCCCGCTTCCGTGGATAGGCTGCAGACCTTGCTTTCGTTTCTTGAGATGGACCCGGCGGATGAGTTCACCCGCTTCGCCATCGCCATGGAACATGTGAACGCTGGTCGTGACGCCGACGCCCTGGATTGGTTCTCGCAGATTCTGGAGCGCAACGAGCGGTATATCGGTGTATACTACCATTTGGGAAAAACCTTTGAACGGATGAACCGTCCCGACGACGCCGGCGACGTCTATACACGAGGCATCGCTCTGGCACGTTCCATGAACGACCACCATGCCGCTTCCGAACTGGAAGGGGCGCTCTTCGAACTCCGCTGACATGCGCTACGCCCTCCTTCTTCTGTTGCTCATCGGTCTGCACACGCAGTCCTTCGCCCAAAACCGGCCTACCCATGATGTGAAAGCCGGCG